>NZ_JBHTBW010000021.1:0-241941 GCF_042665195.1 Laceyella putida
TGAGCCGTTTTGGTTCCAAAAACTGTAGAATAATCATTTTTAAGTAATCTTTCTGCATCAGTCTCTTTGGGGGCTCCTTTTTTGAAGGGGATATATCTTATTGGGCGACTGAATTGTGGATAAATCCAGTGCGCCCATCTTTTAACTTCACAATAAACCATTCGCCGTTTGTCCCTGTTTTTTCTAATTTCGTCCCTTTGGCCACACGCATGATGATGGTGGCTTTTTGCGATGGGGCATTGCGGATGTTGGCCAGGTTCACTGTTACGGTCACCATTTGCGGCTGCGCCGGTGTTGAAGGAGTGGCCAATTTGGCTACTGATTTATGGACATAGGCCGTGTATCCAGTCGTCAATTGCACACGGAACCAATCCTTATTCTCACCCGTCAAGGTGATTTTCGTCCCTTGCTGCACTTTTTGCACAATCGGGGCGCTCAGCGAAGGCGTGGAACGGATGTTGACCACACTCTCGGTCGTCACGATGGTTCCGCTTTTAGGAGTAAACGAGGCTACGGGTGAATTCCCTGTTTGGCCGGAAACTTTGGTTACGGTCGAATTGTGAATGTACCCGATTTTTCCGTTTTCCAATTTCACTTGATACCAATCTTTAACGAATCCTGTCAGTTCCAAGATTACGCCCGTTTTCTCCTGTTGGATGATGAAAGCACCAATCGATGGGCCGGTACGCACGTTGGCCAAGTTTACGGTGACTTTTACTTTCCCTTGGGTCGGTTGTACAGCGAAAGAGGGGTCACCAGACCATTTGCCAGTGGAAGCTCCTTTATGTATCCATACAGGCGTTCCTTCCGGAATGGTATTGTACAGTTCGATCAAATCTTCCTTTTTCATGCGCACACATCCACTGGAAGCGTGGGTCCCAATGGATTCGGGCTTATTGGTGCCGTGAATTCCATAGGTGCGCCCGTTATCACCATTAACGCTCAAGCCCAACCACTTTTCGCCGAGCGGATTATTCGGATCGCCTCCGGGAATGTTTTTCCAACCCGGTTTGTTGATTTTGACGACCATCGTAAAGGTGCCTTCCGGAGTGAGTTCTTCTGTCCGGCCGGTAGCGACTGGATACGTTTGTTTCAGTTCGCCGTTTTTGTATAAGTGTAACTTGTTGTTTGTCTTATCGATTTCCACTTGATAGTTGGATGCGGCCCCAGCCGTCGTGTAAAAGAAACCGAAAGCGACCGTGATGGCGATCAGGGTCGGGACGAACCATTTAAGATGTCTAACCGTAGCTCTTCCCACCTGCGGGCCATATGACGAGCAGGTGGGTTTCACCTCTCTTTATGATATTTTTAATTATATTTTTGATTTTGCTTCATTTTTAGCTTATTTTGAAAAGAAATGTATGGTTTCCCCTTCAAACATTCATCAAAAATAAGCAATAACAGGTTTTTCTTTTTTACTATACAAGGAAAACGGATCGGACGGAATATTATATTTTAGCTAAAATATGAATTATTATTTAACAAAATATGGCGCCGAATGAGCGCCATAAAGTGAACCGCCGCGATATGAACATTAAGAGACGCAGGACTGATGAATATAGGCTGTCGATCCGCTCTTTAAGCGGATTTGCACCCATTCGCCGGACACTCCCGTTTTCGTCAGAACGGTTCCCTTGCTTACGCGTTGGAGAACCTTGCCGGAAAAGGAAGGGGTGGAACGGATATTGGCCAGGTTAACGGTCACTTTCACCGTGGAGGCGGAAGCGGTTGTTTTCTTGGCTACGGTATGGTGCAGGTAAGCCGTGGATCCATTCTGCAATTTGATGCGAAACCATTCGCTGCTGATCCCGGTCAGAGTGAATTTGGCGCCTTGTTTCGCTTTGGTTATGACCGAAGCGTTTAAGCTTGGTGCAGACCGAACATTAGCAACTGAAGCGGTAACGACCACCTGTCCGCTAGCGGGTATAACACTAGAGGGAGGTGTGGTGGACCCCCCGGCTGAGTATTGGATGTATGGACTATGAACAAAAGCGAGACGGCCATTGGAAAGTTTCAACTGATACCAATCGCCGGAAATGCCCGTTACCGGCAAGCGGGTTCCTTTATTTAGCGTTTGGATGACAAACGAACCGGTAGAAGGGCCCGTACGGGCGTTGACATTGCTGGCGGTGATGGTGGCTGTGCCCGATTTGGGTTTGAGGCCGACCCGACTGTCGCCGCGCCATTTATTGTTGCTTGCGCCGCTATGAATCCAGACGGGGGTGCCTTCATAAATCGTGTTGTACAGTTCGATGACATCTTTGTTGTACATCCGCACACAACCACTGGAGGCGTGCGTTCCGATCGATTTGGGATTATTCGTCCCGTGAATGCCATAGGTGCGTCCACGGTCACCGCGAACGCTGAGACCATTCCAACGTTCGCCGAGAGGATTGTCCGGATGGCCCCCCGGGATGTTTTTCCAACCGGGCTTGTTGATCTTGACCACTATCGGCCAGGTTCCTTCCGGCGTGAGATCATTGGTGCGCCCGGTGGCGACGGGATATACTTTGCTTACGCTTCCATTTTTGTAAAGATACAGCTTATTGGTTTTTTTGTTGATTTCTATTTTGTAGTCAACAGAAGCGGCGTAACTGTGCTGTGGAATAATGAATGTTGCCAACAGGGCGATCATGACAAGCAAACTCGTGCTGATAAATGTTTTTCTATTAAACAACATATTCCCTCCCCCTTTGGGATGAAGAAGCGCGACGGGCAAATTTTGACAAATCTCTCTCCTTTGATCATACTCCATGTCTAATTCTCTGTGAAGACTATATAATCAAAATAATTTAAAAATAAATGAAAGATCACTATATACATTATTTGAGTGCTCGCTGCGGTAAAATTGTAACGCTTTGATACAATAAAGACTGGAAGTTAAGAGAGGATTGATGGTAACATCAATGTCATAACAGAGGGAAATCACTTAATTGAACAATGGTTCACCCAATCTGATCTTGGTGGGAGGGTTCATGGGTGTATAAGATGGTCTTATTTGATGTGGATGGTGTGTTTTTGAGCGAAGAGCGATGCTTTGATGCCTCGGCTCTTTCTGTATGGGAAATGCTCTATGCGCCCCATTTTCTTGATTTGCCCCAGGCTGAGCATCGTGTCCAACCGTCGGAGGAAGCCATTCGGTCCATTCGTGATCAGGTGTTTGATCACAACCGCGTGCTGGATTGGATGAAGACACGGGGACTCAATTCCAATTGGGACATGGTATACCTTGCCTTTGCGGGGCAACTGCTCCTGTTGCTGAAACACTTGTATCCAACGCATCAGGCGGAAGTGCGGGCGTTTCTTGGCCAACCTATCACGGCTGAGGCCATTTCCCGGATCAAGTCATGGGCGGGCGAAGAGCGCAAACAGTTTGTGCCTGATTTCGCGAAGTTCCCAACTTTGTTTGCCGGTAAGGATCAGCTGGATAAAATGGCCTTGCTCACTTACTTTAATGAACTGGCTTCCAACTGGTTTGGCGTGGAAGTGAACCAATTTTCACGCAACAGCGCCCTGTGGGAATGCGGTTATTCCGTATATCAAGAATGGTATTTGGGGGATGAGTTGTATAAACGTATCGAAAAGAATGAGGTGCGGATGCCCGGAAAAACGGGATTTCTGCAAAACGAGATTCCCATCGCCGCCCCTGAACAGATGGGCCGGATGCTGAAAAGTCTTAAGGCCAAAGGGGTAACCGTGGGAATCGGTACAGGTCGCACCTTTGTCGAGACGGAAGTGCCGCTGAAGGAGCTGGGGTTGTTTGAACTGTTTGATCAGCCGCATGTGGCAACGGCAACGGACGTGATCGCCGCGGAGGAAACCTATCCCGGACGGGCGCCGTTGGGCAAACCGGAACCGTATACCTATATCAAAGCGTACTTGGGGAAAGACTCCACCGCGGAAGAGTGCTTGAACTTTGCGTTGCCACTGGCTGATGGGGCGGAGATTTTGATTGTGGGTGATTCCGTTGCCGATTACCTGGCCGCCAAAAAAATGGGCTGCGCCTTCGCGGCCACTTTAACCGGCTTGACGGGGCAAGCGGCGCGGGAAAAATTTGTGCAACTGAAAGCCGATTATATCTTGAACGATGTGACGGAGTTGACGAAAATTTTCGACTGAGGCGCAAGTTTTTAGGCGACTTCGTTGACTAACATTATGAGTTTTTTGCATAATAAAAAAGGGTAACCTATGTTGACAGCTCTTAGTTCAACCATTGACATATTTACATAGGAGGTTTCACAATGGCAAAATTCGAATTACCGGCACTGCCATACGCTTTTGATGCATTGGAACCGCATATTGATGCGCAGACGATGGAGATTCATCATGACCGTCACCATGCGACGTATGTTAACAACCTGAACGCGGCACTCGAAGGGCATGAAGTGAGCGCTGCATCCGTGGAAGAATTGATCTCCGACCTCAATGCTTTGCCAGAAAGCATTCGTACGGCTGTTCGCAACAACGGTGGGGGCCATGCAAACCACACCCTCTTCTGGGAAATCTTGAGCCCCAATGGCGGCGGTGAGCCAACCGGTGAAGTGGGTCAGGCGATTGCAGACACCTTCGGCAGCTTTGATGCCTTCAAACAACAATTTACCGATGCGGCAGTGAAACGCTTCGGTAGCGGTTGGGCATGGTTGGTTGTGAAAAATGGCAAATTGGAAGTGACCAGCACCCCCAACCAAGACAGCCCATTAATGGAAGGCGCTACCCCCATCCTGGGCCTGGACGTGTGGGAGCACGCTTACTACCTCAAATACCAAAACAAACGCCCAGCTTATATCGACGCTTTCTGGAACGTGGTAAACTGGGAGGAAGTGAACAAGCGTTATCTCGCAGCACGCGGATAATGACGGGGCCCTTGCCCTCAGAAGCACAACCTGACAAGCAGGTTGTGCTTTTTTTGTTTGCCAGGGCTGACGGCATCATGTTCCAAACCTCATTTTTGTTGTGAAAGCAGTGATTTTAAGTTTGCAGGTGAAGGGGATGCGGTATATACCATAAGAGCATGTGGGCATTTTTGCGTGGGATAAGCAAAAAGTGTAGAATAAAAAAATGGTTTCACCCTCATATTTGGCTGCGTGCTATCGCAAACTAATTTCACAGGAGGTGGGTGCAATGGCACGCAGAAGAAAAAACAGGTTATTGATTCCAAATGCAAGACAGGAAATGGACTTGTTCAAGACGAATGTGATGAGCAAGGTATTGGGCACGAATATAACGAGCCCAGATGACGTAAGTATGGAAGTAGCCAAGCAACTGGATATTCCGCTTAAGGAGCAAGGGAATGGCGAGCTGAAAGCGGAAGACGCCGGCAAAATCGGCGGCGCCATCGGTGGAAATATGGTGAAAGAGCTGATCCGCATGGCGCAAAGTGCGATGGCGGACAAGCAAAAATGACGGTTTGGCTTGTATTAATAGTCAGTTAAGATTAATTAAGAAATCATTAGATTTATAGATGCGGATGAAGCGCGAAGTATAATGGGGATAGATGGGTTAAGGAGGGGAGTGCCATCGAACGCATACTCTTGCTTTCAATGGGATTTGGGACAGGCCACAACGCTGCGGCAAAAGCTTTGGCCAGCGAATTTAATAAACAGCCAGCTGTTACGGCAGAAGTCGTCGATCTTCTGCAATTGATTCCAAACAGTTTTCATCCCCTGTTGCAATCTGGGTATCATGGCATGTTAAATAAATTTCCGACCTTATACTATTATTTATATGATTGGACTCATCATAATAAAGTCATCCGGTATGTTTCCAGTGAAGTGATCGAAAAGATGGGCTGGTCCATTCGCAAAAAGCTGAATCAGCTGATCTGTGCGACGGAACCGACCAAAATCGTAACCACCCATCCGTTTGGTTTGCTCATGTGTCCAGGCAAATGCGAGCAGATTCCAACGGTGGGGGTCGTGACGGACTATGAGTTGCATCCCATTTGGCTCGCGCGGGTGCCGCATGTCCTGTGTGTCCCCAAAAGGTTGCCCAACCAGGATCAATTTGAGCGGATTCAGTGGAAAACGGGACTCACTTTGGTTGAAACGGGAATTCCGGTTCATCCGTCTTTTTATGAGTATGTCTCCAAACAAGAGGCCTGCCGTCGGTTGGGGTTGTCTTCCCATCGTCCGGTGGTTCTCATAATGGGCGGAGGTACCGGTCTAGGTCCATTAGAGCAGATTGTGAATGAGTTGCAAAGCTTAACCCATCTGCAGTTTGTCGTTTTGGCGGGCAAGAATCGGACGCTGCATGAACGGTTGACCCGGCAGTTTACCGCGCCGCATATACGGATTGAAGGGTTTCGAACCGATATCCCCTTATGGATGTCCGCGGCGGATCTATTGGTTACCAAACCGGGCGGATTGACGATTAGCGAAGCGATATCCAAACGGTTGCCCATGCTGTTGTTTGAGGCCTTCCCAGGGCAGGAAGAAGCGAATCAACAGTATCTCCTGCATCACCGGGTGGCCATGATTACGCGTCCATCCACCATCCGCTTGCAAGTGGCCAAACTGTTCGATTCGCCGATCCAAGTGGGGCGGATGAAAGAGCGGTTTGAGTCGTTGATGTCGGTGGATGCCAGCAAACAAATCGTTAGAGAGACATTAAAAGCGAAAACCTCCATTTTACAGACTTTGTGACGAAGTCTGTTTTTCTTTTTGCTCCGGCAACGCATGGGCGGGGTGAAACCGCTTGCTAAATGGAGCGACCTTGGAATATTGTAAATGGAAGGAGGGAAATGCGGATGAAGTTGGTTACCTATATGGTTAAAGCGGATGAACTCAATATTCAGGCACAGGATGGAGTGTTGGCGCGTTTGGGTTGGGTGCGGGACGGCCATGTGATCGACGTCGGGTTGGCCCAGTCGTATTTGGAGATGAAGCAAAACCTCGTCTTTCCTTACCGTCTCGCCACGGATATGCTCACCTATCTGGAGCGGAGTGAATCGGAGCGCCACTTTTTGCAGCAGTTGGATTCCGCTTTGGGGCAGAGAGATTGGTTGAATTTGAAGGTGGAAGGGGAACCGGTTGCCTTAAGTTTAAAAGAGGTGGATCTGTTTTCGCCCCTTCCGTTGCCGACCAGTTTGCGCGATTTTTACGCGTTTGAGGCCCATGTTTTGACCTGCCGCCAAAAGCGGGGGTTGAAGATGGTGCCCGAATGGTATGAGATTCCCGTTTTTTATTTTTCCAACCATCGGGCCGTGGTTGGAACGGAGATGTCCCTAAAAAAACCGGCTTATACCGAACAATTGGATTATGAATTGGAAATCGCCTGCGTCATCGGCAAAAAAGGCAAAAACATCGCCCGGAGCGAGGCGCTTTCCCATATCGCAGGGTTCATGATCATGAATGATTGGAGTGCGCGGGATGTGCAACGGCAAGAAATGGCGGTCGGCCTCGGACCGGCGAAAGGAAAAGACTTTGCCACATCACTGGGCCCCTATTTGGTGACAACGGATGAGTTGGAGGATTGTCGCGAAGGTGAACACTGGGCACTGTCAATGAGCGCGCGTGTCAACGGAAAAGAGCTTTCCCGGGGGAATGTGAAGGATTTGCATTGGACCTTTGCGCAAATGATTGAACGGGCTTCGGCGGAGTGCGAACTGGTCCCCGGGGATGTCATCGGGTCGGGAACGGTTGGCACGGGTTGCCTGTTGGAATTGGGCGAGGAGATCCATCCTTATCTGCAGCCGGGCGATGTGGTGGAACTGGAGATAGAACGGTTGGGCATATTGCGCAATCGGATCATATAGGAAGTTGTCTCATTTCAATGTTGACAATATTCCTATATTGGACCATAATGTATTAAAATATCGGAAAATTGATATTAACAGTTTTTCTTTTCTTATCAAGAGCGGCGGAGGGACTGGCCCGATGAAGCCCGGCAACCTCGGTGTGTATTTACCGGAAGGTGCCAAATCCTGCAGTGCATGTTGAAGGCACTGAGAGATAAGGGGAATGGTTTTGGCCGCGTGTAAAAACCCTCTTCTTATCCAGAAGAGGGTTTTTTATATTTATTACCTATTTGGAGGGATTGGGATGAAACAGGTACGAGTGGCTCTACTTGGCTTGGGAACGGTAGGGACTGGAGTATGGAAGATGATCCAGAGCAATCAGGACGTGATCGCTAGGCGTACAGGAATGTTGGTAACGGTTGAGGCGATTTTGGTGCGCAACATCCATAAAGACCGGCAGCTTGAAGGGGTACAAGCTTTGTTGACGTCTCGTTTTGAAGATGTATTGGCGCGTGAGATTGATGTGGTCATCGAAGTGATGGGTGGAGTGGAGCCAACCCGTACCTATTTGCGACAAGCGATGGAAAAAGGGTGCCATATTGTTTCCGCCAATAAGGAGCTATTGGCTCGCCATGGAGAAGAATTGCGGGAATGGGCGAAGCGGCATGGGGTGCAATTGTCGTATGAAGCCAGTGTGGGCGGAGGCATTCCGATCATCGGCACCGTTTCCCATTTCTTGAAAGCCAATCGCATTTACAAGGTTTCAGGCATTTTAAATGGAACGACCAACTTTATTTTAACTAAGATGAAGGAAGAAGGTCGTACTTATGAGGACGTATTATCGGAAGCGCAACAAAAAGGGTATGCCGAAGCGGACCCGACGGCAGATGTGGAGGGAATCGATGCCGCCCATAAGTTGTCCATCTTGTCCCGACTCTCTTTTGATGTGTGCGTGACTGTGGATGAAATTCAGCGGCAAGGCATCACGGATGTGACCCCTGTCGAATTATCCCTTGCCCATCAGCTGGGATTTGCGATCAAGTTGCTCGCTTCCGCTGAGCAATTTGGCGAGAATGGCCCCGTAGCGTGTTGCGTTTATCCGACCTTGCTCCCGCTCAACCATCCATTGGCGAGCGTGAATGATGTGTACAATGCGGTCCACGTTGAAGGGGACTTTATCCAAGACCTGACTTTGATTGGACAAGGGGCCGGTGAGAAGCCAACAGCCAGTGCCGTGGTGGAAGACTTGTGCAATTTGGGGCGGGTGTCGGGACAATCCTTAACCAAGGCTGTGCGATGTCCATTGTTGGATGGGGCGAGCGAAGGCGGCCTCCGCTTTCATTTCTTGGAGATTTCTTCGCTTCAGGGGTCGGCGACCAAAGCGATCGAACGTTTGAAGAAGGCCGGCGTGGCCGTATACGCATGGGAAACGAAGCGGGAGGAAGAGACCACTTGGTTGGCTTTTATCGCCAGGGGGTTGGAGAAAGATGGAGAAAGCGAGCTGTTTAAAGAGTTGGGCTGGCAGACGACGCGAGTGATCAATCGCCCTGTGCTGGGTGGCGAAGCGCTTTTCGCCGCAGATGTGGTTCCGTTCGCGAAGGCGGCGGCTGGGGTGAAATAAGTGTTAGCAAAAAGGCGGCGCCTTGGGTGGCCGTCTTTTTTAGGGACGACTGTGTGGGATGATTCCATCTGTCAGGATGGTAACACCATATTACCAATGAACATTCCTTTTTCCTGCGCTTAAAAATTATTTCGGGTACAATAGATTTAGTGGACCTATCAGAAGGAAAGGAAAACGTTGGATGAACAAGTCGACCAAACAAGGAAAACAGATTCGCCTGAAACGGGGAGAGGTGATCGAAGTCCCGATCCGCCGGATTGGCATCAATGGGGAAGGCATGGGTCACTATCAAAAGCAAGTGGTCTTTGTGGAAGGCGCGGTGCCGGGTGAAACGGTTGTGGCTCGGGTAACGCAGGTGGAAACCAAGTTTGCCAAAGCCAAACTGTTAAAGGTAAAGAAAAAATCGGCTTATCGGGTGGAACCGCCCTGTCCGGTGTATCGGGAGTGTGGCGGGTGCCAATTGCAACATATTGACCGGCGGATGCAGAAACGCTTAAAACGGGAGTTGGTCGCGGAGAGCTTTGCCCGATACGCCGGCTTGAGGGACCTGCCGATCAGGGAGACGATTACGATGGATGAGCCGTGGTCCTACCGCAACAAGGCGCAACTCCCATTGCGGCAGATTGGCACCCAAGTGGCCATGGGGATGTTTTCCGCCGCTTCTCACCGCTTGGTGGATGTGAGTGAATGCATGGTCCAACATCCCCTCCTTAACCAAACGTTAAGTGAAGCGAGACGGATTGTGGAAGAGTTGGGAATAGACATTTACGACGAGCGGAAACATCGGGGCACGTTAAGGCATCTAGTGGGACGGATTGCTTTTGCCATGGAAGAGGTGCAATTAGTGCTTGTCACGCGGACGAAAACATTTCCTGAGGAAGAAGCCTTTGTGCGGGAAGTGACGAAACGACTGCCTCAAGTGAAAAGTGTGGTGTTAAACTACAATCCGGCGAAAACGTCTCTCGTGTTTGGCACGGAAAGCCGGCTCTTATGGGGCCAGGAAAAGTTGACTGAACGATTGGGCGAGTTGACTTATCTGTTATCGGCCCGTGCGTTCTTTCAATTGAATCCCATCCAGACGATCAAACTATACGAGACCGTCAAGGAAGCGGCCCATCTGACGGGCCGCGAGACGGTGATTGACGCTTATTGCGGTGTGGGGACGATCGGCCTGTGGCTGGCGCAGGGGGCGAAGCGCGTCATCGGAATGGACACGGTTCCCGAAGCGATCGCCGATGCCAAGGAAAATGCGGAGTTAAACGGGATTACCCACGCTGAATACCATGTTGGTGAGGCGGAAACGCTGTTGCCCAAATGGATCAAGGAAGGATTGCGACCGGATGTGATTGTAGTAGACCCGCCGCGCACAGGGTTGGGTCAACCATTGCTTGATACATTGCTGCGGGTCAAAGTGCCGCGGATCGTGTATGTTTCATGCAATCCGGCCACATTGGCCAAAGATTGCGCCCTGCTGTTAAAGAGCGGTTACCGTATCGCCAATGTTGTGCCGTTGGACATGTTTCCGCAGACGGCGCATGTGGAAACGGTTTGTGAGCTTGTGGAAGGATAGGATCAAATCTTAGAGGAGAGATTTTTGCCTGTTAGCAAACTCAAATCTATTTCATTTCCATACAGAAAAGGCGGGTGGGAGAGATTGAACCGAATGATTGATTGGAGAAAAGGGTGGCAATCGGGCATCAAAACCTCACTTACGTTGAGCAAAATCGTGTTCCCGATTGCGTTTGCCGTTCAAGTGGCCAAGCAGACGCCGGTATTGGGGTGGTTGACTGAGCTCATCACCCCCTTGATGTCTTTCTTCGGACTGAGTGGGGAAGCGGCCATTCCGCTGGTGTTGGGCAATGTGCTGAATCTCTATGCGGCGTTGGGCGCGCTATCAGCGATTGATTTGACAGTAAAGCAAGCGTTTATCTTGGCGATCATGCTCAGTTTCTCACACAACATGTTTATTGAATCGGCGCTCTGCCGGCGCGTAGGCGTATCGACTTGGATTGTGGTGTTGGTGCGGATGGGATTGGCTGTGATAAGCGCCTTGCTCATTCATTGGGTGTGGCATGGAGGGGAAGAGGTCATCAGGCACGGCGCCGTGTCATTGGCAGAGCAAGCTGCCCATGCGGGCGGTTGGGGGGATATTTTGCTCACGGCCCTGTACGTGGCGGCCAAAGGGGTGTTGCAACTGGTGGTCATCGTGCTTCCTTTGATGCTCGGATTGCAGGCCTTGAAGGATATCGGTTTTCTGGATCGGGTGGCAAAAGGAATCATGCCTTTTCTCAAGCCTTTATCGATTGCCCCGCACGGATCGATTGCGATGGCCACGGGCCTGTTCGCCGGTTTGTTCATGGGGGCGGGCCTGATTATCCAAGAAGCGGAGGAGCAAAACTTTTCCAAGCGCGACATTACCCTGATCATGATCTTTTTGGCGGCTTGCCATGCGGTGATTGAAGATACGGTCATCTTTGTTCCGCTGGGGATTCCCGTGATTTATCTCCTCTTGATCCGGTTTGTCGCGGCGATATTGCTCGCCATGGTCGTTGCCCGGTTTTGGTCAGGTCCCTCGGGACAGAAGCAGTTCATGCCGATGCAGGAAAGCGTCTAGCCTACCGGTGACAGGTATTTTTCTACGTTTTATAAATGTTTAGCAGGTTTAATCGATATAAAAGTCGAATGAAATTACTTATTATTCTATTAGAGGTTGGTTGGGCGCAATTACATGAAAGGGATGAACATGACATGGAACTCGTTTTTCGCACGATTAAACCTGCTGATGCACCTCTGTTAAAAGAATTCTTGGAGTTGGCGATGGAGTTTTCCGGGGATGAGCGCGAACACAATATGAATAAATATCTGGAGGACTGGGGGAAACGGGTGGATATTGGCTTTATCGTTTTATTGAAGCAAGAAAAAAAGCCAATCGGAGCGGTGTGGTTCCGTCAATTCACAGAGAAGAACCCGGGGCTTGCTTTTGTTGATGAGAAAACCCCGGAGATGATTGCAGCCGTATCACCCGATTACCGCAATCAGGGAATTGGTCGTTACCTGATTACCCGCTTGGTCAATCAAGCCCGCATGGAAGGTTTCCGTGCGTTGTCGGTTGCCGTGCATAAGGACAATCCCGTGTTGGGCTTATATGAACGGCTCAATTTCCAAGCGGAACGCGAAGACGGGTCGATTAAGGTGATGCGGCGCGTGTTATAGTGTTCCGGTTCGGGAAAGGGACGTTGACTGAAAAATATTTTTGGGCATATAATAAAGGCAACATATCGGGAAAGGAACGGTACTGCGAACAATGGACAATGAATCTCGCTAAACGAAACCCATCATCAATTAATGATTCAGGTTTCCAGAGCGGGATTCGTCTGTCCATTTTTCGTTCAACACGGCCCTCCCTCTGCGCACCCACTGACTTGGTGCCAGAAAGAGGTGTTTTGCGCATGCCGTTTGACGGATAGTGGGTATGGAATCCTCTCTGGAAAAAGGGAGGATTTTTTATGTTTTTATTGGAAGCGCAGACAGTGAAAAAGTGGTTGGGTGGACGACTGTTGTTTGCGTTGGATGAGTTAAAGGTGCAGGCTGGCGAAAAAATCGGCATCGTTGGCCTGAACGGCGCCGGAAAGACGACGCTCTTGCGTACATTGGCAGGGGAAGAACCGGTTGATGACGGGCGGATCGTGCGGCGCGGTTCTGTGGCCTGGATTAAGCAGTTGGTAAGCCGGTCCGACGCGCCGATTAGCGGGGGGGGAACAGGTGCGGGAGCAGATCAGGCAGGCGTTTTCCCAGCAAGCGTCGATTTTGTTGGCGGATGAACCAACGTCCCATCTCGATTTGGCGGCGGTCAAGTGGCTGGAAAAAGAATTGTCGGCGACGGATCGCGCCTTATTGCTGATTTCGCATGACCGGGCGTTGTTGGATACGGTGTGCGATAAGATCCTTGAGATCGAACAGGGAGTTTGCACACTGTATCCGGGCAATTATTCTTTCTACCGCGCGGAAAAAGAGGCCCGGCAGAGGTTTGCCCAAGCGGAGTATGAGCGATACGCGGCCGAGAAGAAGCGGTTGGAGTCGGCGATGCGTGAAGTGAAAGAACGGGCGCGGGGGATGATGAAAGCGCCGAAGGGCATGGGCACCGAAGCCCGCATGGAAAAGCCTTACAGGGCCACGAAGCAAGCGAATGTGGCCAAGCGCGCCAAAGCGATCGAATCGCGGCTGGCCCGCTTGGAAGAGAAAGAAAAGCCGCTTGAGCTGCCGCAAGTGCAATTTGATGCGCGCTATTACCGACCCATCGCCAGCAAGTGGGCGGTGCAATTGGAACAGGTGGGGAAACCGGGCGTGTTTGCGCCGGTCTGTTGCGCCATTCCGACGGGGAAGAAGGTGGGCGTGATCGGGCCCAATGGCGCCGGCAAATCGACGCTCTTGCAGCTATTGGTCACGGGAGCACCCGGCGTCTCATGGGCACCCGCCGCCGAGATCGGTTTTTTTGAACAACAATTGGCGGTGTTGGATGAAGAGAAGTCGATTTTGGACAATGTGAAGGCTTCCAGCCACTATGATGAGACCCTGATTCGCACCGTGTTGGCCCGGCTGTTGTTTCGACGCGAAGAGGTGCATAAGCCGGTTGGCGTGTTGAGCGGCGGTGAGCGGGTGAAGGCGGCCTTGGCCAAAGTGTTCTTAAGCGAAGCCAATGTGTTGGTGTTGGATGAGCCGACCAACTTCTTGGATGTGTTTGCGCGCGAGGAATTGGAACGGGTGCTCAAGAGTTATCCGGGCACGCTGTTGTTCGCTTCGCATGATCGGCATTTGCTTAAGCAAGTGGCTGAGCACTTGGTGATCATCGAAAAGGGGCAAGTGACTTATTTCCCCGGAACTTATGGGGCGTATGAGCAAAGGAAGAAACAACCGGCCATATTGGATAAAAACCACCGCGCCGAAGCGTTGTTGCGGATCGAAAACGAGTTGACGGAAGTGTTGGGGCGCCTGAGTGTTCCGCGACCGGGTGAGGATGTGGCGGCATTGGAACGCCGGTTTCAGGCATTGGTGCGGGAGCGCAACGCCTTGCGGAAGGGTTAAGGGATGAGATATCGCGTCAGAGGAAGGGGATACCTTTGCTCTGGCGCTTTTTTGTGGGGAAATACAATAGGTTCGGCAGATGAGAGGCCTGAAGATGATTATGGTTGGGATTCAGTTATAATTGCTGGATTTCTCTTCCGCATGTAGAAGGTTGATGATATTCAATGACCGCTGCTTCATTATAATATGGTTATACATAAACGTGAAATTTTCATTACTGACGAGAAGGTGAAGCAATGAATCCATCACGGACAGTCATTTTCTTATTGCTTGCACTGGGAGTGGTGGCGGTCTCTTTTTCAGGGATTTTCATTAAGTGGTCATCCGCGCCCGCCGGTGTTCTGGCGATGCATCGGTTATGGTTGACGGCGGTGCTGATGCTACCTTGGGTGTGGCGGGAACGGCAGGAACTGGTGCGCTTGACAGGGGGCGATTGGGTCCGTCTATGCGCGTCGGGTCTTTTTTTGAGCTTGCATTTTTTGGGGTGGATGTCGTCGTTCCATTACACGTCCGTGGCCAGTGCGATGATTTTCCTCAACCTGACCCCCCTCTTTGTGGCGTGGGGAGCAAAACTTGTGTTCAAAGAGAAATATCCGGCCCGCGCGTTTGGGGGAATGGGATTGGCTTTGATCGGCACGGCCCTCGTCGTGGGGGGAGATTTCGCTTGGGGACGGACGGCCTTGTGGGGAGATGCTTTATCATTCTTTGGCGCGCTTACCGTTGCCGTCCACATGCTCTTGGGGCAAAACTTGCGGCAACGCGTTTCTTCGACGGTTTACAGCTTTGTCGTGTTTGTCATCGCGTCTTTGGTGCTGGCCGGGTATAATGGGTTCGCTGATGTTCCTTTGTTTGCTTATCCGGCCAAAGAATGGGGCATTTTTATCCTGTTGGCGGTTGTCCCCACCGTGTTTGGCCACCTTTTGTTTAACTGGTTGCTGAAGTTTGTCAAAGCGGTGACGATTCAGATGGCGATTTTGGGTGAGCCGGTGGGGACGGTGTTGTTGGCTGCTCTGCTCCTCGGCGAATCGGTCACCTTGTCCCAAGTGGTTGGCGGGTTGTTGTCCATCGGGGGGATTGTCTGGTTTATCCGGGCGCAAGTGACGGCGGAAGCGGAAGGGGCAAGAGCCGCCGCTTAGGAGCTCGAGCCGCCTTCTCGCCTGCGGAATTTTCCCTAACCCTGTCCCGGAATGAGCCACTCTTGTTTCAACCGGACGAGGGTGGAGCGGGTGCTTGGGGTTTCCGCCGGATCGGGCCGCTCGGTTGCCCACGCAAAGCGGAGCGGGGTGGAACCTGTGCCGGTTAGCGTGAGGACAGGAGAGGAAGCGCGGACGGAAGGTTGATCTGGCTCAGTGACGAGGAGCCAGGTTTGGGCCAGCAGGGTCGGAAGCAGGGCGGGATCGATTTTGGCCGCCAGGTGTGTGACCGCGATGCCGGAATAGGTGCCGGCTTGCCCTGTTTGTTCGTACAGGGGGTCGTGCAAATGTCGCATGAAATAGTCATAATGGGCTTGATCTTGCCAAAAGGCGAGCAAATGGGCATGGGTGGGATCGGGATGGCTCCATCCACCTAGTTGGCCATGAAATCCGGGCGCGGTGCGGAGGGGAGCCCATTTGGCTTGGGCTTCGCTAAAGGCTTCTCTGGTTTGGGGCGGAACGGCGCAAGTGATCCATTTAAGTAACACGGGGAACCCTCCTTCGGTTTGATTGCAAATAAAGCATAACTCAAAACGGCTCACACATCATCCCCGTCCGCCATTTTCTCGATCGCATAGATGGCGGAGACGGCGATGGTGACCGTTTCGCGTCCGTTAGCCAACCGTATCCAGCGTTCGTGCGGGTTGATCTTTTGCACGAAGCCGCACCGCTCACAAGGGCGATGGTGATGGACGTAGCGCACGAGCAGGGGAAAGTCGCCATCCACCGCCTCCAACAAAAGGCGGTTCATCTCGGCGAGCTGGTCTTCGTCCAACAGGGGGAAAGCAAATTCTTCCGCCTGCTGTTGTTTTAACAGAGCCGTGCGGTGTTCGGGCAGAAACATCCGACTTCCCTCCCACAGCAGATTGTGCCGATACAAAGATTGACTCATCGATAATGACCTCCTATTTTTTGCGCCCGTTCAAGAGCCTGCCCGGCTCGCGTCAGGGAAGCGGCACGCAAAATGGCGGTCGGGCCGAAGCGTTGGTTGATTTTATCCATGACATAGCCCAAACGGTGTTTTTTATCATCATTTTCAAACAAGCTGAGCTGCATCGGCTGATCATCGGCCAGATTGCCCAGGCTGATGCCGAGGGAGCGAATCGGTTGACCGTCCCAAAAGCGGGTAAACAACGCCCATGCATAATGAAAGACGGTCATCGTGTGATTGGTTGCTTCCGGCATCGTGTATTGCCGATGGAAGCCGGTGGGGAAGTCGAAGTCGGCTCCGCGGCAACCGACACTAATCGTTAGCCCAACCTGCCGTTGTTGGCGTGTGCGCCGGCATACTTCCTCGCACAGTTCCAATAAGACGACACGAATCTCTTCTTCGGTGCGGTAGTCGCGCGGCAAGGTCATTTGGTGCCCAATTGCCTTTTGTTTTTGAAACGTATGGGGATGGACGGGAGAAAGGTCGATGCCATTGGCGGTCATCCAGAGGACATGCCCGTTCACTCCCCAGCGCTTTTGCAGGCGGACCAGCGGGCAACGGGCGAGATCGCCAATGGTCGTGATTCCCATGCGACGCAGGTGGCGTCCCATTCGCTTGCCGACACCAAACATTTTTTCGACGGGCAATGGCCAGAGATGGGTTTTCAAATTGTCTTGGGTCAGTTCAAACAGGCCATGCTCGCTCTTTTTGGCAAAGTTGTCGCAAGCCATTTTGCTCAATACTTTATTGGGGCCGATGCCGACGCGGGCATGCAGGCCGAGCTGGAGGGCAATCGTTTGTTGGATTTTGCGGGCGATCTCGCGTGGAGGCCCGAACAAGGCTTCGCATCCCCGGATGGAGATGAATTGCTCATCAATGGAATAAGGTTCAACCAAGTCGCTAAATCGGCCCAAAATCTCCGTGATCCGTAACGACGCTTGCAGATAAAGCGCCATCCGTGGCCGGACAACGACCAAACCGGGGCAGCGTTCTTCCGCTTCCCTCAAGGTAATGGCGTTTTTGATCCCATATGATTTGGCGAGCGGACAAGCGGCGAGGATGACGCCACTGCGCCGTTCAGGATCGCCTGAGACAACGAGGGGGCGATCTTGAAATCGTGGTTGCAAGGCTTTTTCAATGCTGGCATAGAAAGATTGCATGTCAATGAGAAACACCGTCGATTCCATCCTTGTCACTCCGTTGTACGAACGTATGTTTTCTTTGTTTTTATTATATGCAAATGTATGTTCGGAAAGTAGAGTGAAATGTTTCCAATCGCGGTGGGAGGAGATGAGAAGGCATGACTGACAAAACGATTTATTATCATGGGCGGATCACGACATTGAATCCGGCCCAGCCCCGCGCCGAAGCACTGGTGGTGGAACGGGGGCGCATCGCAGCAGTGGGCGGCACCGAACAAATCTTGCTGGATCATGGCCGTGCGCACGTGAACAAGGTGGACTTGCAGGGCGGATATGTTTATCCGGGCTTCATCGACAGCCATCTGCATTTGTCCGGAGTGGGGCAGCGGTTAAGGTGGTTGGACCTGGGACCGTGTCAAAGCAAAACGGAGATGCTGCGGGCGATCAAGGCGCAGGTGGCCCAAGCCAAAGAGGGGGAGTGGATTTTGGGCATGGGTTGGGATGAACACCGCTTGCACGGTGGGGTTCCCTCTTTAAGGGAGTTGGATGAAGCCAGTCCTTATCATCCCGTGTTCCTGGCCAGGGTCTGCTTCCATGCTTACCTCGTCAATTCGGCCGCATATGCGGCGGCGGGGGTCACAGAGGGAACGGACGATCCGGAAGACGGCCTGTTTGGGCGGGATGCGGCGGGCCGCCTGAATGGATGGGTGTATGAACAAGCTTCCCAACCATTTTATGGCGCGCACCCCGTCCCCTCTTACCAGGAAAAGAAAGAAACGATTCGCCAAGCGATGCGATTGGCGCTGGCCAGCGGATTGACGGGAGGACACAGCGAAGATTTGCGGTATATCGGAAATATCGCGGAGTTGATTCGCATCTATCGCGAATTGGTGGACGAAGGGGTGAAGTTCCGCACGCACCACTTGTTGTATCACCCGTATCTGAACGGGCTCCGTGAGCTGGCGGCGGAGGAGTTGGCGCCGGATCCTTGGTTCAGCTTGGGCGCCGTGAAAATGTTTGCCGACGGTTCGATTGGGGGGAGAACCGCGCTGTTGTCAGAACCCTATGCCGATGATCCGCACCAGGTGGGGGTGGCGATCCATGAGCTGGCGGAGTTAAAGGAATTGGCGCTCCAAGCCGCCTCTTTCGGACGGCCGATTGCCGTTCATGCCATTGGCGATGAAGCGGCGGCGCGGGTGATTGCGACGATGGAGCAGGTTCCCGTTCAAGGGAATGCCCTGCGCCATCGCCTCATCCATGGCCAGTTTTTGCGGGCGGATCTGATCTCGCGGCTCCAGCGGCTTGATGTGGTTGTGGATATTCAGCCGCGGTTTGTGGCCAGCGATTTTCCGTGGGTGTTGGAACGGGTGGGTGAACGGCGGATCACCTATGCCTATGCTTGGAAAACCTTGCTCCAAGCGGGCATTCCCTGTGCGGCGGGAAGCGATTCCCCGATCGAGCCGCTTCATCCGCTGTTGGGATTGCACGCAGCCGTGACCCGGCGACGACTGGAAGAGCCAAGCGACCATCCAGGGTACCTGCCCGAACAAAAACTGCGCCCCCTTGAAGCCATGCGATTATTCACCCAAGGAAGCGCCTATGCGGAAGGGCAAGAAAACGAACGGGGCCTGATTGCGGTGGGCCGGTGGGCCGACCTTACCGTGTATGACCGCGACATTTTAACGTGCCCGGCGGAAGAATGGTTGGCGGCCGAGACCTTGTGGACCGTGGTGAATGGGGAAGTGGCCTATAGTGGAGGATAGAAAAAGGAAAGAATGGCAATGAATGAAAATCGCAACCGTTTGAAAGTGGGATGGGGTTGAAAGGAGGAGAGTGGCGATGAAGAAAAACATAGATGACATTGCGGCTTTGGCCGGTGTGGCCAAAAGCACCGTTTCCCGCTATTTGAATGGCGGTTATGTGAGCGATGCCACCAAACGCAAAATCAAAAAAGTGATTGAAGAGACAAACTACGAACCCAACGCGTTTGCGCAAAGCTTAAAAGCGAAGAGAACCAATTTCATCGGGGTGATCGCCCCGCGGCTTGACTCCTATGCCACTTCCAAAACCTTGATTGGAATAGATGAAGAATTGAAACGACAACATTGCAATCTGTTTATCGCCCATACCGGGCGGCATGTCGAGCGTGAATGGGAATACCTTTATTCATTTGCGCGGCAAAAAGTGGGTGGCATCATTTTGCTTGCGACGGAGATGACCACAAGACACAAAGAAATCATCAACGAGATCGGATTGCCGGTCTTGATTGTGGGGCAGCAATGGGAAGGGTTGCATTGTTTGGTGCATGACGATGATCAAGCGGGCTGGATGATGGGGAAACATGTTGTTGGCAAAGGGCATAGGCGAATTGCCTATTTGGGCGTGACGGAAAAAGATATCGCCGTTGGAGTGAAGCGGAGAGATGGGTTCCGGCGGGCGGTGCGACAGGGAAATCCCAGCGAAGTCAGATATTATGAGACCAGTTTCGCCATGGAAGAGGCCATGGAAGAGACCAAGCGGATCATGGATGAATACCGTCCGACGGTGATTGTTTGCGCAACGGACAACATCGCGTTTGGGGCGATGAAAGCCATTTTGCGGGAAGGATTGTCCATTCCGGCGGATGTATCGGTGACGGGGTTTGGCGGCTATGATATTTCTGGAGTGGTCCATCCGAGCTTGACCACGGTTCGGTTTGAGTACAAAGAGGTGGGCAAGAAAGCGGCGGCAAGCGTCATCAGAATGATGAACGAAGAAGAAATTCCACTATTGCAAGTGTCCCCTTTTCAACTGATTGAGGGGGAAAGTGTACGGACGTGGACATAGTGCGGTGAGCCATGGCCTTTTCCGTTCCCGATTCCTACGGGAACGGAAAAGGCCACATCATTTGATCCTTGCGGAGACCGGCAGTTGGTATGGACAGAATTCATGAAAGCGTTGACATTTGTTGTTCCGTGCTCCTATAATGAGGTTGTGGAACCGGTTCCTCAAAAAGTGTGGGAATGATCGGATACCATTTATTTTTTACCCTGACTGGAACCGGTTCCCTATCAATCCGAAAGAGGGGAGAATCATGGCAGAAACGAAAAAGGCCAAAGATTACGGGCAGATTGCGAAAGAAATACTTGAATCCATCGGAGGCGGGGAAAATATCGAAGGTGCCGCCCATTGCGCCACCCGCTTGCGTCTCGCTTTGAAAGATGAAGGCAAAGTGAATGTAACGCAACTGGAGCAGATGGAAGAGGTGAAGGGGACATTTTCAACAGGCGGCCAATTCCAGATCATTATCGGAGCCGGCACGGTAAATGAAGTGTACAAAGCATTTGCCTCACTTGCGGGGATCAAGGAAATGTCCTCCACTGAAGTTAAGGAAGCGGGGGCGCGGAAATTGAAACCGCTTCAACGATTCGTGAAAATGCTTTCCGACATTTTCGTTCCCATCATCCCGGCGATTGTGGCTGGCGGCTTATTGATGGGGATTAACAATTTGCTGACATCCAAAGGCTTGTTCGTTGCGGGGAAATCATTGGTAGAACAGGTTCCCGGCATTGCGGATTTTGCCGCGATGATCAATACTTTCGCCAATGCCGCCTTTGTGTTTTTGCCGGTCTTGATCGGTTTTTCGGCCACGAAGAAATTTGGCGGCAACCCGTATCTGGGGGCTGCGCTTGGCATGTTAATGGTACATCCTGATTTGTTGAACGGGTGGGATTATGGCGGCGCTTTGGCCAAAAGGGAAATTCCGGCCTGGAAGATTTTTGGGTTTGAAATCGAAAAGGTCGGCTATCAGGGAACCGTCTTGCCCATCCTGGTCGCTTCTTACATTTTGGCCAAGATAGAAAACTTCCTGAGAAGGGTCATCCCTTCGGCGTTGGATAATTTGTTGACCCCTTTATTGTCCATGTTTGTGACGGGTATGCTCACGTTTGCCGCGGTTGGACCGATTACGCGTTCAGCCGGCAATTTGTTGACGGATGGGATTGTCTGGTTGTATGACACGGTGGGTCCGATCGGTGGGGCGATATTCGGACTTTTGTATGCGCCTGTGGTGATCACCGGCATGCATCACAGTTTTATCGCCGTGGAAACACAGTTGTTGGCGGACATTTCGAAAACAGGGGGATCTTTCATCTTCGTGATTGCCGCCATGTCCAATATGGCTCAGGGAGCGGCCACATTGGCGGTCCTTTTCGTCGCAGGAAACGCGAAGGTGAAAAGCATCGCTTCGGCTTCCGGCATTTCCGCTCTGTTGGGAATTACGGAACCGGCGATGTTTGGCATTAATCTGAAGTTGAGATACCCATTTATTTCCGCCATTGTCGGATCGGCTGTGGGCAGTGCCTATGTCACTTATTGCAAAGTGAAAGCGGTTGCGCTTGGAGCCGCGGGCATCCCTGGGATCATCTCCGTCCGGGCCGACGGCATTTTCCATTACATCATTGGGATGGCAATCACTGTGGCCGTGACGTTTGCGCTCACGCTGATATTGTCCAAAAGATTTGAGTGGTCGCAACCGAATGAAACGGATGCGGATACAGAGGGAGTATAATGTTTGTTCTGGGAGAATGGTTCATTCTCCTGGTTTTTCGGCTGTGAAAGGAAATTTTGGCCTGAATGACTGTCGTCCCGACCTTGAAACGACTAGGACACCGGTATCAATTGAAATGAACTTGTTGGATCTGGGGGAGAGGGAGAATGCCGAAAAGAGCGGAGACGAGCATGACCGCGGATAAATATCGAACCATCTTGGAAGCGGAAGAGGGGGAATTGGAAGCACTGCGGCAAGTGGCAAAAGATGATCCCTGGAAGCCGAGCTACCACATCCATCCATCAGTTGGGTTGCTGAATGATCCAAATGGATTATCCTATTTTAACGGCTATTATCATGTTTTTTATCAATGGTATCCGTTTGGTCCGGTTCATGGCATGAAACATTGGGCCCATGTTCGATCAAAAGACCTTATCCATTGGGAGCGGATGCCTGTCGCATTGGTGCCCACGGAAGTGTATGAAACGCACGGGGCGTTTTCCGGAACGGCGATAGAAAAGGATGGGCAACTATATCTTTACTACACGGGAAATGTCAAGTTTGACGAACGGAATCGCACCGCCAACCAATGTTTGGCAATAATGGATCATCGATTCCAGATTCGAAAACATGCCCACAATCCCCTGATCAGCGGAACCCCGGTAGGGTATACCGGCCATGTGCGCGATCCCAAAGTGTTTGTCAAAGAGGATGTTTACTACATGTTGCTGGGGGCGCAGCGAAGCGACTTGACCGGAGCGCTATTGGTTTATGAATCGCCGGACGCCATCCGTTGGGATTTCAAAGGGGAACTGCGTGTGGAGGGCTGGTCCGCGGGATATATGTGGGAATGTCCAGATTGCTTCCGCATCGGCGGAAGTGATGTTCTGCTCTTTTCGCCCCAAGGGGTGGAACGGGAGGGGCATAACTATCACAATCTTTATAATGCCATTTACTGTGTGGGCGAGTTGGACCTTACCCGTCTCTCTTTTAAAGTGGATTTTTGCCGGGAGATCGATAAAGGATTTGATTTTTATGCTCCGCAAACGTTTGCCGATCCGCACGGAAGGCGAATTTTATTGGCCTGGGCGGGGGCTAGCGAAATGGAGTATCCGACAGACCGCAACATGTGGGCGCATTGCCTTACCATTCCGCGCGAACTGAAGCTGGAGGGGAACATCCTCAAGCAACGTCCCATTCCCGAACTAAATCAGTTGCGCCTCAATGAGACCCGTGCGGAAGGCGGACTGGCAAATGAAGAAAAAGAGATTGAAAACAGTGAAGATGCGTTTGAATTGAACGTCCGGTTTTCTGAGATCGCGGCGGACCGCTTTGGCATCCGCCTGTGCCAATCGGAGCGGGAAGGGTTTACGCTGTTGTTTGACAAAAAACAAGCCTCCGTTTCCGTGGATCGGGGCCGGTTTGAACATGGTTTCGGTGAACGGGTTGGAACGGTGAGGAGTGAAACCCTCATGATTGAAAATAAGCTGTCTGTTCGTGTTTTTGTGGATAAGAGTGTCATTGAGATCTTTATCCAAGACGGTGAAGTGACTTTTACTTCCAGGGTCTTTCCGTTGGCGCAGTCAACCGGCATATCTCTTTTTGCCGAAGGGGATTTGCGGTTTGCTTTGCAAAAATATTCACTGGCCAAAGGAATGGAGTGCTAGGGAGCATCCGGGAAGTTATCGCAAAAAGATGATGGGGGAAATCCGGATGAGTGTAACCTGTGTGGGTGAACTGTTGATCGATTTTGTGTGCACGGATACCGGCGTCGACCTCAGCCAAGGTGCCAATTTCATTAAAAAAGCGGGTGGCGCCCCGGCAAATGTCGCGGCGGCGGTGGCCAAGTTGGGCGGACAGGCGCAACTGATCGGAAAAGTGGGAAACGATCCCTTTGGCGCGTTTTTGCGAAAGCAATTGGAGAAAGTGCGAGTGGACATCAGCCAAGTAATCGTTTCCCCTGAATATCCGACGACCATGGCCTTTGTTTCCTTGGAAGCGGACGGTTCCCGCGATTTCCATTTTTTCGCGGGGGCCGACACTCAGCTCCGCTGGGAGGAAATCGAATGGGACCGGGTGTTGGCCAGCCGATTGCTTCATTTCGGTTCGGCGACGGCCCTTTTGGATTATCCGCTGTATGCCGCTTACCGGAGACTGTTTGCCAAGGCGGTGGAGAACCATCGCTTTGTTTCGTTCGATCCCAATTACCGCCACGACTTGTGGAAAGGCAATGAAGGAATGTTTATGGAACGTTGCCGCCATTTTATCCGCCATGCCGATCTGGTCAAAGTAAGCGACGAAGAACTTTCTCTTTTGACCGGCAAAGGGCTGGACGAGGGGATCAGTGTCTTGCATGATTGGGGGGCTAAATTCGTCGCCGTCACCTTGGGCAAGGAGGGCGCGATGCTTTCCGCGGGGAATAGGCAAGCGACTGTGGCCAGCATCCCGATCCAAAGCATTGATTCGACGGGAGCCGGCGATGCGTTTATCGGGGCATTATTGTGCAAGATCAGCGCCAGCTCCCGGCAAGAGTGTCCCGATTTCGCCATCTTAGTCGGGTTTGCCCGCTTCGCCAACGTCGCGGCGGCGCTCACTTGCACCAAATTGGGGGCGATTGAAGCCATTCCGACGTTGGAGGAAGTGCAGTTTTATTTGGAAGAAGAGTGAAAAGAACAAGCGCCCCCCTTCTGTGGATGGTGGGGCGCTTGTTGATTGCATAGCGAATAAATATAAAACAATGCATTAAAGAGGTTTTGTCGTTCTTTTTTGGCATAATCGCACATAATTTTTACACCAGGGGGGATGGTATGGCCATCATACGAGCGAGGGAGAATGATGTGAAATTGCTGGCACGGCTGATGCGGGCGGAAGCGGAGGGAGACGGTCAGCTGGGCATGCTGAACGTGGGCAACGTGGGCGTAAACCGCGTTTTGGGGGATTGCCTTGATTTTCGAGGTTTGCGTTCGGTTCAGGACATGGTGTTTCAATCGCCCGGCGGCTTTGAGGCTGTGCAAAAGCCCTATTTCTATCAAGCGGCGCGCCAGATAGATGTGCGGTTGGCCAGACGAGTGATACAGGGACAGCGATATCATCCGGGCAAACACGCTTTGTGGTTTTTCGAGCCACCGGGAGCCTGCCCCAGCCGATGGTTTAACCAGGTTAACGTTGGGCGTTATAAAAGCCATTGTTTCTATGTGCCGACACCAAGAGATTGCCCCAAAGTGTACAACTATTAGGAGGCGATGAAAATGTACTGGTCCTATCCTTATACCATGCCGGGAATGGAAGCGAGTATTTCGCAGAGAAGACCGGAAAGACGCTTTTCAGAAGATTTGATGCAGGCCAATGTGGGGAGGCGGATCACGGTTTATTTGACGTATGATGGAAGTCAACAATGGCGCGATTTGACATTTTCCGGGGTGTTGCGCCAAGTGGGAAGGGATTATTTCATGATCAGGGAGCAAAATTCGGGACGGGATATGATGTTTCTGAATATCAATCTGGATTATGTGGTATTTGAGGATGAGCCAGCGCGGTTGGCTGACAAATAGGGGCATTACATAGAGATGGGAACAGATCAGAGACCGGGCGAAGGCCTGGTTTTTTTGTGTGAGTGATGGAAACCCCGCCAAGCGGAGTTTCCATCACTCTTCGAACAGATAGGCCAAGGCATCCAACGCTTGTTCGGGTGTCTCCACGACGAGTTGAGCGCGTTGGGCAAGTTCTTTCAGCGGGTGGTGCAGGCTGGTTGGACGGATCAGGATCAAAGGCTTATTTAAAGCCAAAGCCATGGAAGCGTCCATCGCCGTGTTCCATTGGCGGTATTTTTCACCGAACAGAGCGATAACAATGTCCGCTTTTTGCATCCAGACCCGTGTGCGCAGATTATTCACTTCTGAAGCGGCATGGTCTCGGTAGACGGCAGTGGGTTGTTTTCCTTTGATGCGCTCGCCGATGTCATCGGAGAGATCATGATTTTCTTGCGGACCTTTAAAGAGGAGGGGAAGTTTGCGCTCCTCCGCGCCCCTGCGAAGCTGCTCGCGCCAATCGTCATGGATCTGGCCGGCCAAATATACGATTAACTGCATGTGAAACGCCTCCTTCTAACATCATCTCGCCTAACTGCGGTCCGATGATCCCTTCCTATTCGGAGAAAAGGGGGTTCATTAAAAATTTTAGTGAAATCAGTGGGGAATAACAATGATTTTAATGAATTTTCATAGAGGATTCGCATAAGAATTTAAACGATTAAAACTTATAACACCTACTATATAACTTGGTTTAGTCTATTTAAATTGAATAAAAACTATTGACTGTTTTAATTATTTATTGTTATCCTTAAAGCAGTATAGCGCAATTCCTAGTTCAGATATCGGGATTAACAATTTAGCGAGGTAATTGATAAAAGTGTTGTTGCATGGCAAAACAGGCCAAATTGAGCAAAAGGAGTGACCGGCATGACGGTGGAGTGGAAGTGGGCTGAGCAAGCAGACCAACTTAACTCGGTAGAGCAATTGAAATTAAAACAAGACGGACTCGACATCATTGAAGAGATTAGAGAGGTATACGCGAAACAGGGATTTGCCTCTATTCCAGAAGAAAAGTTCTCCTTGTTCAAATGGGCGGGTGTTTATCAGCAACGTCCAAAAGCGGATGGATATTTCATGATGCGGGTGCGCATTCCAACCGGCATATTGACCAGTCGCCAAGCCAGAGTCGTTGCCGAGATCGCCCAACAGTTTGGCCGTGGCTTGATCGATGTGACGACACGGCAAGCGATTCAATTCCATTGGCTTCAAGTGGAAGACCTGCCGGAGATTTTCGACCGGTTGGGCGAAGTGGGACTTCATTCCTATGAAGCGTGCGGAGATTGCCCGCGGACGATTATCGGCAACCCACTGGCGGGCATCGATCCTAATGAGTTGATCGATACGCGTCCCATTGTGAATGAGATGGAAAAGACATTCCTGCTCAATAAAGAGTTTTCCAACCTGCCGCGCAAATATAAAATTTCGGTTTCGGCAAGTATTTACAACCCTGCCCATGCCCAAATCAATGACCTTGCCTTCACTCCCGCGGTGAAAGAAATCGACGGGGAAGAAGTGGTTGGCTTCCATGTTTGGGTGGGGGGAGGGTTGTCCAACCGTCCACATTTGGCACAACAACTCGATATGTTCGTGCGGCCGGAACAAGTCGTGGATGTGGCTGTGGGTGTGACCAAAGTGTTCCGCGATCACGGATATCGCCAAAAACGTCATCGCTCTCGCCTGAAATTCCTGGTCGCCGATTGGGGAGTGGAGAAATTCTTGGAAGTGTTGACGGAGGTGATCGGGCCATATCCGTCTCGCGGGGAAGATCGTGTCGTTGGATGGAATGCGGGGTACTTTACGGGGGTTCATCCGCAAAAACAAGAAGGTTACTCCTATGTCGCCCTGAACATTCCCGTCGGCCGGACTTCAGCGGATGAGTTTTTCCAACTGGCCGATTTGGCGGATCGTTATGGTTCAGGCACATTGCGCACAGTCAATACGCAAAATATCATCATTTCCGATGTGCCCAATGAGAAAGTGGAAGCCCTGCTCAATGAGCCGCTTTTAAAACGGTTGACGCCAGCGCCCAAAACATTTGAAGGTTATGCCGTATCCTGCACAGGCAATGAGTTCTGCAACCTGGCGCTCACGGAAACAAAAGGCTTGTTGCACGAAGTGGTGCAGTATCTCGACCAACATGTGGAGCTGGATACGCCTGTTCGGATTCACATCAACGGTTGCCCCAACTCCTGCGGCCAACAGCAAATTGCCGATATCGGTTTGATGGGCGGCAAGAGCAAAACGGCCAAGGGGATGGTCGAATCCTATCAGATTTCGATCGGTGGCCATCTGTTCGGGGCAGGGCAGTTTAACACCCCGCTTAAAGGACGTGTGGCCAAAGAGTATGTCGCCCCGGTATTGAAAGAGCTCATTCTCTTCTATAAGGAACAAAAACAAGCGGGCGAACGGTTCACGCAATTTATTGAGCGTGTGGGTCTTGAGGCGTTCCAAGCGGAACTGGATCGGATTTGCGAACAGGTGGTGCCATCGGCATGAGCGAGGAAATGTTTTTGTACCGTTTGACAGCCGAAACAAAAACCGGAATTTCCTATGCGGTTGTGGTGTTATCGACCAACGATGAACAGGCCTTCAGCCACGCGGAGAAAGAGTTGGAACGCTATACGATCGCCACCCCGGATGTGACGGAATGGATTCTGGAAGAAAAAAAGAGGGTTCGCCTAGGCTCAGGATATGTCTTGCCCCATAACGGGTAGAAAATGGATGGAAGTGTGACCAAACTGTGCGGGCGAACATATATGGAATGGGTGAGGGAGGAATGGAAATGGAAAAACAGCTGTTACAGGATGTTTTGCTGGATGTGTCGCAACTGAAGAACTTGCAGGAACAACTGAAAACCAAACATCCATCGGAAATCATTCGCTTTGGCGTTGAAGAGATTGGAATCAAAGCCATCACGCTCGCCTGCAGTTTTGGCTATGAAGATGTGGCGTTGGTGGATATGGCGCTTAAAGTTAATCCTGAACTGGACATCTTCTATTTGGATACGGATTTGCACTTTGCGGAGACATATGAAGTGCGCGATCGGTTAAGTGAACGTTATCAAAAAGAGTTTATTCGGGTTGCGCCTAACCTGAGCTTGCAGGAACAACAGGAGCAATATGGGGACGAACTGTGGAAACGTGAACCCGACTTATGCTGCAAACTGAGAAAGGTGGAGCCGCTGAAGCAGTTCTTGAGCGGTTATCAAGGGTGGATTACCGGAATCCGCCGCGAGCAATCACCCACCCGGGCCAATGCGGAAGTGATCGAATGGGATCGCGCTTTTAATATGGTCAAACTAAACCCCCTCGCCTATTGGACAGAAAAAGAGGTCTGGAATTATATTTTTGCCCATGACATTCCATATAACCCGTTGCACGATCAACAATATCCAAGTATCGGTTGCCAGCCTTGCACCCGTCAAGTGAAGCCGGGCGAAGACCCGCGTGCGGGAAGATGGGCTGGGACAGCGAAAACTGAGTGCGGGCTGCACGTCCCGCAAAGCACATAATGTTGACCGTTGCCTTCACTGGGTTTGTCGTCGGTTTGCTCGTTGGATTAACGGGAATGGGTGGGGGACTCTTGATGACGCCGCTCCTCATCTTACTGTACGGGTTTTCACCGACGATGGCAGTGGGGACGGATTTGATTTATGCGGCGGTGACAAAAGCGGTGGGAAGCTTCCAGCACTTCCGCCAAAAGACAGTCGATTGGGGCATTGTGCGCCGTTTGGCTGCGGGAAGCATTCCCGGGGGCATATTGGGCGTATTGGTCATACAAGGGCTGAAACGGTTTACGTCACTTAAAATCGATGAAATGCTGGGCCATTTCTTGGGTCTTACCTTTATCGCCGTAGCGGTGTTCATGTTGTTTAAAATGATCGGCAAAACGAGCCTACAAAGCGTGGTGATGGGCAAAATTCCGCTTGGGCCCGTGGGGTTCTTGGGTGGCTTGTTGGTCGGCCTCACGTCAGTGGGAAGCGGGACGCTGTTTATGGCGATCTTGCTTTCCAGCACCTCGCTCGCCGCGGCGAAACTGGTGGGAACCGATGTGGTTCATGCGTTTTTTCTCACCTTGACCGCAGGTGCGCTACATGCTTCGTTGGGGCATGTGGACTTGGCGTTTGTGACTTGGTTGCTCATGGGTTCGATCCCCGGCATCTTGGTCGGGGGGAGATTGACCCTTAAAGTGCCTGACAGGGTTCTGCGCGTCGGAATCATCATCGTATTGTTCGTTACAGGAATCAAGATGGTATGAAGGGAGCGAAAATGATGGGAGGCTTGATCGCCCCTCACGGAGGACGATTGGTACAACGCGTAATACTAGGAGAAGAAAAAGAGAATTGGCTTGAGAGGGCGGTGGCGTTTCCCGCAATCCCCGCCAGTGCGGTCACACTTTCCGACTTGCATTGTTTGGCAACAGGGGTATTTTCTCCGCTAACGGGATTTTTGAATGAGCAGGATTACTTATCGGTTCGGGATGAGATGAGACTATCCGATGGAACTGTATGGAGCATCCCCATTACGTTGCCGATTCCTGAAGAAAAGGTAGAGGAAGTCAAACGGGCGGAGTATGTATCGCTTGTGGATGGAACGGGCGCCATTGTGGCGGTCGTGCGTGTGGAAAGTGTCTATCAAGTGGATCATGAATTGGAAGCGCTGAAGGTATACCGGACAACCGACCATCAACATCCGGGGGTTGCCCGTCTCGCCACCCACTCTTCCACCTACCTGGGTGGGGAAATTACTCTGTTGAAGCGGTTGGATCAAGGCATTTTCACGAAGTACGCGTATGATCCGATCGATACGCGCAAGGTGTTCGAAGAGTTGGGCTGGCAGAAGGTCGTCGGATTTCAGACACGCAATCCTGTGCATCGGGCGCATGAATACATTCAAAAAGCCGCTTTGGAAACGGTGGATGGGCTTTTCTTGCATCCGCTCGTGGGGCAGACAAAATCGGACGATATTGCGGCTGATGTGCGGTTGAAGAGTTATGAAGTGATTCTGGAGCATTACTATCCACGAGAGCGGGTCGTTTTGGGGGTCTTTCCGGCAGCGATGCGTTACGCGGGACCACGCGAGGCCATTTTCCATGCGATGGCCCGGAAAAACTACGGTTGCACGCATTTTATCGTGGGCCGCGACCATGCAGGGGTGGGCGATTACTACGGCACGTATGACGCGCAAAAGATCTTTACGCAGTTTACCCCTGCCGAACTGGGAATTACGCCATTGTTCTTTGAACACAGTTTTTATTGCAAGAAATGCGCCGGAATGGCTTCATATAAAACTTGCCCGCACAGTAAAGAAGATCATGTGATTCTGTCAGGGACTAAAGTGAGACAGATGTTGCGTGACGGCATTATGCCACCACCGGAGTTTTCCCGTCCGGAAGTGGTTCAGGTGTTGATAGAGGGAATGAGAAAGAACTAGAACCCATTCCGAAACCATCGATTGAAATGGGCCGCGTCTATAAGCGGCCGGTTGGGATCCAAATCCGGTGAATGGGAACTCCCTTTCCAGGGAGTTGTTTCGCTGGCAAAACGATGGTTGAGATGAATGGCCAAGGACAAAAACGAAACCACCTAGCTATGGTCTAGGTGGTTTCGTTCGTTTGCGTTCATGGCAGAAAACGCCGGACGTCTGCCAAGACATCCTCGATGGGGATGGCAAACCCCAAACTCTGCGATGGGAAAATGATCAGGGTATTGATGCCGATGACTTCGCCCAGGATGTTTATCAACGGTCCCCCACTATTGCCTGGATTGATGGCCGCATCGGTCTGGATGACATTCTCATAGTGCAAACCGCCAATGTGAAGAGGACGGTTTTTGCCGCTGATGACGCCGACGGTCACACTTTGTTCCAGTCCCATGGGATTGCCCATGGCAAGAACCCATTCCCCCACCTGAGTCGCTTCGGACGAACCCAAGGAAAGCGCCTTTAATGGCTTTGGTGCTTTGATCTTTATCACAGCAATATCCTTTTCCGAATGGGACCAGACCACGGTGGCGAGAAGGGGGCGTTTGATTCCGTCCACTTTCACGCGGATTTCCGCCGTGCGATCGATCACATGTTGGTTGGTCAAGATATAACCGGCCGGATGGATGACGAAGCCGGAGCCGAATTGGCGCGACGGGTTGGCCGATTTCCCAAGTTCGGGAAACAGCACGCTTAAGACCGAGTTGTGCAGGGACAGACCTCTTGGCTCTTCTGTTGTTTCGATCGCCACCACCCCACTCTTAATGCGGCGCACCACGGAAACAAAGAGATTGGCGGGATGATGAGCGGCGAGTCGGAACTTGTGCGAGTAAGCACGCGAGTTATCATGGTTCACGAGGGTCACTCCTAAACGCTTGTTGACCTGGATGGGATATCATATGTCATTTGTCTGTGAGCTGACAAGGCGAATGCCCGGAAGGATCGAAACCATTTCAAATCAAGTTGCGAGGGAGACATAAAGTTCCAACACCGTTTTCCCATTGGTTTAACCCCACTGTGAACAAAAGCTCTGTCCGCTATTCTCCGATATAAAAGGTTCCTGATGTAAACTGGATATGATTGATGAGTTGACAATATGAATGGAACACTATACTCTAAAAATGATCTTATTGTTTTTTTATAAAGGAGAACCCATATGGACAAGAGCAGATTATCAGTGCGCGACATGACTTGGATTGCGCTGTTCACGGCGCTGTTGGCGGTGAGTGGGCAATTTCAGATACCGATCGGTCCGGCTCCCATCACCATGCAGCCACTGGTGGTGATGCTGGCCGGCTCGCTCTTGGGAGCGAAGCGGGGTGTCATCAGCATTGCGGTTTTCATCGGCCTCGCCGCGGCAGGTGCACCGATCTTGGCAGGCGGCGCAGGCGGATTGGCCAAAGTGGTCGGACCGACCGGAGGCTACATCTTCAGTTGGCTGTTGGCTGTATGCGTGATTGGTTGGCTGGTGCGGAAAATGTCGCATCAAGGGCAGATTTCCCTATGGAAAATCATCTTGGCCCACATCATCGGGGGGATCTTGGTGGTCTATCTGATCGGGTTCCCTTGGTTGGTCACCTATCTCCACCTTCCCCTCAACATGGGCACAGTGAGTGGAAGCCTTTTGATATTCTTGCCGGGCGATGTGGCCAAAGCGATCGTTGGCGCCATCGTGGCACAAGCGGTTTATCGGGCGATTCCCGCCCTTCGCCCCATGAAATGATCATGGAAGCGAGAGCCCCCTATTCCAGTTTCACTGGAGCAGGGGGCTCTTTATCATGGGAGCAGCGTTAAGTCGGTATATTGATCCAGGTATTGGATAAAACGATCATTTAGAGGGATAATGAGATCGGTTGCCTCTTGAGTAAACGCGCCTTGGCGATTGATCAGATGAAGCCGGGCAACCGACAATTTATAAAAATTGCGGTGTGGGTTAGGTTCAAACCAGCTTTCAGCTATGTTGGGCGGGCGATGGGGGCCCGGAAAGGGATAAGGGACAAGGCCCAGAACGTCTTCTAAAAAGATGTGGTAGGATAAATGAGGGCGTTGAAAGACTAATTCTTTGGTTGTCAAAGTGGCTCCCCAGTTGTGGCGGCGCTGCGATAAAATCAGATAGCCGGCCAACCGTTTGATGGGGATGAAGTGTGATTGGTACATAAGATACACCTTTCATGATTGACTTGGCACTATTGTACCATAGGGGGGGAACCTGATGCAGAGTATCATGGATGTGCGCAATCTGTTGAAGCGTTTTGGCACGGTCATTTATACGGGCGACCATGTGGGGGATTGCGAACTGATGTTGGATGAATTGCGGGAGTTGAAGGAGCTTAGGATGATTGACGAGGAAACGTTTCGGATCGCCATGATGATTGTGAAAAGCGAACGAAACCGCATCAGGCTTGACTAGTGTAAAAATTTCCTCTAGTATGCAAAATACAGCGCGCATAAAGCGCGTGGGTTGTTGACAGGAGGCGATGACGTTGAATGGGCAAGTGGTGCGAGAGGCGCGCAAACTGGCGGAAGAGTTGGCGGTTGCGGCGGGAAAGTTGGCCAAAGAAGCTTTTCTGCTCGACAAAGAGATTGAATACAAAGGTGAATATGGGGATGTGGTGACCGCCATTGATCGCCAAGCGGAAGAATTGATCGTAGCGGGAATCCAAAAACAGTTTCCGAACCACCGCATTCTGGGGGAAGAGTATGGCTGGCAAGGAGGAGAAGACCCCGACTGGTCATGGATGGTCGATCCGCTGGACGGCACCAATAACTATGCGGTTGGCTTGCCGCTGTACGCGGTGTGCATCACTTGTTTTTATCGTCGTGAGCCTGTGTTGGGGGTCATCTATGATTCCCATTTGGAGCAACTTTATGTGGCCGTGAAAGGACAAGGGGCGACGGTCAACGGAAAACCGCTCTTGCTCGCGCCAAAACCGTATAAACGCCCAACCGTTGCATGGATACAGGGACATCAGGTGCAAACAGATGAACGATCCTTCTCGCTGCGCGGGTCGCTCGAACGCCGGTGCAAGCGGGTATTGCGTTTGTGGGCGCCGGGGATTGCCTGGGCCTTGCTGGCGCAAGGTCATATTGATGCGATGGTGGTGTATCGCTCAGGCGGCGTTGATTTATATGGAGGCATGTTATTGGCGCGTGAAGCGGGTGCGGTCACGGTTGACTATGAGGGTAAGGCCTTTAACCGCATCGATCCCGAAGCCACCCTGATTGCCTGTCATCCCGATCGGTTGGAAGAAGTCATCAAGCTAGTGCAAACATAGAGGAGGGCATCGTGGTGCGTTTTAATACTCGTACTCCGCTGGACCAGGACATCATCATGAAAGCGACACAACATGTAGCCAATTTGACCAAACCGCTCGGCAGTTTGGGGGCATTGGAAGAGATCTATGTCAGGCTGGCCGGAATCACGGGTCAACTTCACCCGGATATTGGCCAAAAGGCCGTTGTCATCATGTGTGGGGACCATGGGGTCGCGGCAGAGGGGGTGAGTGCGTATCCACAAGCGGTGACGGGTTTGATGATACATAATTTTGTGAAAGGAAAAGCGGCGGTGAATGTGTTGGCGCGCCAGCATGGGGCCGAAGTGAGGGTGGTCGATGTCGGGAGCCTGTTGGATGAAGTGCCACCCCCCGTATTGAACCGGCAAGTGCGTAAGGGTACGGCCAATTTCACGGAGGGTCCGGCCATGAGCGTGAATGAGGCGAAGCAAGCGACAGAGGCGGGGATGGCCGTCGTCCGTGAATTGAAGGAACAGGGAGTACGCTTGTTGGCCGTCGGCGAGATGGGAATCGGGAATACCACTCCGGGGACGGCGGTGGCGGCGGCATTGACTGGACTGGATGTGGACAGCCTGACAGGACGGGGAACGGGGGTCTCAAATGAGGGCTTCCATAAAAAGCAACAGGCGATCAGACAAGCGTTGGCCATCCATCGCCCTGATCCGAGCCGGCCGCTGGAGCTGCTGGCCCGGATCGGTGGATTGGAAATCGCCGGGATGGCGGGATGTTATTTAGGTGCCGCAAAAGAGGGCCTGCCTGTGGTCATGGATGGCCTGATTTCCACCGCCGCGGCCCTTCTTGCCGTAAAAATGGAACCCGCCGTCAGGGAAGTGTTGTTTGCGTCACATCTTTCGGTTGAGCCCGCTCATGCCGCCCTGTTGCGAGAACTTGGCCTGGAGCCGCTCATCACCGCGGGGATGCGCTTGGGTGAAGCGAGTGGCGCGGTATTAAGCTTCCCGCTGTTTGATTCCGCGGTAGGGTTGGCGCGGGAAATGGCTACCTTTGCCGACTTGGGCTTGCCCAATCCCGCTTCCATCACTTAGTGAAATAAAGAAAGGCAAACAAAAGGGTGCCGAGAAGCCATAACCACCATAACTCCACAAATTGAATGAGCAGGAGTTGGGACACGGGAGGGAGCTTTTCGGCATTTTCCCTATAGATGACGACCCAATAGCCGCCAGTTACCGGATGAACATCATGGCTCCAGGCATCCTCGTGTTTGCTGGTAACCCACTGATCCATGGTTTCTTCCATGCCGTGATGGAAAAAGCGGATGCGGGTGTGCATATGGTGGTCGGGATCGTAGACCAATTGGACGAAATAGCCCGATTCCAGCTCAGACAAAGTGGAAATCACATAGCCTCGGTTAAAATGTTCATTTAACCAATCTTCTTTTTCACGAATCTCTTCTTTCGTGAAGAAATGGGAACGGAAATGCACTTTTTCAGCCATAAGCATTCTCCTGACGATGAAAGGATTCTTCGTTGATCATATGCGAAAATACGCATCGTTTTAAAGAGGGAAACAGACAGTTTTATTAAAAAATAACAAAAACGAGTTGCCACCCAGCTTTTCACCTCATCAGCTATCATTCTGGTTGGCTGTATTTATTCATGTTAATCGAGTCGCTTGCTTATGTATAGGGAACAAACATAGATTCTTATTGAACAAATTAATCAAAGGTTTTTTGCCCTACATGGTATTATAAAATGGTGAGTTGGTAGGAGGGGATTGCCATCGTGGAGGAGCAAAGAATTTCGTGACAGGAGGGGAGAAAGGGAATGACGATTGAACGCTTTGGGCATGGTGGGGATCTTGTCACAGCCCAAGCATTATTTGCCATCGAAGAACCGAAGTGGCTCGATTTCAGCTCGAATATCTACCCTTATGGCCCCCCGCCCCGCGTGCTGGAAGCCATCAAACGGGAGTTGGAGCAACCGGGGGTTCCTGTGCTCAGCCGTTATCCCGATCCGGATGCGCGCGCGTTGCGCCAAGCGATTGCCTGTTTTCATCAGGTTGATGCAAATGGGGTGGTTGTGGGCAACGGAGCGGCGGAATTGATCGACTTGATCGTGCAAACGTTATTGCCGTCCCGGGTGGGGGTGGTTCAGCCCGCCTTTGTCGAATACGCGTTAAGCGCGAAAAAACGGGGCATTACCGTACAGTCTGTATGTACCCGGTGGGAGGAAGGTTTTTTGCCGACGGAGAGCCAGTTGGAGACGCTGATCAGGGAAGTGGACCTTCTCTTTGTGGGGACGCCGAATAATCCTACCGGACACCTGATTCCTTACGAACGGCTTGAGCAAATGGCGGCCTGGGCTAAGCAGTGGCAAACCTGGTTGGTCGTCGATGAGGCCTTTCTCGATTTTGTGGCGGATGGCGAAGCCCGCTCAGCTCTTCAACTGGTGGCCTCTTATCCACAAGTGCTGGTCTTGCGTTCACTGACCAAATTCTTTGCCTTGCCGGGACTGCGATTGGGCTATGTGGTGGCCGCTCCTGCGGTGAGCGCCAGAGTGCAGGCGATGCGCACACCGTGGAATGTGAATGGATTGGCACTGACCGCGGGTGAAGTGGTCTTGCATCCAGACGTGTATCAGGCGCATGCGCGGAAGGTGCATCGTTGGCTTTATCCCGAACGAACCCGGATGGTGAGGGAACTGGGCCGACTTCCGGGGGTTGCTTTCTTTCCGAGTGAAGCCAACTACGTCTTGGGACGAATCATCCGCGGCCAAGAGCAGGCACATCAGCTACAGCATGCCTGCGCCACCCAAGGAATCTTAATCCGCAATTGTGCCAATTATCCGGGGTTGGGGGATGCTTATTTCCGAATCGCTATCAAGAAACCAGAAGAAAATGATCGATTGCTCGCCATTTTGCGGTCATGGTTTGGTTGAGGAGGAAGTCATGGGAATACGATTGATTACGGGAGGCGTACGATCCGGCAAAAGTCGTTTTGCTGAATCGTTATGCATGGAAAGCGGAAAACCGGTGGTTTATGTGGCCACGAGTCAAGTGTCGGACGATGAGATGAAAGCGCGTGTTCTCGCCCACCAACAGCGGCGTCCCAGCGGGTGGCTAGTGAAAGAGGAAGCGTTTAACCTGGCCGCGGTGCTGGCGGATGTGCCATGCGGGAGCCAACTCTTATTAGACAGTCTCACTGCTTGGGTGACGAATGTGTTGGCCAAGCCCCCCCACGACGAAGGGGGCGATCCGGTGATCTGGCGTGCCCAAATGCTGGCACAGGTGGAATCGCATACACATGAATGGTTGAGGCAATGGTCGGGACGTGATGCGGTGATTGTGACGGATGAAGTGGGATTGGGAGGCATAGCTATGCACCCGGTCAGCCGGTGTTTTCAGGATGCGCTGGGCTGGGTGAATCAAGAAGTGGCCAAGCAGGCGGATGAAGTGTGGATGGTTGTCGCCGGTGTGCCGTGGAGAGTGAAAGGATGAGTGGATTCGCGCATGCTGTGGCCTTTTTGACGCGTCTGCCTGTGCCCCGGCGTTGGTTGAAAGGAGACCATCGCACCAGCCCGATGTGGTATCCCATGGTCGGTGCATTATTGGGGCTGGTCTTGATTGGCTTTGATTGGTTAGTGGCACGTTGGTTTCCGCAGATGGTGCGAGCCGTGTTGGATGTGGGTTGTTGGGTCTATCTGACAGGCGGATTGCATCTCGACGGCTTAATGGATACCGCCGATGGGTTTGGGGCTTATCGCGATCGTGAACGCACTCTTCAGATCATGAAAGATTCGCGCGTGGGGGCGATGGGGGTATTGGCCGCCGTCCTTGTATTGCTGTTAAAGGTGAGTACGTTGTATTATCTGTTGCAGTTCCATGTTTGGGATGGGGCTTTTGCTTGGGGCAGCGCCGTGATGATCGCGCGTTTTGCTGCGGTCGTGGCGATTTTTGCGTTTCCCTACGTCCAGGCGCAAGGGATGGGAAGCGGCCTGAAAGAGTCGCTTTCGACGTGGCGGATCAACCTGTCCAGTTTCTGTTCCATCCTGCCTTTGATCTGGTGGTGGGAATGGGAAGGTGTGGTTCTGTTTGTCGTTGTGTTTGCGCTTACCTGGCTGTTTGGAAAGCTGGCTGTTTATCGCATCGGCGGCTTTACGGGCGATATTTACGGTGCCTTGATTGAAGGGGTCGAAGTGGCTGTGCTTCTCTTTTTCACTATGGGGGTGAGATTGGGATGAGGTGGATTTGGATCCGACATGGCGAAACGGAAGCCAATCGCGCCAAACGGTATAGCGGGCACCTGGATGAGCCGCTGACAGAGATGGGGAAGCGACAAGCGGTTCGGCTATCCCACCAATTAGCGAAGAAGGGATTGGATGCGATCTATGCGAGCGATTTGCAACGTTGTGTCGACACGGCGCAGGTGATCGCCGCGGCCCATCCCACCCTCACCGTTCATGCCACTCCGGCGTTGCGCGAATGCTCATTTGGCGCCTGGGAAGGAAAAACCTATGAAGAATTGATGCGCACCGATGCGGAACAGGTCGGCAAATGGCTGGACAATCCTTTTTTTCATGCGCCTCCCGGCGGAGAAACCTTGCACGATCTTGACAGGCGTTTGTTGGCGTGGGTTCGGGAGGCGGAACAGCGGCATCAGGGCGGGACGGTTTGCGTCGTTTCCCATGGGGGACCACTGCGTTGGTTTTGGGCGCGGATGATCCGACGGGATTGGGCCTGTTTTTGGGAACCTGATCTTGGGCCTGGACAGGGTTGGTTGGTGGAACGCGCAGGAACGGATTGGAAAGTCGCCAAGAAGTTGGGGGATGGGCAGGAGGAATGAGATGAGCGGTTTGTTCCAACAGAACGAGAGTCGACTGACGGTGCAGTGGACAGAGGAAATGATACAAATCGCATCCCCATCGCCGCTCACATGCTTAAGCAGTGCCGTGGTGGGAGGGGGAATGCGGCAGGTCACCCGTATCATTAACCGTCATGTTGATAAAGAGTACCATGCGCCGGATCCAAGCAAAGAAATCGCTGATTGGTTGGCTGCGCGCGGGATGTCGCCGGACAAGACGGTGGTGTTGCTTACGGCGGCTTATCTGATGCAAGGCAGCAAACAGGTGCTGGATGCGCCGACCTTCGGTTTGACGGCATGGGTAACGGCCGGAATCGGAAATGCGGCAAGGGCGGGGAAAAAGGGTCCCACTTACGCAGAACCCACGTTTTACACCCCAGGCACGATCAATATTCTGCTCCTCATCGAGGGGGATGTCACTCCCTCCGCGATGGTAAACGGGGTCATCACCGCGACAGAAGCGAAAGCGGCAGCATTGGCCGATCTGGGGGTGACGGATCAAGCGGGGCTATTGGCAACGGGGACGACGACGGATGCGGTGGCTATATTCGCCACCCAAAAGCGACGAGGGGGCATCACCCATCCGTACGCGGGCACCTTAAGCCCACTTGGCCAGGCCATTGCGCGCGCGGTGCATGCGGGGGTCGTTGAGGCGGTAGAGAATGAACGACGCAGAAAGCGGTGACGGAGATGGACTGGGAATGGATCCTGTTTGTTGCTTGTCTGTTGGATCTTGCATGGGGTGATCCGCGTTGGCTTCCCCATCCGGTGGTTGGGATGGGGAAAGTGATTTCATGGCTGGACCGGCACCTCGGCAGGTGGATTGAAAAACGGGGTTGGACCAATGAAACCCATCGGGAGCCACTCAGATGGTTGGGGCTCTGTTTTCCCGTTGTGGTGGTCGGGGGAGTGTGGGCGGTCAGCTGGGCGTTGGTCTCATTGGCATATGGGTGGCGACCGCTGGCGGGACAGGGACTGGAAGTGGTCATGATCTGGCTCGCGATCGCACCTCGGGGCTTGGCTGAAGCGGGCATGAATATTTACCGCGCGTTGGCGGCGAAAAACCTGGCGCTGGCCCGGCAACAGTTGTCGATGGTGGTGAGCCGGCAGACGGAGGATTTGGATGAAGCGGAGCTGGTGCGCGGGGGAGTGGAGACCGTTGCCGAAAATCTGGTCGATGCCGTCGTGGCGCCGCTTTTTTTCGCGGCGATCGGTGGGGCACCCTTGGCGATGGCTTACCGGGCGGTGAATACGTTGGATGCGATGGTGGGTTACCGTTCCGATCGGTATCTCCACTTGGGAACCGCATCGGCCCGATTGGATGATCTGTGCAACTTCATTCCCGCCCGTTTGGCCATTGGCCTCTTGTTGATCGTTTTTTTGTGCATGCGTCTCGATGTGGCTCAGGCTTGGCGGGCTTATCGCCGCGATGCCCATCTGCATCCCAGCCCCAACAGCGGGATTCCGGAATCCCTGGTCGCGGGGGCGTTACATATCCAATTAGGCGGAGTCAATATCTATCATGGACGCCGCTCAGAGCGGGCTCGGCTGGGTGACCCGCTTGAGCCGCGTCAAGCCAAGCACCTTTTGCTGGCGGTTCGGGTGATGTGGTGGGCTACGGGCTTATGGGTGGCCATCTTGCTGGGAATCAGTGTGATGGGGAAATGAATAAAGGCCGGTCAGCGTTTGACCGCTGCCGACACGGTTAAACGGCCCTGTTCATCCAACGCCGTGCGGCCCACTGCCATCCCAGGCGCCAGAGTGAGAATGCCACTAACATAAACAATGTGGTAACCGACAGAAAGAGCCAATCAAATGGATGTCGCAGAAGCCAAGCGCGCAGGGCGGTTCCCAAACAGGTGCTGATCCATACGGCCCCGCACAGTCGGAGCCAAAAGGGCAATAACGGTTGGGGATGAGGAGAGCGGTACAGCTCCATGGTGGTGGCGACCAAGAGCCAAGCGACAATGAAGGGGCATGCCGTCACAAGTATCGATGTCATATCTAAAGGCAAATGGTGGGTGACACGCCCTTGCCAAGAAAAATAGAGAAACAAGGACAGATCCCCGGACAAAAGAGGAGCCAACATTTTATAAGATTGGCGCATGTTCTTCACTCCAATCGGGAAAATACTGACTATAGGATAATAGAAAACGCTCAATGGGTATAGGGGTACACTCAACCACAGGAGGAGCCGGAATGGATGACATCAAACTTGATGAACGTTTGCAGGAGATACGTATTCACGCGAACGAACGAAATGAACCAGTAGAAGTGGAACATATTCCGCCGATTTTCCGCTTGATTGGCGTAGGCACCGATGCCGTGGTCGTTCAGCATCCAGACTATCCTGAACTTGTTTTTAAATGTTATGCGCTTGATCGTCTCGGCAAAAAGGAACAGGAACAGCAGGTGTATGAACGACTGGGGGATTCGCCTTACTTTGCCAAACTGAAAGGAAGCGGAGCGCGCCACTTGGCATTAAGTTATGAGCCGGGCCCCACATTGTACCAATGCTTGGAGCAAGGGATCATCATCCCGGAACAAGTGATTGAGCAAGTGGAGGAAGCACGACGTTACGCGAGAAGCAAGGGGTTGAATCCGAGGGATATTCATTTGAAAAATGTCATCCTGCAAGGGAACAAGGCCAAGGTGATTGATGTCTCCGAATATTTGAACCCCGGGAATGACCAGAGATGGGATCACCTCGTCGAGGGATATCATTTGTTTTATTCTTTAATCCGGGGAAAAAAGCTGCCTGCTTGGTTGATTGAAGCTGTGAAGAACATTTATCTGCAACAGCAAGGAAGTTCCTTTCATCTACAAGAATTCGGCAAAAAGATCATGAACTTGTTTGGCCTGGGGCAATCCAACCAGGATCGAAACGAAGGAGGATAATCATGTTCCAAAACCCATCAGACCAAGAAAGAAGAGAACTTTTGACGTCAGCGAAAAATATTGCCGTGGTCGGTTGTTCCAACAATCCGGAGCGAACGAGCTATCTGATTGCGGAAGCGTTGCAACAAGCCGGATACCGGATTTTCCCGGTGAATCCCACCTTGACAGAACCTGTATTGGGGGAGCAACCTTACGCTTCCCTTAGCGATATCACCGAACCGATTGATATCGTTGACGTGTTTCGGCGGAGTGAGGCGGTCCTGCCCGTGGTGGAAGATGCGGTGAAAGTGAAACCGAGAGCGATTTGGATGCAGTCTGGCGTAGTGAACGAGGAAGCGGCCCGATTGGCGCAAGAACATGGGATTATGGTGATCATGGACCGTTGCATTAAAGTGGATCATGCGCTTTTGCTCAGCGGTCAAGGTCTGCGTGGGTAAAGGAATCAGGTTGATAACAATCACATCAAGAGGTGAGGTCGGATGCAAACGATAACCTTGTCCCGCTTGGTGTTGGATCGGCTGCCTGAGATACATGAATTATTGACGGAAACAGAACGAGAAGCGCAAATATTAATTTATGGTGAATTGGCTTCATTAAAAGAAGAAGAAATTTATTACATCATCGCGGAAACGATCGAAAAAAAGCGGCAATGCCAATATTACAACTAAACTCCCCAATTTTTATGGGGAGTTTTTATTTTTAAATTTGTTCGTATGTACGAATCGATTCTTTTACCTTTTCAGGTAAAGGTTGGCTTTTTCCTGTCGTGGGGTGGATGTAGACGACGGTTCCGCGTCCGATTGCGGCGATTTTTTCTTCCGCCGGTAAAAATAAAGCGTAGATGAAATCCAGGCTGCTGTTTCCGATGCGGTTGACGCGCACGCCCAGCTGAACCTCTTGGCCAAAGTGAACTTGCTGCAAGTATTGGCATTCCAGGCTGGCCGTGACGATGAAACCGCCTCGTTCCGCCCCCGATTGGAACAGATGCGGCGTGAGATCCAGTTCTGCCAGATAAGCGAGTCTTCCGTGTTCAAAATAGCTAAAGTAGCTGACGTTGTTGATATGCCCCAACATATCGGTGTCAGAGAAACGGACTTGGATTGGAGTGATAAAGCGAAATTGTTTGCTCCATTCCGCCAGATCAGCGGGTGGCCACGCGGTTTTCATAAAAATCCCTCCAGATATTTTAGACAAATAAGAGGTTAATTCTTGTTAATCGGTATAAATCCCTTCAAATGTCCTAGTCTTTTTTGGTTTTTTTATTTTTAAAATATCTAAATTGATTGCAGAAATGAAATGAAGCATATGATATACTAAAAGTGGAAATTTAACATGGGCGTAGCCTGTCAATCCAGGGGGTTAAATCATGCCAGCAGAGCATACAAAAGAGCTGTGCGTCATGGTAAAGGATAAACTAAAAGAAGCGAATGAGCAACTGGATCAGTTTTTGAACTACACCGCCGTGCCACAGTTGACAGGAGAGTTTGCGCAAACCACTTCAGAGCAGGAAGAGTATGTGCGAGAGTTCTTGCGCGATTTGCGCCATTTGAGCGTCGCTTGTGAAAGTGGCTACGAAAAAGTGAGTCTGGTTCTGCGCAGGGCCAAGTTTAACCAGGAGTTTGCTGAAAAAGTATTGAGTGACATTGTCCATTCTTGCGTGCACGCTTTCTACCATCCCAAAAACGAAGTGTATCAGGAGGATGGCCGTTACTGTTATACCCGGCGGGACACCATTAAATTCCGCCAAACACCGCCGGCGTCGTTGCGTCAACTCATACTTTCATTATCGAAGGTGTTCGACAAGCTGCGTGATGAGCTGGATTATTATGAGACAGACTATGCGATTCGCATTCGCCTGCAATCACCATAAAGGCACCGGGCATTGAATTTTGCACTTGGATAAAGGGGGAGAGGAACGTGGCCGGACCCATTATCGAGTTGGACTTTAAAGGGGAAATACAAGGGAAGCGGTATGTTTCTGGCAGCTATCGCCGCAATCGGGCAAAACTGGAACGCATGATAAAAGAGGAGCCTCAAGCGGAGTATTATTTGATGTTAGCCGTGCTGGAGGTAAGAAAACATTACTGGAACCGAGCGCATCAAGCAGTGGAAAAAGCACTCACACTCGCACCGGATTACAAAGAAGCCCATCTGTTATACGCGCAAATTTTGGAAGCCAAACAAGAGCTGGTCGAAGCGGCTCGTGCCTATCAGGCGACTTTGCACCGTTTCCCTCAATTTAGCAAGGCATATCGTGAGTATGCCCGGTATTTGATGACGCATACCGATTCCATCACATTGGCACAAAGCTTATTGCTCAAAAGCTTGGAGTTGGATCCGAAAGATGCGCTGAGCCACATTTTGATCGCGGAGATCTGTTTGTTGCGTGGCAAAACGGGACAAGCGCTTTTGCACTTTGAGTTGGCACAACACTACTATTTGGATCATCCTCGTTTCCATCAAGGGAAAGCGCGCTTGTTCATGGAGATGGAGCGTTATGAGGAAGCGGCGAAACATCTCAAACTGGCGATGCGTCTGGATCCGAAGAACAAGGTGTTGCGCAACCAATTCGCGCAAGCGTTGAAAGCGACGAACACACCGAAAATCTTCTTGTTTTGGAAGCGTTGGGTGATTTGAAAAGAAGGGCAAAATTGAAAAAGTTTGAAAACAACCCTCGACATTATATCGACAAAATTCGCGGAGCGTGATAAAATGGTTCCTGTAAGTAAGGTTGACCTTCTTGCTTACGCTACCACGCTTCTTTTAACTCCTTAATCTTGACCCTCTTTCATGTGACCAGGAACGGAACCTGGTCTTTTTTCTTTGCGTAATATTGGATCGAATCCCCTTGTGGGAATGAGTTAATATAGAAATGAATAAGTTCTTGGACGGCGGAAACTCATGAAGAAAGAGAATCTCGGAGCGTCGCGGTGGAAGCGAACGGAACCGATCAGTGAGAGGAAGAAAGGGAGTCGTCGGATGTACCATTCAAACTATCTCGGTTTTTTTAGACATTATCATCATGAAGAGTATTGGGAAGCGCATGAAGTGTTGGAGGAACTTTGGCAAACGCAGCGGGACAATGATTTTTACCATGGCCTCATTCAGATCGCGGCGATTATGCACCAGTTAAAGCGAGGTAAGGTGCGGGGAGCCCGGAAATTGGCCACGAGTGCGATTCGTTACCTCTCTCCGTCAAGACCAGGGCGTGACGGGGTTGACGTGGATGCTTTGTTGCAATGGTTGGAGCTGTGTCTAAGCCGCCTGCCTGAAGATCAAGAGAAAATGGAATTGGCGGCATTGGAGCGGCTTGCGATTCCCGTGGGTCCGTTACCCCGTTTGCATGAAGCGTGATTTTAAGTTTGAAACATAAAACCCTCCCGCCCTGACTAAATAATATATATAGAAAAATATTGCTCACAGAAGCAGTCGTGTCGATAAGCCATGAAAAGGAAGGCGTTTTTGCAAGTTTAGTTGCTGGGGGCAGCTTTCCGATCACCCATATCCGGCAAATCGATACGACTGTCGCAGGATGAATGTCAGAGGGAGGGGAGGAACCTATGAAAGGGCGCCGATGGACTGAAGAGGAAGATCAACTTCTGCGTGACCTTGTGTTAACGGCGATTGAAAGCGGTAAATCGCAAATTGAAGCGTTTGTGGAAGTGGGCAAGAAATTGGACCGAACCCCGGGGGCTTGCGGGTTTCGTTGGAATGCCGTACTGAGGCAACAAGACCTTAAAGCTTATGTCGATGCGAAGAAAAAACGCGTCTATAAACAGTTGCAGAAGAAAAAAGGAGATCAGTTGGATTCGCTGGCGCAAGTGATTCCGCTCATCAAAGAACTGGATAAAGATGGACGCCAAGTGAAGGATGAGATCAAGCGGTTAACCAAACAATTGTCCGATACGGAGAAGGCTGTTTTTGAGCTGGAAACGGAGAATAAAAAATTAAAAGAGGAAAAACGCTCATACGATTGGTACCAAAGCGAAGTGAAAGACAAATACGAGGATCTTTTGCGATTGCTGCAGTCGATGAAGGAACAGACCGGAGTGCCAGATCTTGTCATGAAAAATGAGAAAGCACAACAGGTGAACGCGGAGAGCGAGTTGGAGGAATCTTCATAAAATAAAGTAGTAGCTAAAGGGGAGAAAGAGGTGGCGAATATTGCCTAATCCAAGCAAGCCCGCCCGTGAACCTAGCGATATCCGCATATCCCAACTCGAAGAACAAGTGGAACAGATGGGGCATCAAATGAAACGGTTGCTGCAGGAGAATCGCAAATTAAAGCAGGATTTGCGTTTTTTTGAAGTCATGCTGATTGAACAATACCATATGTTGCTCCATATGTTAGGAAAAGATCAAAACAAATGCTTGATCCAATCTGTTGCTCCTTACCCGAAAATTTGAGCGAGCCGGGGATTTCCCCGTTGCTCGTTTTTTGTTTTTTCTCTTTCTTCACAAATGATTTGGTCGCGTTTTACAATGAAGGGGAGAGGCCGGGCGAAGGAGACTGAAAGATGAAGCGATATCAACTCATAGTGATTGGCAACGGGCGATTGGGGTTAGCGGTCGCCAGCCAAGCGGTGAAGTGGGGCGCAGACGTCGCGCTGCTGTACCACCCATGTGGAGAAGAGGAGCAACCGCCTATGGCAAGCGAAGGGGTGGATGTATATAAGGGAACTGTCCGTTTTCTCACCGAGCATGAAGTGGAGGTGGCCGGACAGGCGCGAATGGTGGGCAAAACGATCATCATGGCGCTGAACCGCACACGCCGGGTTCCTGAGATTGAAGGTTTGGTCGAAGTGGGAGCAATGACCGATGAAATGGGTTGGCGGCGCAAGCCCCCAGCCAAGAAGTGGATGGTGTTGGGTGGAACGCCGCAAGGAGTGGAATGGGCCCAAGCTCTTGCCCGCCAAGGGGCCCAGGTGACGATCGTGGAAGCGGGGGATCGATTGCTTCCCGGCTATGATCCCGACTGCCTGCCCTTTTTGGAAATGGCGCTCTCGCAAGAGGGGATACGCGTACGGTGCCAAACGCATGTGGTGAAAGCGATTCAGCGGGCCAACAAGAAAATTGTCCAATTGCGCTTTGACGGATGGGTGGAGGCGGTGGAGACGGATGAAATTTTGTTGGCGGAAGCGGACCCGCCGCAGGTCTCCCAATTTGGGTTGGAGAGACTGGGACTTGCCTTCATTGAAGGGTGTTTGGTTACGGATGAATGGATGAGGACGAATTCCCCCCATATCTATGCTGTGGGAGCGGGGGTGCACCAAAGGCCCGACTGTGGAAATTGGCCGGAGGAAGTGAGGAAAGTGACGTTAAATGCTTTGCTTGGTATAAAACTTGGGATCGATTATTCCTCCGTGCCCAGGGTGATTAAGACGGAACCGGAATTGGTGGCCATCGGGATGAGCGAGAAACAAGCGAAAACAGGGGGAAACGGCTTTCGCGTCTGGCGTGGATACCTGACGCCGGAGGGAGCCTGGGCGGAAGAGGCGTCGTCCGCCGCGGGCCTCGTGAAACTGATCACAGATGACCATGGCACGATTTTGGGGATTCATGCGGTGGGAATGGGGGTGTCTGGTCGGATTCAAGGGCTGCGGGAAGCCAAACGGCATAAAGAGAAAATATTCCACCTGCGCCGCTTTCAGGAGTCGCTTCGCCACAATCCAGCCTCTTCCCGCGGCGTTTGCGGCCATTCCCTGCGCTTTCGGTTGGAAGATTGGGTTGAACAAGGGATACGCGCCTGTGTGCGTTTGCGAAAATAACAACGAAAAGTGCCCTCCACCCGGAGAGCACTTTTATCCCTTTCCACCAACGTAATAGATGGTGGAGGAACGCTTCACACTAGTACTAGAAGCATCCGCCAACAAAGACGAAGATGGTCGCGATGACCAGCAAGAAGATCAGGAGCTGTCTCCAGCCAAAACCGCCAAAACCAAAACTGCTGCTCATGATAATACCTCCTTCACTGGGTAAAATCAAGTGCTGTTGAAGCAGAGCAAAAAGGGTTAGCAGCCTCTACCAAACCCAGTTCCCACAAAGACGAAGATGGTCGCAATCACCAACAAGAAGATGAGAAGCTGTCTCCAGCCAAAACCGCCAAAACCGAAACCGCCCATGATAACACCTCCTTCACTGGGTAAAATCAAGTGCTGTTGAAGCTGATCGAAAAGACTTAGCAGCCTCTACCAAATCCCGTTCCCACAAAGACGAAGATGGTCGCAATCACCAACAAGAAAATGAGAAGTTGTCTCCAGCCAAAACCGCCAAAACCGAAACCGCTCATTGTGATTCCTCCTTTAATCTGATTTAGCTGGCTGAAGTAAAATGGTTTGAATTTTCATCAGCCGTTGCTTTACTCTATGCCTCAACGGAAGCGAAGGGAAAGGCGAATATCCAAGATTCGGCAAAATGGGAGTGCGTCTAGAGGCATAGACTTTCGACAAAGACGAAAATGGTAGGGATGATGAGGAGAAAGAGCAGCAAGCACTGCCATGGGTGAAGGCGGGTCGGGTAGGGGGCTGCATCATGATTCACTTGGTACGGTGCGAAGGGGTTGTTCATGTCGGCCATCCCTTTCTTGCTAAGATAGAAGCCAGTTATCATTTTTATATACCGCGCAGATGGTAAAAGTGATAGGTGATCCGTCCATTTTCTCCCGCTTTGGGCTTGGTTTCTGGGCGCTTGCCCAGGACGGGATAGGCACGCTCTACATATGGTGTAACGAGTCCTAAACAGGAGGGAATGAACGCGATGTCACCAAACGATGGTTTTTCCATGAAAGAATTGGCGCAGATGATCAATGCGGTCATGGGGCGCAAGGTATTGACTGAAGAGCAATTAAGCAACATCATGGACGGGGCCAAAGTGGCCTTTGATCGAGGAGGAATGAATGCCGTACTGGAGTACCTGATGAAAGTGACGCAGGCCGATGTCGATAAGGAAGTTCTCCAGAAATTCGCTAAGAATGTACAGTCCGATCCCTCGCTGGGCTTGGACATTCTGCAAGGGAAACAACGCCCGCCACGAAAAAAATAATCGTCATAGACGAATGGGAGAGCCCTGCGGGGCTTTTTTTGTTGGACATAAGATGGAGCCCGAATCCCCATACTAATTGGTAAGATTGTCATAAGGAGGAAAATGGATGGAGCAACTTACTCAAGAAGAATTGCTGAAGTTGAAGGAATTGCTTGGTCTGGAAGCGTTGGCCATCAAAAAAATGCAAGTGGCCATGGTAGAGGGAGAGAAGGAGGAGTGGGAGCCGTTGTTGGAAGAGGCCTTGCATATGCACCGACAACATCTGCAACGGCTCTTGGATCAATTGCGCAACCATAGCGGGCAAGAACGAATTCAACATTAGGGAGGATGATCAGATGAAACTGTTGATGCGGGACATGATCCAAGATCTATTAACTACCGAGAGAACATTAAGCCAACTGTATCTTCATGCGCAGCATACTTGCGCCAACGAGGGGTTGCGGCAGACGGTGGATGAGTGTCTGGCCGAAGTGAATCAGGTGCAAACCAGGTTGTTTAATGAAATGGAACAACGGGGCTGGCTGAAGCTGCCCATGGCGGGACGACAAGAAATTGAGAGTGCGATTATCCACTGGGAACAACAGATTGAACGCCATCCCGAACTGGCGGAAGAGGAGTAGGTAACATGTTGACTCGTATCGTGCATCGCATCATCAACAGCGTGGCTGATGCGGTGTTGAATCGAATGATGCAAGACCCCTATACGGAAAATTTGTTTTCCTTTGTGACCATCATGCAGAAACTGACCTTGCGTTCGATCGTGGAATCGGCGATGCGAGCGGAATCGGGCAAACCGCTCCTCAGGCCTTTGGGGAGTCCCGTCGTTTTGTCGCGATGGGAGCAATTGATGTTTAATCCCGTTCATCTATTTCGCATGCCAACCCAAGACGGCGTTCAGGTGCATACGGGTGTGACGATTGGACCCAAAGCGAAAAAGCCCCTCTCACTGGAAATCCCCATCCTGATTTCGGGCATGTCGTATGGGGGCGCGTTAGGGCTGAAAACGAAACGGGCGTTGGCGCGGGGAGCCACACTGGCCGGCACGGCGACCAATTCGGGAGAAGCTCCGTTGGTGCCTGAGGAACGGCGCGAAGCCCGCCACTTTATCGGGCAGTACAATCGGGGCGGCTGGATGAACAATCATGAGTCCCTGTCCCAATTGGATGCGATCGAAATTCAGTTGGGACAAGGAGCGCAGGCCTCCGCACCGATGGGAACCTCCTCGTGGCAGATGGATGATGAGTTTCGGCGCCGCTTTCACATCCCCGAAGGAGAAGATGCGCCCATCCATTCCCGTCTCAAAGGAATCAACCGCCCGGAAGAGTTTCCGCCGTTGGTGCGAAAGCTGAGACAAACTTACGGGGTGCCGGTCGGTTTAAAAACCTGTGCCACGCATTACTTGGAGGAAGAAATCGACTGGGCTCTGAAAGGTGGCATCGATTACATTGTCGTCGATGGGGCGGAAGCGGGAACGCATGGGGGACCGACGATTTTGCAGGATGATGTGGGGTTGCCCACCTTATTCGCTTTGTCGCGTGCGGTGCGCCATTTGGAAAAGCTTGGAGTGAAACAAGAAGTGTCGGTGATTGCGGCAGGCGGGCTGACCACCCCGGGACACTTCCTCAAAGCGATGGCCTTGGGAGCGGATGCGGTGTACATAGGCTCGATTGCCTTGGTCGCCATGTTGCAGACGCAGTTTAACATTGCTTCCCCTTTTGAGCCGCCGGTGCAGAACGTGCTTTATCACGGGAAGTTCAAAGAAGACATCAATGTGGAAGAAGGAGCGGAGCATCTGGCGAAATTCCTGAAATCCTGTGTGGATGAGATGAGGCTCACGGCCATTGCGTTGGGGAAAACGGATCTGAAGCAGATCGATCGGAGCGATTTGGTGTGCATGGATCGGGAACTGGCTCAGGTGTTAGGCGTCGACTATGCCGGTTGGCCGCGTGCCGAGCAGCGTGTCGCAAGGCAGGAGGAGAGGCAAACCAGACAGTTCAAACCCGATCATTTGTGGAAACTGGATGACTTCATGTCTTACCGCTCAGGTCATGACGGTGAGGAACCAACCCGCCCGCTTCATTGATCAAACCCAGTCTCTTTTCACGGAGACTGGGTTTTTCTTGTGCTAAAATGGTAGCGGGTAGGGAGGGGATGGAATGAAAATCTTGGTTGCGGAAGATGATCAGAGTGTATGTGACATGTTGCAGTTTTTTTTGCATAGAGAGGGATATTCGCCCACGTTCGTTCATGACGGGAGAACCGCCTTGCAAGAAGCGGAAACGGGAACCTATCAATTGGTGATATTGGATTGGATGCTGCCCGGATTGGATGGGTTGAGCGTGTGCCGTCAGGTTCGGCAAACCTCCGATGTGCCGATTCTCTTGTTGACCGCCCGCACGGCGGAGACAGACCAGATCAGGGGATTGGATTGGGGAGCGGATGATTATGTCACGAAGCCGTTTAGTCCGCTGGCGTTAATGGCGCGCATCAAAGCCCTTTTGCGCCGAAGCGGCCGGCAAGAGTCCGATTCGCACAAACGGGTACGGGTCGACAAGGAGACAAGGGAAATTTGGTTTGACGGCGAGAAGATCCCACGCTTAACACCAAAGGAATTTGCCTTGCTCTGTTTGTTTATCGATTATCCGCGCCGTGTCTTTACGCGCGAAGAGTTGCTTGAGCGGATCTGGGGATTTGATTTTTATGGTGATGAACGAACGGTTGACGCGCTGATTAAACGGTTGCGTCGCAAATTGAAAGAACCCTATGGCGATTGGATTCAAACCGAATGGGGGATCGGGTACAAGTTTATGCCGGACAAGGAGAACCCCCATGTTTAGAAAAGTGTTGACAGGGCATCTGTTTGTTCTCGGTTTGGCCATTTTGCTCAGTTCGGTCTTGCTTTCTGTGATGTTGGAAAATCTGTTGATTAAGCAAAAAGCAAGAGAGATGCGGGAATGGGCGCAACCGCTCGCCAAACAGCTCAAACAGGAAAAGCAAATACCCCTCGCTTTTTTGCGGCGACTGGAGCCGCTATTGGAGCGCAGTCGGGTTGATCTGCTGGTGTTTGATAAGGAAGGGAAGCCCTTGTACCCATCCGGTTCCACGGTGGCGAAGCCGCTGCGGTTGCCATCAGCGATGCAGGCGCGTGTTGCGGGTGGGGGCCGGTTGGAGGGAACGGGAAAGTGGGGAGGCAAACAGGTTACATGGGCCTTGGTTCCGATTGGTGGCAAACAGAGAGAGGGTTGGGTCTTTCTATATTCGCCTGTCGAAGGATTGCGCAAGGTGATGGCGCATGTGCGGGTCAGCTTGATGGTTGCCGGAAGCCTGGCTCTTGTGGCTTCCTTTGCTGTAAGCATCGGCATGACAAGACATTTGGTGCGACGGTTGCAAGGATTGCAGGAGGGAACCAAGCGGATTCAAGCGGGGGAGTATTCTTTCAGGCTTTCCGTGGCAAAGGTTGATGATGAGATCGATGCGTTGGCCGTTGATTTTAACGAAATGGCGATGCGACTGGAACAAACCCAACAGGAGCTCCGTCTTCATGAAGAAAGACGGCAGCAGTTTTTGTTTGACTTGTCGCACGAGTTGCGCACGCCATTAACCTCCCTGCGGGGCTGGCTTGAAGCTTTGGGGCAAGGGTGGGTGGAGAATGCCCAATTGCCTAGCACATACGCCAGGATGGAAAAGGAAACGAAGCGGTTGATCCGTCTCATTCATGAACTGATGGACATAGAAAAAATCCAGGCGGGCAAAGTGGAGTTGGTGAAAGAGCGGGCCGATTTGACGGAATTGATTGACTTGGTTGTGGAGCAACTCATGCCGCTTGCAGATGCCAAAGGATTAACGCTCCAGGCGGAATGCGCCGGGGCGATACCGATTTATGCCGACCTGGACCGGATATTGCAAGTGCTGCTCAACTTGACGAAAAACGCCATCCAGTTTACAGACCGCGGTGAAGTGGTTGTACGGGCCTATGCGACTTCGTCTGAGACCGTCATACAGGTCGCTGATACGGGCATCGGCATGACGGAAGAGGAGTCGCGGCGAATCTGGGACCGATTTTTCAAAGCGGATCCCGCCCGGATGAAACAGGAGAGCGAGACGGGATTGGGTTTGGCCATCGTCAAACAACTGGTGGAAGCGCACGAAGGGGACATTCAAGTGGAAAGCCAACCGGGCAAGGGGACTTGTTTTACCCTTTCCCTGCCGTTGCCTTCTTTTGGACAGAAGGATGTCTAAGTTTTGTCATACCTATTCGTTATGATAAAAATCGAAAGACAAGGAAAAGGAGTGTACAGGCCGATGGCATGGAAAGGCAAGAAGTGGTTGGCTGGCGTCGCGGTGGTTGGGTTGATCGGTGGCGGCACATGGTTGGGGGCGAAGCAAAGCGGTTACGCCGATATGGAAGATTGGTTTCAGGGTAAGAACGCAACCAAGCAGGTCAAGAATCAAACGCGCCAGGAGCGGCTGACCGAGCTGACCAATATGAACGAACAAGAGCTGAGGCAACTCGCGGCTGAGCATAAGCTGACATTCAAACAAGCGGCCATCGCCGCGACCATCGCCGCGAAAACGGGAAAGCCGGTCAGCGAAGTGATCACGGAATGGAAAGAGAAAGGGTCTTGGCGTGAAGTGATCAAGGGGTATGGGATCAATGGCGAAGACTTGAAAAAAAAGTTGGCCCCATTGAAAAAGAAGCATAAACAGTTTAAAAACAAACCGGCTGTTTTATACGAAGCGTTGGCCACTTACTTGGGAACAGATGTCCCGGTCGTTCAACAAACGCTTTACCAGTCCCGTGTCCGGGTGGAGGGGGCTGTCCACGCGGCGGTACTGGCCAAAGCGAGCGGACACAAGTGGGAAGATGTCATTGCGCTGAAACAGCAGAAGAAGTCGTGGTCCGAAGTGAGAAAAGCGTTGCGGATCGATGAGAAAAAGTGGAAGGAAGCAAAACGCGAGTGGCGCGACAAGTGGCAGGCGGAGATGAAAGAGTGGCGGAGCCAGTGGCCGGAAAAAAAGCAAGCCTAGTGAACAGGGGATAAGAAAAGCCAACTCCTATAAACGGGAGTTGGCTTTTCGCTTAAAATCCTTGCAATGTCGTCCACACTTCCAATTTGGTCTGTACTTTGCGAATCACTTCATTGGTGAATTCGGTGGTGGTTGCGCTGCCGCCAAGGTCGGCTGTGCGCACGCCTTCACGCACCGTTTCGATGACCGCTTCATAAATCGCGCGCGAAGCGGCTGCGGCTTTGGCATCCCCAAAGTAAGTCAACAGGGAGGCGGAGGCCAAGATCATCGCCATCGGGTTGGCCACGTTTTTGCCGAAGAGCGAGGGGGCGGTGCCGTGCGGCGCTTCAGCCATGATGACTTGCGGATTGAATTCTTCGTCAAAGCTCATCAAGATCGATTCGGAGCCGGCGATGGAACCAAACAATTGCAAGACCATATCACTCAGACAATCGCCGTCACGGTTGAGCGCTGGGATAACCAGCGGATCCCCGGAGTTGTTGATCAGGAGGGCGTAGGTCGCATCAATCAATTGCGGTTCGTACCGCACTTCCGGATATTTTTGGCTCGCTTGGTCCATCTCTTCTTTCAGCAGTCCTTCATACACCGGGCTCACAGTGTACTTTGGTCCGCCGAACACTTTGGCATTGGTTTTTTTGGCATGACGAAACGCAAACTCAGCCACAGCGCGGCAGGTTTTGCGATCAATGGTTTCAGTGCGGTATGCGATTTCATCCAGCCCTTCGCCTTCACGCCACTCCTTGGCGCCGTAAGCGTCGCCGACAGCCATCCGAATGACGGAGATCGGAGCGAACGTGCCGGCCACAGGACGCACACCAGGGATCCGGCGACCGGTGCGGATGATCACTTTGCCGTCGATCTCTTTGCGCAAGATGGCATTGGGACTGCCCACATCCCCTTTCTCCTCGGGGGTGATCGTGGCCGCTTTTAAACCGAAGCCTGTCCGTTTCATGGCTTGGGCGGCTTCATATACGACTTTATTGTTTGTCTTCCGACGATGTTCCAGGCTGAGGTCAAAGGTTTGAAATTCAATTTCAAATCCGATCACATTGGGGTCCAGAACGCGTAATGCTTCATCCAGCAGTTCTTGCCCTGTTTGATCCCCTTTCATGATCACAACAGATTTTGTGCTCACGTCTCTTCACCTCGATTGAGAGATCAAAAATTTATATAAACACGTTGGAGATAAGTCCGTTATCCCTGTCGATATTTTATTATATTATTGTATATTTGTCCATTTTGTTGAATTCAGTCCCTTTTTGAGGACTTTTCTTTTTATTGGCTTTACATAAATATTTAGATAAATTGAAAGAGAAGTGACATTTGTTTCCGGTTATTCGTTTATCGAGTACAATGAGGGAGATGCAGGCAATGAAACCGTACTTCGAAAATGGCTCTCGCTATCGTTGCGCTCTCTTCCCAAGCGGTTTTTCCCGTCCTGAACGACTTTTGCAGGCGAGTCCCGGCCTGGTGACGAAAGCGAGGTCTTCGTTGATCCAAAATAAGGAGAGGAGTGACCTGGCGTGTACCGTAACCGATGGAGAGGATGGGCGCTTGCCTTGACGAGCCTGCTGATTGTGACGCAAGCAGGATGTTCAACTCCATGGCAAAGCAAGCCCAAACCCGGTGCAAAGTGGGTGGATGAGAAGATAAAACAAATGAGTCTGGATGAAAAGATCGGGCAAATGTTTATCATGGGTTTCCGTGGCGAGACATCGGAACAAGCCTTCACGGTCAATGCCCATGCCGAAAAACTGGTTAAACAGCATCATGTTGGGGGTGTCATCTTATTTGATCGCAATGTGGAAAATCCCCGACAAGTGGCCAGGCTCAATCAGGATTTGCAAGCGTTGGCCTTAAACAATGGAGCGGAAATCCCACTCTTTGTGACGATTGACCAAGAAGGGGGACGGGTGAGCCGTTTTCAACAAGGGGCTACGCTGTTTCCCGGAAATATGGCCTTGGGTGCGACCCGCGAACCATCCCTTGCCTATCAAACGGGAAAAGAGATGGGGATGGAGCTCAGGGCCATGGGGATCAATTTGGATATGGCGCCTGTGCTTGATGTAAACAACAATCCGCAAAACCCCGTGATCGGAGTGCGCTCATTTGGCGAAAATCCCCACTTGGTTTCCCAGATGGGCACGGAAATGATACGCGGGTTTCACGATGCGGGTGTCCTGACTGTGCTGAAGCATTTTCCCGGTCATGGGGATACCTCGGTCGACTCGCACGTGGGACTGCCCAAGGTGTCCCATCGCCGGGAACGCCTTGACAAGTTGGAGCTGGTTCCTTTTAAACGGGCAATTGCGGGCGGGACGGACATGGTGATGAGCGCCCATGTGGTTTTCCCGGCCATTGAGCCGACGCCGAGCTTGCCCGCCACCTTGTCCCATCGCGTATTGACCGACTTGTTGCGCAAGGAATTAAAGTTTGACGGGGTCATCACCACCGATGACATGGAGATGGGGGCCATTGCCGAGCATTTCGGGACAAGCCGAGCGGCTGTCAAAGCGATTCAAGCAGGAGCGGACATCGTGTTGGTCTGCCATCGTCTCGATGTGCAAGAACAGACGATCGCCGCGGTCAAAAAAGCGGTCACTAGCGGACAGATCAGTGAGGAACGAATCGACCAATCCGTTCGCCGCATTTTGAAGTTGAAAGCGAAAAAAGTGGGCAACGTCTCAGTGGCCACCCATTACCAGTCAGAGTTGGCGGGTAGCCAACCGTTTGGCACTCGGGCCCAAGCCGAGGCCGTGGCGCGGGAAACGGCAAAGCGCGCGGTTACCTTAATCCGGGACAAGCGGAAGCGCCTTCCCCTGACACCGACCAAAACGGGTCGCCTGCTGGTGATCACAGCCAATAAGCCACAAACGTTTAAAGAGGTATGTGCCCAAGCTGGGTACCAAGTCGAAGTGGCGCGGGTAGAGGACTGGTCCCAAGCGCCATCGCCTGAACTCCTGGCAAAGGCGACCCAAGCGGATGCGATTCTGATTGGGATGTCGCGCCTCCAAGACAAACAACTCGCGCTCATCCAACAGTTGGAGAAGAAACAAAAGCTTGTGATTGTGATGGGGATGGATGTCCCCTATGATGTGGTGAAGTTGCCGCCTGATACTGCTTTTCTGGCGTTATACGGCTCCACCCGCCCTTCGATTGAGGCAGGAGTGGGCGTGATGGCCGGCAAATTTTCAAGTGGGGGCCGTCTGCCTGTTACGGTGTCAAACACTTTCCCTTATGGCTTTTCAGCTGGAGATGATGGAGGAGGAACCTAACGTGATCTTAGAGATCAGTGCAGCGGTGATCGCTGCCGCTTTTCTGGTGTTGGTCATCTTTGCGATCCGCACGTTAACCGCGGTGAGACGGGTGATGCTCAGTGTGGATCAAACGGTCAATGGATTGAAAAGCAAAGTGGAGGCAACAGTGGAAGAAACGGAGCTTACCTTACGTGAAACCAGGTTGCTCGTGGAAGATGTCCGCGAAAAGTCCCGCAAAACCGAAGCGGTGTTCAATTCCCTGACTGAAGTGGGAAAGAGCTTGGAGGAAGTTTCATCAAGCATTTCCCGTTCCGCTCTATCAAATGGCGAACGGTTGGGCAATGTGGTCGCGTTGGTGAGCGCGGGGATGGATCTGATAAAAAAGTGGCGTTCTGATCGGAAAACATAGAGGGAGAAGGGAGACACACCGATGGGAAAAGGAAAATACTTTGTGGCTGGTGCGATTTTTGGAGGTTTGATTGGAGCGGCGGCAGCTCTTTTGGCGACGACCAAAACGGGCCATGAGGTTAGAAAAGAACTGGAAAAAGGGCTGGAGCTGGCCAAAGAACGGGGAAAGGACCTATATTTCACGATGAAATCGCAAGTGTCGACGGAAGATAAATGGAAGAAAGTGAATGAAGAGGGGACGGTGCTCGTCAACAGATGGCTGGAGGCGCCAAAGCCGGAAGAGGCGAAGGGGGAATCTCACCGTTCCGCGGCTTCCGATTATATCTCGATTCAAGATAAAGAATAGTTGCCGGCGAAAGACGGGTATTCCATGCATGGATGCCGGTCTTTTTGCATAATCTTGTAACGGATTCATGATGCTGGTGGCGATGAGGTGGAAAGGGCTACGATGGAGATCAGGGAAGCCCAAGTGCGGTTCCTCCATGACGGGCAGCCCGTTACCTTAATGACAATAAGTGAAGCAAAGGATGTGGAATGGATGGAAAATCAAGTGCAACTCACCTCCGTGGAACAATTGGATGAATGTTTGGCTGCGGCAACCTCGCAACCCTTGTTGTTGTTCAAGCATAGCACCTCTTGCCCCATTAGCGCCGCAGCCTTCAGCGAAATGCAAGACTTTCAAACATCGGGGGAAGCCGACAAGGTGAAAGTGGCTACCGTGCATGTGATTGAAGACCGCCCCGTCTCCAATGAAATTGCGGAACGGCTCAATATCAAGCACGAATCGCCACAAGCGATTTTGCTGGTTGGGGACGAAGTGAAGTGGCACGCTTCCCACTGGAAGATCACCAAACAATCGTTGACGGAAGCGGTGCAAACACTTTAAGGCCAAGGAACAGAGGGAGTGGTTAACGTTTCATAAACTTTTGCCCGCTCCCTCGACAAAGCGGTTATTTTTCGATATAATAACCGAAATTCTTTAATCTAGTTGAGAAGAGAGGAGAAAGAAGAGTGAGAGAGCATCAATTGGATGAATTGCGACAAGAGTTGGATGAGATCAATCTGAAACTGTTGAAATTGTTAAACGATCGCGCGGCTTTAGCCAAGCGGATTGGTGAGGTTAAGCAAAAACAGGGTATCAACAAGTTTGATCCTGAGCGTGAACGAGCCATGTTGGAAACGATCGTAAAACACAACGATGGACCATTCACTGACGATACAGTGCGTTACCTGTTCAAGCAGATCTTTAAGGCATCTTTGGATTTGCAGCAAACCAGCCAGAAGAAAACACTCCTCGTTAGCCGGGAGAAGCAAGCGGCCGACACGGTGGTGGATATCAAAGGCACCTTAGTGGGTGCGGTGAAACCACAAGTGGTGGCGGGCCCTTGTTCGGTGGAATCGGAAGAGCAAGTCTTCGAAGTGGCCCGTGCCTTAAAGGAACAAGGCATTGAACTGATGCGTGGGGGCGCGTTCAAGCCGCGCACGTCTCCATACGACTTCCAGGGGTTGGGGGAAGAAGGCCTCAAGATCATGCGCAAGGCAGCGGACGAATTCGGCTTGAAAGTCATCAGCGAAATCGTCAATCCGGCCGATATCGAGATGGCAGAGCAATACGTGGATGTGATCCAGATCGGCGCACGGAACATGCAGAACTTCGAATTGCTGAAAGCGGCTGGCGCGGCGCGAACCCCTGTTCTCTTAAAACGCGGATTGTCCGCAACCATTGAAGAATTCCTCTTTGCGGCTGAATACATCTTGTCAGGCGGCAACAGCCAGGTGATCTTGTGCGAGCGCGGCATTCGCACCTATGAGAGAGCCACGCGCAACACCCTGGACATTTCGGCTGTGCCGATTTTGAAAAACGAAAGCCATTTGCCAGTGCTGGTGGATATCACCCATTCCACGGGCAGACGGGACATTCTGTTGCCATGCGCCCGGGCGGCTTTGGCGGCTGGCGCGGATGGCATCATGTTGGAAGTGCATCCAAATCCGGCGGTGGCCCTGTCTGATGCCAAACAACAAATCGACATTCCCACTTTTGACACCTTTATCAAAAACCTGCGTGCCTCACGCCTGCTTGACGAGAAACCGGCAATTGTCCGTTAAAGAACATAAAAGCATACCAAAAAGATAACTTTTTGATGAAAAAGCGAACAGACCTATCGTCGGTTCGCTTTTTTTGTTTAAAATTTGTTATGATGTACAAAGAATCACTTCACGCTCTGCATAGGTAGATAAAATAAGAAACCATTGTAATAAATAAATCGGATTTTGTTTTTGTAGGGGGAGGAAGCTTCGTTGAATGTACGGGAATGTTTAGAGTTGGCCAGCGCAAATAGGATAACACCTGAACAGTTGTACCAATTCTTCGCCACACGTGTGCAGCGACTGATGATTTTATATCACGTGAGCGAATCGGGAGAAACCCCATTTCTCGCTCGGGGGAATGAACCGAACAGCCGCTTTATCGTCGCATTTACTGATATGGAGGCGGCTCGCAGCGTCAAGGTGCGGGAGCCGGGACAAGTACGGATGTTGGAGGAGCCCGCTCTGTCGTTTTTGATTAAGGCGTATCGGTCTGATGCGCAAGGGATTCTCTTTAACCCAGGTCTCCCCTCACGGTTGTTCCTGTTGAAGCAACATGTCCTACCGCTGATCAAGGAGTATGCCGTTCAACAGTTTTCACAGATGGTGGGTCCGTGGGTGCCAACGATGGATCAGAACCTTCTGCTGGTGGAGTATCAACAAGATGCCTACACGGTTGCCGTCTACACCAATGAACAGGACGCGGCGTATGTGACGCGTAAATCAGGCGGCGTGCCCGTGCAACATCCGTGGCATGTGATTTGGGAACGATGCCAGCAGCTGGGCGCGTCCGCCCCATTCTTTCACTTCAGCTTACCTGAGCAGGCCATGTTGACGGGCAAGCATGTGGAGACGATTCAATTTGGCAGCCAGCATGGCATCATTGATGAAAGCATCGTGGAACATCCATTCGTGGTTTATGGCGGAGCAACCCCAACCGAACCGACGGCATCACTCCAAGAACAGCCAGTGGGAGCTAATCAACCGGAACAGCGCCAAGCCAAACAGGCGGAAGAAGTGCCCCTGGTGGATAGTTCACCGGCACAGAAGCCGATCAAGCCGCCGGTACCAGAACCGCAACCCCAGGTTGAACCTGTACCGCCGGGTATCCCTGCCATGAGCGCGGGCTCCGGCCTGGAGCGGCCCATGGATCCGGATGTGGCCCAAGGGTTGAAAAAATTGGAGAAGGCAACCATCGAGGGACAGGGCATGGGCAATGGTTGGGAAGTCTGCAGAGCGATGGCGGAACTGCGTCGGATCTGGGTGGTGGTTGATCCGGATGGGAATATGGTCATCTTGGCTGGACAAGATCACAGCCCGATTGTTGACTTTTTCACTTCCGCTCACCATGCCGAACGGTTAATCGCCGAAGCGCGTCAGAAAAATCCCAATCTGCCACCGATGACGCCAAGGCTGATCTCAACCAAAAAGCTGTATAAAGCCTTGGCCCCACGGACGCCGATTGTCTGGATTAACCGGGGGTCGCCGGAAGCGTGGACGAGCATTATGGGGGATACCCTGCCATATGTGTTGCAACTGATGGCGCAGTTGCGCAACGAAACGGTCTAAATAATGGTTGCTTTTTTCTTGTCTGGAAAAAATAAAAGTGTTGTCATCATGATTCATGCCCCACCAGCGGGAATGACGGTTAATAAAATTTACAAGAAAATGGATGTGAAAGATAAATATGGTGAAGAAAAAAGAGACGATTACCATTTATGATGTGGCAAGGGAAGCGGGCGTGTCGATGGCGACTGTCTCCCGTGTCGTTAACGGTAACCCCAATGTCAAGCCGGTTACCCGCAAAAAAGTGTTGGATGTCATTCGGCAGCTGGGATATCGCCCCAATGCGGTGGCACGCGGCTTGGCCAGCAAAAAGACGACCACTGTTGGCGTGGTGATTCCGGACATTTCCAATACGTTTTATGCGGAGTTGACCCGCGGGATCGAAGATATCGCAACCATGTACCATTACAACATTATCCTGAGCAACTCCGATTTGAAGAAAGAAAAGGAAATTCAATTGATTGAAGCGCTTTTGGAAAAACAAGTGGATGGCCTCTTGTTCCTGGGTGGAGAATTGACGGATACCCATCGCGAAATCTTCGCGGCCAGCACCGTTCCCGTCGTGCTCGCGGCTACGCGCGATGAGAAAAAGGAATTGCCCTATGTGACGATTGACCAGATTCAAGCGGCCAAGGAGGCCACCACCATCTTAATTCATGAGGGTCACGACCAAATCGCTCTCATCGGGGGACCGCTCACCGATTCGGTCAATGGTTACCCCCGCTACATCGGGTACAAGGAAGCGCTGGAGGAGAATGATTTATCCCTTGATGAATCTCTTGTCCGGTTGGGCGATTATCGTTACCGATCGGGCTATGAGGCGATGAAGAACTTATTGGAGAATAAACCGGAACTGAGCGCGGCCTTTGTGGCCAGTGACGAGATGGCCGTGGGGGCGATCCATGCGGTGCAGGATCAGGGCAGACGGGTGCCGGAAGATGTATCCATCATCGGTTTTGAGAACATTCCGCTCGCGTCGCAGGTGCGGCCGCTCTTGAGCACAGTCAGTGTGCCGATGTATGACATTGGCGCGGTGGCGATGCGCCTCTTGACCAAGTACATGAATGACGAACATGTGGAAAGCGGACAAGTTTATTTGCAATACAGTATGGAACTGAGAAATTCCACCAAACTAAAAGAATGGGAAGATGAGCGCTAAGCGGATTGATCCGATGGGAAGAGGGGTTAACGAATGAGCAACAACGGGGTAATTGGCATTATAGGCGCCATGGACGAAGAGATTGCGCAACTGTTGGGCGAGATGGAGCAAGTCCAACAACAGACCTTTTACAACATCACCTATTATGCGGGAACGCTGTGCGCAACGCCTGTCGTTCTCTGTAAATCCGGCGTGGGCAAAGTGAATGCGGCGGTATGCACCCAAACGCTGATCGACCGCTTTCAAGTGGAAGCAGTCTTGTTCACGGGGGTGGCGGGAGCGCTTCATCCTGATTTGGATATCGGGGATCTGGTCATTTCGACAGAGTGCCAGCAACATGATATTGATGCGAGTGCGGTCGGGTTTCCAAAAGGAACCGTACCTTTCCAAGACGTATCGATCTTCCCGGCCGACCCGGCGTTGGTCGCTTGGGCGGCAGAGGCGGGCCGCCGCATCGCGGGAGTCAATGTGATGACTGGCAAGGTCTTGTCCGGAGATCAATTTATCTCCGATGCGAACAAAGTGCGAGAGTTGCGCGAACAGTTCGCCGGGGCCTGTGTGGAAATGGAAGGGGCCGCCGTGGCGCATGTTTGCCACTTGGCGGGCGTGCCATATGTCGTGATCCGTTCCATGTCTGATCGCGCCGACCATACGGCCGATGTGAATTTCGCCGAGTTTACGGAGCTGGCGTCTGAGCGATCCGCCCACATTGTGCGCGAAATTTTGCGCCTGCGCTTGCAGAAATAATTGGGATGAGTACTCCCCCTTTTCTTCGGACACATTATCCTTTAAGAAAGGGGGAGTTTTAATGCCAAAGGATGTCTTGTGCGAAGTAAGCAGTTGCACATATTGGGGACAAGGAAATCTGTGCAAAGCGGACGAGATTTATGTTGTCACCCATAAGGAAGAAGCAGAAGAGAGCAAGGAAACCGATTGCAAGACGTTTAAACCAAAGCATTAAACTTCCGCAAACCGGTGGTATAGTCCACCGGTTAATATAACAAATTTTGAATTGCTAATATTTATCCATGTGATATAATAATGAAAACTGAAATCGTTTACAAAAGGGAGGCGTGACTGTTTTATGTTGCATGAAGAACGAGTGCCAGTCCAAACCACCGCCAATAACTTAAGCAATTATGAAGATGCGAGGTCCAGTTTTGATTGGAAACAAGTTGAACAGTCATTTTCATGGCACCGCACCGGCAAGGTGAACGCCGCCTATGAAGCGATTGATCGTCATGTGGATGAGGGGAAAGGACAAAAAGTCGCTTTGATTTACAGTGATCCGCAGCGGGATGAGCAATATACATTTTTGCAAATGAAAGAAAAATCCGACCGATTCGGCAATGTCCTCCGCAAATTGGGGGTACTTAAAGGGGATCGCGTGTTTATCTTTATGCCGCGAACGCCGGAATTATATTTTAGTTTCTTGGGCGCGATTAAGATCGGGGCCATTGTGGGTCCCCTGTTTGAAGCGTTTATGGAAGCCGCGGTGAAAGACCGACTGGAAAACAGTGAGGCGGTCGCGCTTGTGACGACCCCCGCCTTGTTGGAACGCGTTCCGGTGGATGCGCTGCCCCGGTTGAAACATATCATTTTGGTGGGAGCCGTCGGTGACTTGGTTGAAGGGTATTACAGCTTTGAAGAGGAAATGAGCCAAGCTTCCCCCGCGCTGGAGATCGAGTGGGTTGACCGGGAAGACCCGATGCTCATCCATTACACGTCCGGCTCCACCGGCAAACCGAAAGGCGTTCTTCATGTTCATAATGCCATGATCCAGCATTACCAAACAGGGAAATGGGTGCTGGACCTGCAGGAGACGGATACGTATTGGTGCACGGCCGATCCAGGCTGGGTGACCGGAACCTCCTATGGCATCTTTGCGCCATGGCTGAACGGGGTGACCAATGTCGTTCGCGGGGGCCGGTTCAGCCCGGACGATTGGTATCAGACGCTCCAACAAAATAAAGTCACCGTGTGGTACAGCGCGCCGACCGCATTCCGCTTGCTGATGGCGGCGGGAGACGAAGTGGTGCGGAAATATGATCTCTCCACGGTCAGACATATTCTCAGCGTGGGTGAACCGCTTAACCCTGAGGTGGTGCGTTGGGGCCTGAAAGTGTATGGAAAGCGAATCCACGACAACTGGTGGATGACAGAAACCGGCGGGATCCTCATCTCCAACTATCCGCAGATGGAGATCAAACCGGGCTCGATGGGCAAACCATTCCCGGGCATTCATGCGGCCATCATCGACAATGAGGGGAATGAATTGCCGCCGTATACGATGGGAAACCTGGCGATCAAAACCCCATGGCCGTCGATGATGCGGCAAATCTGGAAGAATCCGGAGAAGTATCAAGAGTACTTCCGCATCCCCGGTTGGTATGTGTCGGGTGACTCCGCTTACATGGATGAAGATGGGTACTTCTGGTTCCAAGGCCGTTTGGATGACGTGATCAATACCTCCGGTGAACGGGTGGGACCCTTTGAAGTGGAGAGCAAGCTGGTGGAGCACCCCGCTGTGGCGGAGGCGGGCGTAATCGGCAAGCCGGACGCGCTCAGGGGCGAGATCATTAAAGCCTTCATCGCGCTCCGCGCAGGATATAAGCCTTCAGAAGAGCTGAAGGAAGAGATCCGCCAATTCGTGAAGACCCGCTTGGCCGCCCATGCCGCCCCGCGTGAGATTGAGTTTAAAGACAAGTTGCCAAAAACGCGCAGCGGCAAGATCATGCGCCGGGTGTTAAAAGCGTGGGAACTGGGATTGCCCACAGGTGATTTGTCCACGATGGAGGATTAAAAAAAGAACCTTCCCTGTTGTTATGGGGAAGGTTCTTCGCTTTATTGTGATTGCCCGCCATCACCCGTTGTCGGGGGTTGTTGCGGGTTGCCTGTGGGTTGTTCCGTTTGCGGCTGTTCCCCCGTCGGTTGCCCCGGTTGAGCGGGTTGTTGTCCCGGTAGAGCAGGCTGTTGCCCTGGTTGGGCCGGTTGTTGCCCCGGCTGAGCGGGTTGTTGTCCCGGTTGGGCTGGTTGGCCTGGCTGTGGCTCTGGCGCCGGCAGGGCGCGACCGCATTCGAAACATTTGCCGCTCGTCAATCCACCCGGATTGTTGAAGTTGCTGCCCGCTTTAATCAGATCCGGCTTGGTTTTGGCGGCTGCTTTAAACAGGCGGGACCACACTTGTTGTGAAAAGTCATGATCGGCGTTTTTGTAGTTGTCATCATAGCCGGACCACACGCCAAGCGAGATTTCAGGGGTATATCCGACAAACCATAAGTCCTTATAGCTGGTTGTCGAACCGGTTTTGCCGGCGATATTGTAGCCGGGGATGCCGTTTCCGATGATCTTTTGCGCCGTGCCGGCCCGCACCACTTCCCGCATCATTTGCATCAGCTGGTAGGCCGCTTGCGGGCTTAAAATTTGTTTCGGTTGGTTATGCTGTTTGAAGTCGTATATCACATTGCCAGACGAATCTTCAATCCGCTCGATCAGATGCGGCTTGTTGTAAACACCTTGGTTGGCGATCATGGCGTACGCGGCGGTCATTTGGGCCACCGTGTAGCCTTGGCTCATCCCGCCGAGCGCCGAGGCTTCGCCATCCCATTTGTGCGGCGGCATGCCCATCTTTCTTAGATAGTCAAACGCGTGTTGCACATTTAGTTTTCTAATCAGCTTGATGGCCGGTGTGTTCAAGGACCACTGCAAGGCATAGGTTGCGGTGACGGGTCCGTTCTTGTACTTGTTGTTCGCGTTTTTGTACATGGTGCCATCCGGTTTTGCAACCGGCTCATCCCAAATCATCGTATCGGGGGAGATCAGCCCCTCATTCAAGGCAGGACCGTAAACTAGCAATGGCTTGATCGAAGAGCCCGGCTGCCGTTCCACATTGAACGCGTGGTCGATTTGTGTTTCGTCAAAGCTGGTGCCTGATACGAAGGCGAGTACGGCACCGGTCTTATTGTCAACGATGGTGGCCCCGATCTGTTCTTTCACGCGTTTGCCGTTAACATACTTGCCGGGGACACGCATGTTTTTGAGCGAATCATTCAGCTTGACGTACAGTTGTTCATCGATCGTCGTGTAGATTTTGTAACCGCCTTGGCGCACTTTACGGGTGTAGTCGACTTTTTCATCCTTCACTTCGGGGTTGTTTTTGTCCAATTCTTTCAAGATATTGGCCGCTTCTTTTTCCACCGCGGTGATGATGAATGGATATTTGCTAAACCCGGATTCAAAGTCGCTTGCTTTGGCAACGTGTTTGGTGATGTCCCAATTGATCGCTTCATCGTATTGCGCTTGGGTGATTTTGCCGTTTTCCAGCATCTTGGTGAGCACATACTTCATCCGTTTGGTCCCGGCTTTCACTTCTTTCTCTCCCAAAAAGGGATTGTAGGAGTAAGGGAGCTGAACCATTCCCGCCAAGTATGCGGCCTCTGGCAAGGTGAGGTCCTTAACCGATTTGTTGAAAAAGCCGTGCGCTGCGGCGGCAAAGCCAACCGTTCTGATCTTGTGCGCCCCCGGACCAAGTTCCACGCTGTTTAAATACTTCACAAGGATTTCGTCTTTGTTATAAAACATTTCCAAGCGAATTGCGTTGATGATCTCCAACACTTTGCGCGCGTACGTTTTTTTATTATCACCGATGATTTCCCGCTTCACCAGCTGTTGCGTGAGGGTGCTGCCCCCGGTGGTCACTTCACTGCCGGAAGCTTGTTGCCATACGGCGCGTGCAATCGATTTGGGCACGACTCCATTATGTTGGTAGAACTCGCGATCCTCTGTCGAGATTAGCGCATCAATCAGAAAGTGGCTGACTTCATCGGGGCTTTTGATCAGTTTGCGGTCCGCTTCTGTCAGCATGGGACCGATCAATTTTTTGTCGTTAAAGTAAGTGTAACTAGTTTGCGACCATCCCGACAGCTGCTTGTCGTAATCCTCCTTGGAGCGAATTTTTTCATCTTTCGCAAAGGCGGACACGGCCCCAGCCCCAACACCGGCGGCGAGAACGGCCATGATGGTAAAGACTGCAAAACAGATATATAAGACGCGTAACACAATTCGTAATGTTTTGTTCTTCCCCTTTTGTTTTTGTTTAACGTCAGGGTTCCACTCCATTACAAAACTACCCCCTTTTCCATGCGTAGATAATTATATCAAAGGCCGTGATTGCCTGATCATAGAGAAATTATGACAATATGAACACGATATTGAAATGGAAAATGAAAGAAAAATGCGTTAAGAGATTTCGTATGGCCGTAACCTGATATTGAGCCATTGTGAAACTCTCCTCGATTGTGATTATTTTCGGACTACATTCTAACCGTGTATTTTCAGCATGGTTCGCTTATGTTTTAATAATTATATTGACTTAATTCAGAAATAAATGATAAAATCTAAAAAAATATTTATGTATGGAAGGTGTTGATTTATGTTTAAGAAATGGATGGCAGTTATGAGTTAACGATCAGAACCACAAGTACAGATAATGATGTTTATATATTTCTTAACCAAGCTGTATATCGTGTAAATACAAGTACTGGTGCCACTTATTCTGCCAGTGGTGAAGATTTGTCTGTCCGTCTTTGCAATGCCTCAACAGGGAACTGTACGGCATATAAAACATTCAGCTATGCCGAGCCGGGTTACGATCAATATTTCACAGATATGATTGCGGGTACGTATTATGTTGATATTAGAGACAGTTGGTCCGGCTATTATTTCAAAGGCACAGTGTCAGCGACTGTTGAAGCTTTCTAAATGCATAAAGGTCAAAGAAAGAAGAAGCGCTTCCTCATTGCCTAGGAGGCGCTTCTTCTTTAACATTTCATCTCTTTTTTATCATAACCATCTCAATGGGTGGAAAAGAGACCATCATCCTCGTCATCACGTGGTTTTTCCTGATTGGGTGGCGGAGGCGGGAAGGTGGGTTTGGGACGGCCGCCCGGTTGGTGCCCGGGTTGTATGGGCGGAAGATCAATGGGCTGGTCTCCCGGTTGCCCCGGTTGGGGTGGTTGCTGCTTTTTCTTTTGTTCCTCTTCCTCTTTTTTCTTCTGTTCCGCGAGATAATCATCAATCGCGTCACAATCCAAGCACGCAATATTGTCGCGCAGGCCACCGGGCGACTGGAACCGCGCTTTTTTGTCAAAGTATTGCGGCGCGGCCTCGGCGGCGGCTTTAAAGATATTGACCCAGGCCCGCTTGGTGAATTTGTCATTATGCTTCATGCTGAAGTTGTGGTCATAACCGCCCCAAGCGCCAATGGTAATGTTCGGCGTCGAGCCGATAAACCACGAGTCTTTGTCATCGCTGGTCGTTCCCGTTTTGCCAGCGATGTCGTACCCGTAAATGCGGGAGCCGATAAAGACCCCTGTTCCTTGGGTGACGACGGTGCGCAGGATTTTGATCATCTGGTAAGAGGTTTGCGGCGAGAACACTTGCTTTTGTTCCGCTTTGTGTTCATAGACCACTTTGCCGCTCGCATCGGTGATTTTGTCCACCAGATGGGGGGAGTTGTATTTCCCTTCATTGGCGAAAGTGGCAAAAGCGGCGGTGATCTTATCCACGGTGTAGCCGCGGTATTGCCCGCCGATGGCGGCCGCTTCCCCGTCATTCTTATGGGGAGGGATGTTCAGTTTGCGCAGGTAGTCAAAGCCGACTTCGTGGCCCATTTTGTTAAACACTTTAATGGCCGGGATGTTGAACGAATAGGTGAGCGCTTTCGTCACCGAGACGGGACCGTAATATTTGTCCGCCGCGTTTTCGTAGTAACCCGAGCCATCTGCTTTCGGATATTTCTCATCGAGCACGAGCGTGGATGGGCTGACAACGCCTTCTTCCATCGCCGGGCCGTACACGATGAGCGGTTTGATTGACGAACCGGGCTGGCGATAGGCGTTGAGCGCATGGTTAAGCTTCCCTTTGTTGTTGGAGGTGGGGACAAAGGCCAGGACGGAACCGGTGCGGTTATCCATGACCACGGCGCCCAATTGCTCCTGCTCTTTAACTCCCCTATAGGTGCGCGAGTGGAAGACCAGCCCTTTGCTGGCGGCGGCATTGACGGCGTCGTAGATGGGTTTGTTGATGGTGCTGTATACATGATAGCCGCGGGTCAGCACTTTTTCGATGTAGTTGTTCAACGTGGCCCGGTATTTCCCTTGTTTGCTCAGTTCGTCAATGTCCAAGCCGTCTTGCTTCATCAAGATTTCGGCCGCTTCCTCTTCCAGTGCGTACATGATATATGAGTAATTGGCGTAACTGTTGTTTTCTTTATCGGGCTTTGCCAATGATTTCTTGATGTCAAAGGTTAACGCTTCATCATATTCTTTTTTGGTGATTTTTTTGTTTTCCAACATTTTGTCCAGTACGAGTTTCATCCGCTTTTTGCCGCGCTCCAGGTTTTTGTCGCCGCCAAAGGGATTGTAATCGTTGGGGCGTTGCACCATGCCGGCGATGTAGGCGGACTGGGCCAGGTTCAAATCTTTGGCGTCCACGTCAAACAAGCCTTTGGCCGCGGCTTGCACACCATGAAGCCGTTGTTTGTTCGCGCCGTTCCCGAAGAAGACGGAGTTCATATAATAAGTAAGAATTTCATCCTTTTCATACATGGCGTCGAGCCGGATGGCCAAAACGATCTCTTTTGCTTTCCGTTCCAGGTCCTTGTCAAAGTCTTTCAGGATGACATTTTTGACCAGCTGTTGCGTGATCGTGCTTCCGCCGGTGGTCACCTCGGAGTTGGTCAACTGTTGGAAAGACGCGCGCAAGAGTGACCGGGGAACAATGCCATTGTGCTCGTAGAAATCGCGGTCCTCGACGGAAATGAAGGCATCCACCAAGTACTTGCTCACATCATCTTTGGATTGAATCAGTTTGCGCATGTCGCCGCCACTGCGAAACGCGCCGATTCGAAGCGGTTGTCCCTGCTCATCCTTGGTTTGGAAGTAAGCGTAGCTGTTTTGAAACAGGCTGTCCAAATCCTTTTGGAAATCTTCTTTGTTACGGATCTGTTCATCCTTCACCATGGCGGAAACGATGCCCGCTCCCACGCCGATTCCCGCCGTGACGCAGATGAGCAGAACAGCGAAGAAGATATAAAGGGCGGTGAAGACTTTTTTGAATACGCGAGTGTTAGCACTCTTTCGAGAACGCCGCAAAAGGTGTTTATCCATTCACTTGATACCCTCCTCGTTCTAGGGTAATATTATAGCATAATCGCATGACGGAAACGCCTGACCCGTCAGGCAACATATTGAAAAGCTGTGAACAAGCGCAGTAGTCGATGGATGGGACCTTTGTCAGAGAGCTGGTGGTTGGTGCGAACCGGTGGGCCGCTGTCGATGAATTACACTTGGGAGCTGATACCGGCACACCGCGTTGTCGGTATACGGAGCGGATCCGTTATCCAATGAGGGGAAAGCCGATATGCGCTTTCAATTAGGGTGGTACCGCGGAAATCAACTCCGTCCCTTTTATGGGGCGGGGTTTTTTATATTTTCTAAGGATGGTGAAAAAGTTGAGTGCACAAGAGCAAGCGATGACGCCTGAAGTGCAGGCCGAACTTGAGAGACAACTTAAAGTAATTCAACGCGGAGCGGCAGATATCCTTCCAACAGAAGGATTGATTGCCAAATTGCGCCGTTCCATCGAGACCAAAACGCCGTTGAAGGTGAAATTGGGCCTGGATCCAACCGCGCCTGACTTGCACATTGGCCACACCGTGGTTTTCAACAAGTTGCGCGATTTTCAAAAGCTGGGCCACATTGTCCAGTTGGTCATCGGCGACTTTACGGCGCGGATTGGCGATCCGACAGGCAAATCGGAAACGCGCAAACAGTTGACCGAAGAAGAAGTGAAGGCGAATGCCAAGACATACACGGAACAGTTATTTAAAGTATTGGATCAGGACATGACTGAAATACATTTCAACAGTTCTTGGTTAAGTCCGCTTACCTTCGCCGATGTGACGTTCCTGGCATCCAAGTGCACGGTTGCGCGCATGTTGGAACGGGATGATTTCTCTAAACGCTACCAAAGCGGGCAAGCGATCAGCATCCATGAATTTTTCTACCCGCTCATGCAAGGATACGATTCCGTGGCGCTCCAAAGCGATGTGGAGCTGGGTGGAACGGACCAGACATTCAACTTGCTCATGGGACGCCAATTGCAAAAAGAGTATGGGCAAGAAGAGCAAGTGATTCTAACCATGCCGCTCTTGGAAGGCCTGGATGGCGTAAAGAAGATGAGCAAGAGCCTGGGCAATTACATCGGGGTGGATGAGGAGCCGAACAACATGTACGGCAAAGCGATGTCCATCCCGGATGAGCTGATGGTGAAATACTTTGAGCTGGCCACGGACCTGACGGTGGAGGAGTTGGATGAGCTGAAGGCCGGTCTGGCGGCAGGCACGGTTCATCCCCGTGACGCCAAAATGCGTCTCGGTTACACGTTGGTGCGGATGTACCATGGTGAGCAAGCCGCGCAGGAAGCGGAGCAGCACTTCAAAACGGTGTTCCAACAGCGTGATTTGCCGGACGACATACCGGAGGTGAAGATCGCCCAAGCGGACTTGGAAGAAGGGAAGATGTGGATCGTCGCCCTGCTTAGCCAATTGGGGCTGGTCGCCACCAATGGGGAAGGCCGCCGCATGGTGCAACAAGGTGGCGTGCGGATCAATCAAGAAAAGGTAACCGATCCGCAGGCGAAAGTGGAAGTACGGGATGGAATGGTCGTCCAAGTGGGCCGGCGCAAGTTTGCCAAAGTGAAAATGGCTTAGCATCCCACAATGAAGATATGATTATAACCACATGATCATGCCGATAGGGAACGGTTCCTGTCGGCTTTTTTGTGCGGGTGTATTTTGCCGGGAAAGATGTAGCCGTGTTGGTGGTTCTCATCAAGGGGGGGATGCGCGGAATGGCGATCATGATTATATTGACATTGAAAACAAGGGAACCTGCTGTGATGACATTTGCAAGATGGGTATAAACCGCAATCCTAAAAATTAATGGAAAACCAAAATATAAAATTTATTGAATATTATATGAATTCATCTTGTTTTTTAATATAATAGATCATGGATACAAATCCATTTAATAAGATGGGGATGGGGGATTTTTGTGAAGCGGAGCGATAAAGGATTGCAGTCACATGATCATGGATTGCGCGCATGGGAGAAATTGCACCATGAGTATTGGAACGAAGACATGATGCGAGAGATCAAAGACGAGTTGAAAGAAGCGGTTGTCAAGATGGAAGCGCATATGGGGGAAGAGTGCATTTGCGGGGACAGCCGGTTTGATGTGGAGTTTTACCGAGGGCTTATGTTGTTGGTGCAGAAGGGATTGGGTGAGTGCAGCGTGCGCACCTTGCCGTTGGTGGAAGAATCTTTGCGGGAATACATGATGGAAAAGCTTTCGCATCACAAGTGTATCAAACACTTGCTGAAAACGCGCCACGATTGGGGATTGGATCTCATCAACACAGAGCGGAACATTGCGCGTGGCGGTTAGTTCAGTCTGAAAGAGAACAATAGACAGGCAACTGGAGTGGGGAATCGGGTGGATTACCGTTTTGGATTATTGGTAGTACCACATACCTAATGTATTAAGAGCAAGTGTGAAACCCAGGCGGATCGTCTGGGTTTTCCGGTTGCCGCACAAGGAATGGACTGTCTCGGCAGTGTATCGGTTTGGGCTTCTGTTTGGCACGAACCATCGGGTCACGCACCATCTGTTATGCATCGGCCTCATCTTGCTCGTGGCCTATCTCTATCTCCATTTATGCAAAAGATGGGGGAAGCTTTGGTTGGCTTTCCTGCATTTCCATTGGCTGGGGGCCTGTTGTTCCTGTAGGTGGACAAAATGGTCGGCTATCCACTTCACATGGTTGTCCTTCCGTTGTTGTATGTCGTGGTGAGCCTCTTGATTGGTTGGATGATGAAAAGGCACGTTTGGAAAACGGAAGCCCCGCCTTCCATTGGCGGGGCTTCCGCTTAAAACTCGATGAAAAACGGATGCTTGCGTTCATCCAAGCAGTAGAGAATGCGTTGCTTCATATGGCGCCACGTGACGAGACGCATGGCCGTTTCAATCGGAAAGTAACCGGCATCTTCGCTTTCATCGCTGTCGGTGGAAAGGCGACCACCGATCGGTTTGCCGATAAAGAGCAGATTGCAAATATTTGAGCGAACATTTTGAAATATTCCGCAATATTTAACCAGTTTTATGTCGATCCCGGTTTCTTCTTTTACCTCACGAATAGCGGCAAGGCGAATCGATTCATTCTCTTCTACTTGGCCACCGGGAAGTTCCCAGCCGCGTTGGGGATGCTTGACCAGCAGGATTTCGGCATCATAGTTGAGGATCAGCACATAAGCGGCGAGAATGTGTTTAGGTGGTGTCACTGGGATCACCTAACCTTTGGAAGATTTTAAGCCATGGGGATAGGACCAGGGTGGGAAGAATATCAATCCCCTTTATTTATATTTTAACAAAAATTGCTAGTGAGTTATATATAAAAAGGAATAAATATATGTGAAATTAAGATTAAGGGGCCGCTTGTGTTTATCGATGGCCATTTTATCAACATTGTGGGGCGAAACCATAGAAAAAACGGCTGACCCAATGGATCAGCCGTTTTTTTATCGAATCCCCCAAATTAACGGGAGTAGAACTCAACGATCATGGTTTCGTTGATTTCAGATGGCATTTCGGTGCGCTCTGGCAGGCGGGTGTAGGTCGCTTCCAGTTTGTTCTCATCGAAAGACAGGAACTCTGGCAGGTATTGGCGCTCTTCCAGAGCTTCTTTGATGATGTTCAGGTTGCGGCTCTTTTCGCGCAAACCGATCACTTCGCCAGGTTGCACTTGGTAAGATGGACGGTCCAGTTTTTTGCCGTTAACGGTGATGTGGCCGTGTACCACCAATTGGCGAGCTTGTGCGCGAGTGCGAGCGAAACCGGCGCGATAAACGAGGTTATCGAGGCGGGATTCCAAGAGTTTCATGAAGTTTTCACCATGAACCCCTTTCATTTTGCCCGCGCGAACAAACAGGTTGCGGAATTGTTTTTCGCCTACGCCGTACATCAGACGCAGCTTTTGCTTCTCTTGAAGCTGAAGTCCGTACTCACTTAATTTTTTGCGTTGGCCTGGTCCGTGTTGACCTGGGGCATATGGGCGTTTAGCCAGCTCTTTGCCGGTTCCGGAAAGAGAAATGCCTAGGCGACGGCTCAGTTTCCAAGTTGGTCCAGTATAACGTGCCATTGTGATTGCTCCTTTCATCATTTGCACTTGTTTCCAGCAAATGACAGGGCGCTGGTTCGCGAACGTTATCCAAGTCTTCCGGATAGCGGCGAAAGATTGGACACCTATGATCTCGATCATGGGGCGAACCAGTGAGGGTGATCCTCTCACCTATCGTTTGCATGCTATCCTCAAATTCCCTCGGAGGCAGTTTGAGCCATACAAAGAATAATTATAGGGGAAATCTAGGAAAAGTCAATGCGGAAACGGCGTGAATCGGCTGTCAATTTTCGGTGCCGGCCGGTTGCGTTTGATGTGGGGCGACCCGCACATAATGGATGGGCATGCCCCGCGAAGAGAACTTGTCCTCATACTCCGTCGTGATGTTGTTGCCCGCATAAGGGCTGTGATGCAGATCGCGACTCAGCTCGATCACTTCCCAGCCTTGCTCCCGGAACTCTTCCAATGAGAAATCGAAGAGGGAGACGCTGTCTGTCTTTAAGATCAAGTCGCCGGTTGGAGCCAACACCTGTTTATAGAGATCCAGGAAACGGCGATGGGTTAAGCGGCGCTTCGTGTGCCGTTTCTTGGGCCAGGGGTCGCTGAAGTGCAAGTAGATCCGATCCACTTCCCCTGGGGCGAAGAGTTCCGTCAATCCTTCCACATCAGCCCAGATGTAGCGCAAGTTGGCGTTTTGCGTCGCTTCCCCCTTGCGCACCGCTTGCAGGAGCGGCTCTTCAATCCGTTCCACGCCGATCCAGTTGATGTCCGGACGCAAACCGGATGCCTTGGCCAGGAATTGCCCCTTCCCTGTTCCCAGCTCCACATAAAGCGGATGCTCGGGATGCGGAAAGAGCGAACGCCATTTCCCACGCATCTCCCCTTTGGTTTCGTCTGTCGGCGTGAAGACGAGCGGATGCTCCATCAACATTTGTTTTGCTTCGGGTTTTCTTCTTAGTCTCATCGTTAACCTCAACCATTCTACCAGATATGTTCGAGACTTATTATAAACGGGGTGACGGGGGAAAACAAAGTTTTCTTGATAAGATGTTTGCATGAAAAAAGCGCCCAGGACATTAAAATGACGCCTCGTTTCATTACAATCATTGGAGCGACAATACAGGGACCATAACCAGCCCCATCACGCCGGACCGCGGCTATTGAAGCTGGCCAGTTCAATGATGCGCGGGTTTTCGCAAGATCGCCCACGAAGGATTCCCCGATCCCTTCCATTGATCCGGATGAGTGTTCTTTTCCCATTTTGTGATGATGCCACCTTCTTGCAATGGGTCAAAGCTTCTTTTCAGAGAGGGAAGGCGCTTGCTTTTTCCCGGCGCCCATGTGATGATAGAAATCAAGATCGTTCGAGCGGAGGCTTGGGTCATGTCGTTTCAAGATGCAATGCAACCCCATTTGGTCGAGTTCTTTCAGCGTGCGATCCGGCAAAATAAGTTGGCGCATGCTTTCATCTTCTATGGTAAAAAAGGGACGGGCAAGCGGATGTTGGCCCTTGAGGTGGCGAAGGCGATCAACTGTGAAGAGAGCAGGGGGGACCCGTGCGACCGTTGTCCCACATGCTTGCAAATCGCGCATGGCAACCATCCCGATGTGGTGATGATCAAGCCCGACGGCAATGTGATCAAGATCGCCCAGGTAAGGGAGTTGCAAACCAAATTCAAATACAGCGCGCGTCAGGGCTTCACTCGTGTCGCCATCTTGGAACAGGCGGACAAGATGCGCGACGAAACGGCAAACAGCCTGCTGAAATTCATTGAGGAACCCGCTTCGCCGATGATGGTGATCCTGATCACCGAAAATTTGTCCGATCTTCTGCCCACGATCCAATCCCGTTGCCAGCGCATCCGTTTTCCCGAACTTGCGCCGGAGCAGAAGTTGCGGCGGCTCTCCCGGCGCGGTCTCCCGCTGAAAGTGGGCAAGGTCTTGGCTCATTTGCCGGGGGGCGTGGAAGAAGAAGAGATCGATGCGGAGGCGTGGGAAGAGACTTGCCGGCGGATCATCGCATGGGGAAATGACATTTTGGCCGGCCAAATGACCGCTTTGTTGACCATAACGGAGAAATGGTTTCAAACGGAGATGGAGCAAGGCCGAACCGAGCGGCTCCTCGACGTGTTGTTGCTGTGGTATCGCGACGTGTTGCTGATGATGACGATGAATGAGGCGCGGGTCTTCCAAGACTGGGGCGTGCGGTTTCCCAATCGGTACAGTCAGGCCAAGCTGTTGCTGGCGATGGATAATGTCATGATTGCCCGCCGACTGTTAATTCGGCCGCAGTACAGCAATCAGGGCATCATGGAACAGATGATCATGTCCATCCAGGAAAACCGGTTGACCATGGAGAACGGTTGGCAATTGATCCCGTTGTCCAAAGCCTAGGAACCAGGTTCCAAGTGCGGAGCCTGGTTCCTTTTTCTGTCCTGGGCGGAGAAAAACCAGCGTATCCCCCGCTTGCGACCCGTTTTGTTCTTCGTGTGTCGAATTGTTTTATTTATTAAAATGCGCATTAAATTGTCCTTGCGAGAATTTTATTTGTACATTATTCTAGTGATAGAAAACGTTTTCGCAATTTAGAAACATTTGCTGCATATCTTTAGTCTGATGTTCAGATGGACGATACAGCCTGCGAAGGGGGATACCCGATGAAATTAGGTGTGTTTACGGTATTGTTCCAAGATAAGCCATTTGAAGAAATGCTGGATTACGTGAAAGACGCAGGTATTGAAGCGGTTGAGTTGGGGACGGGCGGATATCCGGGCAACGCGCACTGCAATCCCGATGTCTTGCTGGAAGACGAAAGCAAGCTGAAAGCGTTTAAGAAAGCGGTTGCAGATCGCGGGCTGATTATCAGTGCGCTCAGCTGTCACCATAACCCACTGACTCCAGATAAAGAGTTTGCCAAGAAATCGCACGAAGATTTCACCAAAACCATTCTCCTGGCGGAAAAGCTGGAAGTGCCCGTCGTCAATGGCTTCTCCGGAACGCCCGGCGATCAGGAAGGCGCCAAATATCCAAACTGGCCCACCGCGCCATGGCCAACGGAGTATGCGGACTTGTTGAAATGGCAATGGGAAGAGAAGATCATTCCTTACTGGAGTGAAGTGGGCAAGTTGGCAGAAAATCATCATGTGAAGATTGGGTTGGAGCTCCACGGCGGTTTCTCCGTTCACTCCGCGGCGACGCTCTTGCGCCTGCGCGAAGCGGTGGGAGAAGTGATCGGGGCCAACTTGGATCCAAGCCATCTGTGGTGGCAAGGAATGGATCCGGTTGCCGTCATTCGCATCTTGGGCAAAGAAAATGCGATTCACCATTTCCATGCCAAAGATACGCAAATATATCAAGATAACGTTAACATGTATGGCCTGTTGGATATGCAGTCATATGGCAACTTGCAGACCCGTTCGTGGAACTTCCGCACCGTCGGCTTCGGCCACAGCTTGGAAGAATGGTCGAACATCCTGAGTGCGCTCCGTTTGGCGGGCTATGATTACGTGGTGAGCATTGAGCATGAAGATCCATTGCTCTCCATTGATGAAGGGTTCAGAAAAGCGGTCGCCAACTTAAAACAAGTCTTGCCAAGCGAAAAGTTGGAAAAAATGTGGTGGATTTAAGTTTCTGCAATTAATTAAGTATAGATGAAGATCGGTGATTGACAGCGGAAGACCTTTTCCGAAAGTGGGCGCATCAAGACAAGCGAACACGGCCGGGAAAATGTTTTCCAGTTTCATGAGCCGCCCTGCCTGGGGTTGCGAAATCATGGATGAGGTGATGCAATGTCTGATAAGGTACGGATCGGCATGATAGGCGCAGGGGGCATCTCACAAGCCCATTTGCAGGCGATCCAAAAAGAAGAGCGTGCAGAAGCAGTGGCCATCGCCGACGTATTTGTGGACGGGGCCAAACAAACAGCCGAAAAATTCAATATTCCCCGAGTTTACGAAAATTACCAAGAAATGATTGAAAAAGAAGAGCTCGATGCGGTCATTGCCTGCGTGCCCAACTTCTTGCATGCTCCGGTGACCACTTACTCCTTGAGCAAAGGGAAACATGTGTTATCGGAGAAACCCATGGCGCTTAACGTTGAAGAGGCCCTTCACATGAAAGAAAGCGCTGACCGTGCCGGCAAGGTGTTGATGGTTGCGCAAAACAACCGTTTCCGCAGTGAAACCCAATTGGCCAAGAAGTGGGTGATGGAGCAGGAACTGGGCCGTGTTTACCATGCCAAAACGGGTTGGGTTCGCCGCAATGGGATTCCCGGTTGGGGCAGTTGGTTCACGCAGAAAGATAAAGCGGGTGGCGGTCCGCTAATCGATGTGGGGGTGCATGTGCTTGATTTGACCCTGTATATCATGGGTTATCCCAAACCCGTATCGGTATGGGGCAAAACCTATGATGTGTTTGGGCCACAGAAACAGAAAACTATGGGCTATGGCCGGGTGGATGACCAAGGAAAGTTTGATGTGGAGGATCTGGCGATCGCGGTGATCCACTTTGAAAATGGAGCCACGCTGACGCTGGATGCGAGCTGGGCCAGCTTTATCAAAGAAGAACGCGTCTATTGCGAATTGCTTGGCGATCAGGGCGGTGCTTCGCTCGACTTGGGCAAACGGACGGCCACGCTATTCAAAGACGATGGCCGGGTATATCAAGATGAGACCCATGACCTGAACGAACAAGATGATCGCCTGGCGCTCTTGACCAACTTCCTTGACAGCGTCCAAGGCAAAGCTGAACCGATCTGCAAACCGGAAGAGAGCATCACTGTGCAACGGATACTCGATGCGATTTACCGTTCTGCGGAAACGGGCGAGCTGATTAAGCTGTAGGCACTCACCTTTCGGGTCACCCCGACGATCCAGGGACGGACAGGGGAGCCGGCCTCCCCTGCCTTCGCTCCGTCTCACCGTTTAGCCATGGAAGAAGCGCAATCAAAGCGAACAGAGGAGGAAATGGAATGAAGTCATTAAAACGAATCATGGCGGTTGGGTTAGCTGGGATGATGGCGTTTTCTCTCGGGGCTTGTTCGCCGGAAGCCGGGTCAAACCAATCCGGCCAATCAGATGAAGTGGTCACCATTACATATGCGCGTGGCCGGGATACGACAGAGGGAACCAAGAAATTGCTGGCGGAATTTGAGAAAAAGCATCCCAACATCAAGGTGAAGTTTAAAGAAATGCCAGCCGATACGGGGCAGAATCATGACCAATTGGTTACGATGCTCAGCGCCGGATCGAGCGAAATCGATGTGATCGAGCTAGATGTGATCTGGCCGGCGGAATTTGCGAAAGCCGGCTACTTGCAACCGTTGGATCGCTATATAGAAAAAGAAGGCATCAAGATGAGCGATTATATTGAAGGCGCGGTTTCCGCCGGCAAAGTGGACGGACAGCAATACGCGATGCCCAAATTTGTCGATGCCGGCCTGTTATATTACCGCAAAGATATGATCTCCACTCCGCCCAAGACGTGGGACGAGCTGATCCAAATGGCCAAAGAGAACAAAGGCAAAGAGGGGACGAAATTCGGTTTCCTCATGCAGGCCAAGCAATACGAAGGACTTGTATGTAACTTTATTGAGTTCGCCGGAGCGTATGGGGGACGGATCCTGGACGAGCAAGGCAATGTGGCGATCAACAGTCCGGAAACAATCAAAGGGTTAAAGAAAATGATGGAAATCGCGCAGTCAGACTTTGTGCCGAGCAACGTTTCCACCTTTAGCGAAACGGAAACGGAATCCGCCTTCATCGAGGGACAATCCCTGTTTGCCCGCAACTGGCCTTATTTGTATGCGCTTTCAAATGATGAAACCAAGTCCAAAATCGGCGGCAAGGTTGGCATTGCCCCGTTGCCGGCGGGGGATAAAGGTTCCGCGGCGGCGTTGGGCGGCTGGATGGCGGGAATCAACAAGAACTCCAAGCATAAGCAAGAGGCCTGGGAATTCCTTAAGTTCATGACGGGAGCGGAAGGACAGAAACTGTCCGCCATCGCGAGCAGCCATGCCCCAACGTACCTGCCGGCATACGATGATCCGGAAGTGCAAAAGGCGAGCCCGCTGTTTGCGGACAAAAACTTTGTCGAAGGGGTTAGCGCGACCTTGCCACGTCCCGTTTCCCCTGTTTATCCGGAGATTTCCGACGTGATTCAGATTGAAGTGTCGAAAGCGGTGACCGGCAAGCAGACAGCGGAGCAAGCCGTGCAAAACATGGAAAGCAAGCTGAAGGAGATCATCAACAAGTAAATGAGACGAAGCACAATCGAAGAGTCATAGGCATTTGCTTATGGCTCTTCGGTTTATCAGAAGAGAGGTGGAGAACCGATGAAGAGAAAAGGCCTCACGGCGGAAAAAAGAATCGCCGCCCTCTTGCTCCTGCCCGCGCTGATCACGATCGCGGTCATTGCGATTTGGCCGGTTGTGCGCTCATTCTGGATCAGTCTGTACGACGTGCGCCTCAACAACCCAACGAAGTCGCAAATCCATCAGCAACCCGGCCTCAATGTGGAAAAGTTTGCGGAAGTGGTTCCCGTCTTGAAACGGAATATAGCGGATGCGAGCCAAAAAGCGGATGCGGACACCGCTGTGCGATTGAAGGAATTGCAAGCGAAAGTGGCGGGACTTCAAGCCATGTTGGAGGAGAATGAATCGTTTGCTTCCACATACGAAAAGGTGGATGCGTTGCTGTTTGAAGGCCAGCCGGTGCCTGAAGAGATTCGGGTCGTCACCTTAACCGCGGATGAGGCCGATGCTGTGCGCAAGCAGGTGGACGCCATCAACCGGCTGGCCAAACCGATCGCCGATGAGAATATTGCCGGGCTTGTCAACGGTGTGAATGAAACGCTGATTTCTCCCAACTTTGTGGGTTTCGCCTACTACCTGTCTTTTCTCAAGGATCAGCGGTTGATGGCTTCATTGGAAAACACCTTCCTCTTTACTGTGATCTCCGTGTCGCTTGAATTGGTGCTGGGCCTCTTCATTGCGGTGCTTATCAATCGCGCGTTTAAGGGGCGGGGGTTGGTGCGGGCTGCGGTCTTGATTCCTTGGGCCATCCCCACGGTGGTGTCGGCGCTCATGTGGAAGTATCTCTTTGACGGGCAAAATGGTGTGGTCGCCCTGCTGTTTGAGCAAGTGGGCATCGTTGAAGACATGGGACTGCTGTTAACGACCAAGGCAGGCTCCTTATCGGCCGTCATTTTCGCCGATGTATGGAAAACGACGCCCTTTATGGCCCTGCTGTTGCTGGCCGGTTTGCAAACCATTCCGCATTCCTTGTACGAGGCGGCGGATGTGGATGGAGCGGGCAAAGTGCAACAGTTTTTCCGGATCACGTTGCCCCTGTTGAAATCGACCATCTTGGTTGCCTTGCTGTTCCGGACCTTGGATGCGTTTCGGATCTTCGACCTTGTCTATGTCCTCACCGGCGGCGGGCCGGCCAACGCGACCGAAACGATTTCAATCTATGCCTATAAAACGATGTTTGCCCAGATGAATTTCGGTGAGGGATCGGCCCTGTCAGTGATCGTGTTTATCTGTGTCGCCATCATGAGCATGATTTATGTGCGACTCTTGGGCACGGATTTGGTCGCTGATGGACGGAATAAGTGAAGGGGAGGGTGCGACGATGAAAAAATGGGTGAACGGATTCGCGTTTTATCTGCTGATTGGGTTGTTGCTGCTGTTTGTGCTGTTCCCGTTTTTCTGGCAATTTCTCACATCGATCAAACCACAGACCGAGTTGTTTGGCGAGAAAGCGTTCAGCTTGATCCCTTCCCACATCTCATTTGACAATTATCAGCTCGTCTTCACCAATCGCCCGTTTGCGGCTTATCTGCTTAACAGTACCATTGTGGCGGTCGCGACGACGGGTTATTGCATCTTGATCGCTTCCTTTGCGGCATTTGCGATTGCCCGCTTGCAATTTAAGGGGAAGAGCATCATCCTGGGTTTGATCCTGGCCGTATCCATGTTTCCTCAGATCGCCACCATCGCCCCGATTTTTCTGTTCATGCAAACGGTTGATCTGACCAATAGTTATCTGGGCTTGATCATTCCCTACACGACGTTTGCGTTGCCGTTGGCCATTTGGAATCTCGTATCCTTTTACCGCAAGATCCCGTTGGATTTGGAAGAGGCGGCGAAAATCGATGGCGCGAGCATCATGCAAACGTTTTGGAAAGTGGTGTTGCCACTGGCTGTGCCCGGGACGTTCACTACGGCGATTCTCGTGTTTATTGCGGCTTGGAATGAGTTTTTGTTCGCCCTCACCATCAATACGGAGGAGAGCATGAAAACGGTGCCGGTGGGGATCGCTTTGTTTCAAGGGCAATATACGGTTCCCTGGGGGGAGATTGCCGCCGCATCCGTCGTTGTGACGATCCCGCTGGTGATCATGGTGTTGTTGTTTCAGCGCCGGATTGTCTCCGGTATCACTGCCGGTGCGGTCAAAGAATGAAATCGGGAGAGGTGGACCCGGCCGGGCTGGGCGCCTCTCCTTTTCATGTATCAAATAAGCGGGCAGGAACATGGGTGGGTGAGATGAAAAGAGAAGGGATTAAAATGATTTGTTTGTGCCAATGGTTGGGTTTGAAAATATAAAATAAGATTAGAAACAGAAAACAAACAGGGAGAGAAGAGCAGATGCAAACCCATGTTTATCTTGTGCGCCATGGCGTCACCGAGTGGAATGAAGAGAAGCGTTATCAAGGGCACCAAAATGTGCCTTTAAGCGAGCTGGGCAGACAACAAGCCGAGCTTGTTGCCGCCCATTTGGCCAATGAATCGTTTGCCGCCATATACTCCAGTGACCTGGAACGAGCCCATGAGACAGCCCGGCTCATTGCGGCCAAACATCAGCTGTCCGTTACTTGCCATCCGGAGTTTCGCGAGCGCCATGGGGGCGATTGGGAAGGATTCACCGTGGATGAGGTGAAGCGAATGTATCCCGATTGGGAAATGGTGCGGCTGACCGGCGGAGTTTATGGGGTGGAACCGACAGAGGCGGTACGGGAGCGGTTTGTGCGCAAGTGCGAGGAGCTTGTGCGCAAGCATCGTGGCGAACGCATCCTGATTGTGGCGCATGGCATGTGCATCACCGCCGCCTTGGGTGTCCTCACACAGGGGGAAATCGATTTTGGCAAAACACGGCTGTCCAATACGGCCATCACGCATCTGACCCATCATGAACAAGGGGGTTGGAAGTTGCATTCCTTTAACCAAACCCCTCACTTGGAGGGGGAGTGAAAGTCGGGGCCAACCAGCATGGGCTGATATCCGGGCAAGACTTCCAAGCGGGTGGGGATGAAGGAGTTTTTCTCCCCGTCACAGTCCGCTTTTAAGCGCGGTTCGGTCCTGACTTCGACGACGCGTGTTTGGAAGGAGAGCAAATCCTCGGCTTCGGGCTTTTTTTCGGTGAAAAGGGAGTAGGTGAGCGAAGTGACCGTGGGCAGGGAGAGCTTCTTAAAGATCAAGACATCCAATAAGCCATCATTCACTTGGCTTTGCGGAAAATATGCTTCGACTCCGCCGACATGGGAGCCGTTTCCCACAAGGACCATGACCGCTTCCCCTTTATAATGAACCCGATCGACTTTCACTTCCACATAGAAAGGTTGTTGTTCCTGGAAGGTTTTTAATGCGCTCAGGTAATAAGCGATGCGGCCAAACTGTTTTTTTATCTCGCTTTGGATCTGATCCGATACTTGTGTGATGAGCCCAATTCCCCAGAAATTAAGAAAATAATGATTGTCATGTTTCCCCACATCGATGGCTTCCACCCGTCCTTCAAGCAAGGTTTCTGCCGCTTGGTCGTGTGCTTGGGGGATGCGCAAGGTGCGGGAAAAGTCATTGCAGGTTCCTCCGGGCAATATGCCAAATACCGGTCGTTGTTCCAATTGGCTTAAGGCATTGATGCATTCATAAACGGTGCCGTCCCCTCCCGCCGCGATGACGAGATCAACTGAGCTTGCCTGTTCGGCGATGGCGCGGGCTCCATCGCCGGGCCGATTGGTTTGGACGACGTGGATCGATCCCATCCCTTTACGGAGGCGCGGGAGAATCCGGTCAAGTTCTTGGTTCAATTGGTTATTGCCAGCATGGGGATTTACGAGGAGTAGCGTTTTGTCAAACCTCATGATGGTTCACCCACTATCTTGAAATCTTTCTTTATCTTCCCCGAGAAGAAGGTTGAGCAAACAGTTGAATGGGGAATTTGCGAGGAGAGGGAGGAGACGCATGGAGGAACTTAAACAGCTGGTTAAGCGGTGCCAATGGGAGAAGCAAATGATGGAGGCGGCCTTTGACAATGCCTATGAAGGGATCATTATTACAGACAAACAAGGGATCATATTGATGCTGAATGAACCTTATGCGAAGTTTTTGCAAGTGAAGCGGGAGGAAGTGATTGGCCGCCATGTGACGGAAGTGGTGGAAAACACCCGGATGCACATTGTGGGACAATCGGGCCAAGCCGAATTGGCGCAAGTGCAGCGCATCCGCAACGGGGATATGCTGGTTCACCGAATTCCCATCAAGCTGGAGGGGGAAGTGGTGGCCGTGGTTGGCAAGGTGCTGTTTCAGGATGTCAATCAACTGCATACCCTGTCGCAACGGGTGCGCCAACTGCATGAGGAATTGGCCTATTATAAGAAAGAGTATTATAAGCAGTTGGGAGTTCGTTATCGCCTGCAGGACATCATCGGTTCCAGCCCCAAGTTGGCTGAAGTCAAAAAAATCGCACAAAAGGTGGCGACCAGTGATACCACTGTCTTCATTTACGGTGAGAGCGGTACGGGCAAAGAGATGTTTGCTCATGCATTGCACCATTTGAGTTATCGGGTGTCTCGGCCCTTCGTCAAAGTGAATTGCGCAGCGATTCCCGAGAATTTGCTCGAAGCGATTTTGTTTGGCTATGAAGAAGGCGCTTTCACTGGCGCGTTGCCCGGCGGGAAAAAGGGAAAGTTCGCGATGGCACACGGGGGAACGATCTTTCTCGATGAGATCGCGGAGCTGCCCGTCACCATGCAGGCGAAATTGTTGCGCGTGTTGCAAGAGAAAGAGATTGAACCCGTGGGCAGCGTGACGCCTGTGCAAGTGGATGTGCGGGTGATAGCGGCCAGCAATCGGCATTTGTGGGACTTAGTGAAAAAAGGACGTTTTCGCGAGGATTTGTATTACCGTCTGAATGTGTTGACCCTGACCATTCCGCCCTTGCGCGAACGTAAAGAAGATATCCCGGAATTGGTGGAGTTTTTTTTGCAAGAGTTGTCACAGGAATTGGGCGTGTATATCAAAGGGATCACGCCGCAAGCGATGCAATGTTTGTTAAGGTACCATTGGCCTGGCAATGTGAGAGAGTTGCGCAATGCGTTGGAACGTTCTTTGCATTTGACAGAGCGGATGGAGATCGATATGGAACACTTGCCATTTCATATGAGGCAGGAGAAGGGAAAGGAGATGGAGGATTTTTCGTTGTTTCATGCGATGGAACAGGCGGAGCGGGAAGCGCTGTCGCGGGCGCTCAAAGCGGCCAACCATAAGCGGGATTTGGCAATTGAGCTGTTGGGCATCAGTCGGTCCAGTTTTTATCAGAAGTGCAGAAAATACGGGCTGCTGGAGCAGGAATAGTATACGATGTTGGACGAGTAGTCCGGGAAAATGGACACATTTTGGGGAGATGCGCCACTGGTGACGGGAGTTTGCCTGCATCTTGTCTTTATCAATGGACACCTCCGACAGAAGGTGTCCTGTTTTTCTTATGGTATGAAAATTGCAACATGAGTAAGGTGAGACCGGTTTAAAAGGAGGGATCCGCATAGGTGTAGTGGCTATTTTCCTCGCACTCGGCTTACTGATGTTCATGGCTTACCGCGGTTACCCGGTGATCTTGTTTGCCCCCGTCTTCGCCTTGCTGGCGGCGGGATTGTCTGGATTGCCGCTGTTGCCGACCTATACGGAAGTGTTTATGGTAAAAGCGGCCAATTATGTGAAATTGTATTTTCCTATTTTCCTTTTGGGTGCCGTTTTCGGCAAGATGATGGAAGTGAGCGGTGCGGCGCGCTCCATTGCCTTTGGTCTTACGCGGACCTTTGGCAAGAATCAGGCCATTTTGGCTGTGGTGCTGGCTTGTGCGGTACTCACCTACGGCGGCGTCAGTTTGTTTGTGGTCGCTTTTGCCGTGTATCCGTTCGCGGCGGCGCTTTTCCGTGAGGCCAATATCCCTAAGCGACTGATTCCGGCGACGATTGCCTTGGGTTCCTTTACGTTTACGATGGATTCTCTGCCAGGCACGCCCCAAATCCAGAACTTGATCCCCACGGCCTACTACAAGACAACCGCGTTTGCCGCTCCGGTGATCGGGATTTGCGGCGGTTTGTTTATTGCGGTGCTCGGACTCATTTGGCTTCATATGCGTAGACAGAAACTGGTGTCTCGGGGTGAAGGGTATGGGGAACACCACGAGCAAGAAGAGAGCAAACGGGTGGAAGGAGTGCCTCCGTTTTGGATGGCGATCTTGCCGCTGATTTGCGTATTGGGCGGAAATGCGCTGTTTACTTACGTTGTTTTGCCCGGTTGGTATAGTGAGGCTGAGCTCGCGTCTTACCAGGGATTAGATGTGAAACAAGTCTTGGGAACATGGTCACTCGTGTTGGCCCTGGTCGGGGGGGGTTTGCTGACTGGTTTGATTACCCTTTACCAAAAACGCAGAACGGATGCGTCCCAACACGCGTCTCTTCGCTTAAGTCCCGCGTTGACAGCGGGGGTGATGGGTGCGCTGCTCGCCATCTTGAACACGGCATCGGAAGTGGGCTTCGGCGGGGTAATTTCCAGCATGCCCGGCTTTAAGACCGTCGCCGATTTTTTGTTGACGATGAAGACCAGTCCTTTGGTGTCGGAAGCCTTGTCGATCAACATCTTGGCGGGCATCACCGGCTCCGCTTCAGGTGGGCTCAGCATCGCACTCGATGCGATGGGACAGCAGTATCTCGCTTGGGCGGCGCAAAACGGGATTAACCCGGAGTTGTTGCACCGCATTGCGTCGATGTCGGCGGGCGGTTTGGATACGCTGCCGCATAACGGAGCTGTCATCACATTGCTTGCGATCTGCGGCTTGACGCATCGCCAGTCGTATCCTGATATCTTTGCGATTACGGTGATTAAAACGTTGGCCGTTCCTGTAGTGATCCTGCTCGCTTTGCTGACGGGCTGGGTGTGAAGACAGAAAAAGAGGGGAGAGAAGATGGATTTGAAACGGACAGTGATTGTGACTGGCGCGGCGGGCACGATTGGTTACGCGATCGGACGCTCCTTCGCCGCCAATGGTGACCGTGTGGTGGTATGGGATTTAAAGCGGGAACAAGCGGAAGCCGCCGCAACCCGCATGAGGGAAGAGACGGGGGCGGAGGTGACGGGGGTCGCCGTGGATGTGACGGATGAAGCGATGGTGAAGGGAGCGGTCGCTGAATTGGCGCAAACGGTCGGGCGGATCGACGTGATTGTGAATAATGCAGGTCTGCAACATATTGACCGGGTTGAGGATTTTCCGCTCGACCGCTGGAACCTATTGCTCAATGTGATGTTGACGGGGCCCTTTCTGCTGATCAAACATACCGTTCCCTTGATGAAACAGCAGCGCTATGGACGGATCATCACCATCTCGTCGGTCCACGGCAAAACCGCTTCCCCCTTTAAATCAGCCTATATCGCGGCCAAGCACGGAGTGATTGGGCTGACGCGTACAGTGGCATTGGAGACGGCGGAGTACGGCATCACAGCCAATGCCATCCTGCCTGGTGTCGTCGATACGCCCCTGATTCAGAACCAGTTGCAGAAGTTGGCGGCAACCGAAGGGATCACGAAAGAAGAAGCGCTTCATAAACACCTCCTGCACAAACAATCGATCAAACGGTTTATCAAACCTGAAGAAGTGGCGGCTTGCGCGCTATATCTGGCGTCAGATGGAGCGGCATCGATCACGGGAGAGACCGTGAGCGTATCGGGGGGGTGGTGAGCATAACGGCCAAGGTTAGCAAGGGCTTGCTTGCTAACCTTTTTTTGATTAGTTAATATATAGTGAGAGTGAATACTGTTGCAAGGTAGGAACAGCACGATGACATTAGAAACGTTATATCAAGAGTTGCAGGACTTAACATCAACCGAAGTGAAGACGATCCACAAATTGGTTCAAGCGTTGAAACGCACCCGTGTCAGCCCGCTTGCATATATCGAAGAGATGATGAATTTTCAGGCTCTTGGCTATGATGCGGACAAACAGGTTTACTTGCATCGCATGTACATCACCGATGAATTGCGCAATCGCTTTAACATGTTGCATGGAGGTGTGACGGCGACGTTCATCGACACCGCCATGGGCTCAACGGTGATCCAAGCTGAAGGAAATGACGCGAAGGCTGTGACGATGGATTTGAACGTTCATTTCTTGGCGCCAGGGGAAGCGGGATGGTTGACGGCGGAAACGGCCGTGATCAAAAAGGGAAAAACCATTATTGTGATGGAGACTAAAGTAACGGACGAGCGGGAAAAGTTAATTGCAACTGCTTCCTCAACCTTTTTTCGCTTGAAGTAGGTGGAGGATCACATGAACAAACCATATAAAATTGCCGCGAAAGCGATTATCTTCGATCAAGACCGCGTACTGATTTTGCGCAAGTCTGAAGAAGAGCGCACGAGAAAAGAGACCCACGGCTGGGATTTTCCGGGTGGCGGGTTGGAACCGTGTGAGCCTTTGATGGAGGCGCTGTCCAGGGAAGTGATGGAAGAGACGGGGTTGCAGGTGAAGGTCGTGGCTCCTGCTTACGTGTATGACGAGATTCAAGACGAGAAACATTTGATCATCGTCAAATTCGCTTGTGACCAACCACAGGGTCAACTGAAGCTCAGCACCGAACACGAGAGTTACCATTGGGTACCGCTGACGCGGTTGGATGAAGGGGGATTTCCAGATTGGATGAAAGAGGAAATTCGCCGCGCTTATCGGGTTTATACCGATTTTCGAGGAATTGAACGCGAATGAATCCTTCCAGTGTCTGGAAGGTTTTTTCTTGTTCACTGATATGACAAGCTCTTTTGTAAAAAACATGCTATTATTTTTTTTGATGAAGTTTTAGGAGGGGTCTTTTTTGAATAAAGGTTGGAAAGTGTTTGCTGCGTTATGTTTATCCAGCGCCCTCCTTCTGGGCTGTCAAGAAAAAGAAGAGCTCGGAACGGGTACCGTTGTGGGAAATGAGAATAAGATCGCCTTTGCTGAAGAGAGTAACCTGTTGCAGTTAAGTCCGGACGAATTAAAAGTATACACGGCTTTCAAAAAGAAATGGGATGATCGCGTGCTCAAAGATGCCGATCCCATCATGGTGGCGAAATTATATTTTCATGCGATTGATACGAAAGACTATGCCACGCAATATGAATTGTTTATCGATGATTTGGAACAAGTGGAATGGAGTAAGCAAGAACACCTAAAAATGATGAAAGAGGATGGGCTCAAGACGGCGGAGCAGATGCGAAAGCTTTTTGCCAGGGTTCAAGAAGTGAAGTTTATTGAAGTCGACAAGAAATCGGGCTATCTGGAGTTTCCGGAAGAAGGGGAGAACCTGGGGCAGTTCCAAATGGTGAAAAATAAGAAGGGAATCTGGAAAGTGAAATTTCGCCCGATGCAATGGGGATATAACATGAAGTGAAAAAAAGCCACGACAACCGTGGCTTTTTTGCTTATGACAACAAGCCCGACCAATTGCAACCTTGGCACAAAAGCTCCGCGCATTGCTCAAGCGCCGTTCGATCACTTTCATCAAAGCGGGCTTCAACCGGGCTGTCAATGTCGAGCACGCCGATGATTTGGCCGTCCACTTTCAACGGAATGACGATTTCGGAACGGGTGGCCGCATCACAGGCGATATGGCCGGGGAAGGCGTGAACATCTTTCACCAGCATGGTCTTTTCTTCTTTTACCGCCGCACCGCATACGCCTTTGCCCACCGGGATGCGGATGCAGGCCGGTTTGCCGTTGAATGGTCCGAGGACGAGTTCGCCTTGTTTCATGAGATAAAATCCCGCCCAGTTGACCTCATCGAGAGAATGGTACAGGAGGGCAGCCGCATTGGCCAGGTTGGCCAGCCAATCCTTTTCTCCTTCTATCAGATACTTGAGCTGTTTCACCATGCTTTCCAGTTGGGTTTGTTTATCTCCAGCCGTCTTTTCGAACGTGAACAATTCAATTCCTCCCAGTTATGCCATTTGTCTTCATGGAAATTCGTGATAAAATAGATAATTGAAGGTTCAATTGTTTATTGACAAATTGAACTTGGTCCGGACTACTCTCGTGTCATTGTACAATGTTCATTCATGAATGAAAAGGGGATGAATTCATGCGGGATGCTCGTATTGTCAAATTGGCCAAAATCTTGGTCGAACATTCTTGTAAGGTGCAAAAAGGGGAGCGAGTCTTGATCGACGTCTTCGGAAAAGAGCGTGAACTGGCGCGCGCGTTGATCACCGCTGTATATGATGCGGGTGGTTACCCTTATGTTCAGCTGCATGATGAAACGATAACAAGGGCCCTGTTGTTGGGCACCTCTGAAGAACACCAAGAAACTTGGGCCCGCCACGCATTGAACCAAATGAAGGATATGGATTGCTACATCGGAATTCGCGGAAGCGATAACATCACGGAAACCAGTGATGTGCCGGACGACAAGATGAGTTTGTACGCCCGCATGTTCAGACAGCCTGTACATACAAATCAACGGGTGAAACATACCAAGTGGGTTGTTCTCCGCTATCCCAACGCTTCCATGGCGCAATTGGCCAATATGAGTACGGAGGCGTTTGAAGATTTTTATTTCCAAGTTTGCAATGTGGACTACGAACGGATGGCTAAAGCGATGGAGCCATTGGTGAAGCGGATGGAACAAGCCGACCAAGTGCGGATCGTCGGCCCCGGCACCGATCTCACGTTCTCGATCAAGGATATCCCTGTAATCAAGTGCGCCGGAGAGAACAACATTCCTGACGGAGAAGTCTTCACCGCGCCTGTGCGGGATTCGGTCAATGGGAAAATCACCTTCAATGCGCCTTCTGTTTACCAAGGTGTCACATTTGAAAACATTTGTTTCGAATTCCAAAATGGTAAAATCATTAAAGCGACGGCAAACCAAACGGATCGGATCAACCAGATCTTGGATACGGATGAAGGCGCACGCTTCATTGGCGAGTTCAGCATTGGCGTGAACCCGTACATTAATCATCCGATGAAGGATACATTGTTTGACGAGAAGATCAACGGAAGCTTCCACTTTACCCCGGGCAACGCGTATGATGAAGCGGATAATGGAAACCGTTCTTCCGTGCACTGGGATTTGGTCTCCATACAACGTCCGGAATATGGTGGAGGAGAGATTTACTTTGACGGGGAATTGATTAGGAAAGACGGGCTGTTTGTCGTTGATGATTTGGTTCCGCTCAACCCGGAAAACCTAAAAAGCGGCAATTCATTTTAGGGGACATAAGGAGTAAGGGCTCATGTTTTTTTGGAAACGAAAAAAGCGAGTTGAAATTTTGTCGCCGCTCAGCGGAAAGAAAATTTCGCTGGAGCAAGTCCCGGATCAGGTGTTTTCCCAAAAAATGATGGGGGATGGCTTCGCTATTGAACCGGAGGATGGGTTTGTGTGCGCGCCGGTTGACGGTGAAGTGATCAACTTATTCCCAACCAAGCACGCCATCGGGTTAAAAACAACGGATGGTGTAGAAATATTGATCCATGTTGGGATTGACACCGTAGAATTAAATGGCGAAGGTTTTGTCACTCATGTGGCAGAAGGTGAGAAAATCAAAGCGGGCCAGAAATTGCTTGAGTTTGATATGGATTTCATCAAGGAAAAAGGGAAGCCGCTGACCACGCCTGTCATTTTCCCACAACTTGAAAATTGGGTCCTCCAAGACCAAGCGGCGGAAAAAGCGGAAGCGGGTAAAACGGTTGCCGTTGTCCTTGAGCCAAAGAAATAAAATAATCATGAACGGGGCTTCCTTCGTAAATAAACTAGGTGAAGGAAGCCTTTCTTCTGATTAAAAGGAGGGTACACGATGGTCGTATTTCCTGAGAAGGCAACGCGCGAGACATTGGTTCAACTGCTTAACATCCACAGCCCCACTGGCTGTGCGCAAGAGGCGATCCAGTATATTGAGGAACGGATGCGTTTATTGGGGTTGGCATCCCGAAAGAATAACAAGGGAAGTTTAATGGTGACCATAGAAGGAGAAGATGATCAAATCCATCGACTGGTTACCGTTCACGTTGACACCTTGGGGGCCATGGTGAAAGAGATCAAGCCCAATGGGCGGTTGCGGCTGAGCAAAATTGGCGGATTTGGCTGGTTTTCCGTGGATGGTGCCTATTGCTATGTAAGGACGCGAGCCGGAGATGTGATACCGGGAACCATTTTGGCAACCCACACCTCCGTGCATGTGTATGCGGACGCGGAAGAGCAGAAGCGATCGGATGAGCATATGGAAGTGAGGCTCGATGCGAAGGTGAAGGGAGCGGATGATGTCACGGCATTGGGGATTCGCGTGGGGGATTATGTTGCCTTTGACCCCCATGTGGTGGAAACGGATACCGGTTTTATCAAAGCCCGTCATTTGGACGATAAGGCTAGTGCGGCGGTTTTAATAGAATTGTTGGCTTATATTAAAGAGAATAATGTCAAATTGCCACATACGACGCATTTTTTCTTCAGCAATTTTGAAGAGGTTGGCTTTGGGGCCAATTCCAACATCCCCTCCCAAGTGCGTGAATACTTGGCGGTTGATATGGGCGCCATCGGGGAAGGGCAGACCACGGATGAATTTTGCGTGTCCATTTGCGCCAAAGACGGCAGCGGCCCATACCATTATGAATTGACCAATAAATTGATTCGACTGGCGGAAAAGCATGGGATTTATTATCAAGTTGACCTTTATCCGTTTTATGCTTCTGATGGAAGCGCTGCCGTGAAAGCGGGGGTTGATGTGATGCACGCGTTGATCGGTCCGGGTGTGGATGCTTCCCACGCTTATGAGCGGACCCATCGTGATGCGTTGGAACATACCTACAACCTTTTGTACCATTATCTGCAATCGGCTTCGCTGTGAACCGTGTGCGATGGAGCTTTCATCCGCAAATTAGACAAAAACACCTCCTGAATGGAAGCATCGTCATTTCGGAGGTGTTTTCGATGTTCTCAGTGAACGAACCATCATTGGTTGGCGCGGGCCCATTTATATCCCCCCATCACAAACATGCGCCCATACAAAAAATTGAAAGTTCATACGAATGATATTAACGGGATGATTTTTCCTTTTCATCCGACTGTAATCAAGGCGCTGAATGTGAAAGGGCCTTTGTAACCAAAGAGGAGTGAGTGTAAAATGGGACAACCCAGTTTTAAAAGATGGATGAGATGGATCTCCATCCCCTTGGTGATGATCATGCTGGCCATCCTGTTCTTGCCAATCAATCCATCCATTTATGCGCAAAGCGGGGCGAAAGCGAAGAAAGAGAATGGGTTGAAAGAAGTGATCGGGTTAAGGACGGAAAAATCAAAAACATTTGTCAAAAGCGATGGCAAAACGTTTGTCACCGAGCAGTATTTGGAACCGATCCATTATAAGGAAAGCGGAAAATGGATCAATATCAAGGAAAGAAACAAAAGCGGTTTGCAAGCGAAAAGGTTAAGCGGCGGGATGACTTACGTCAATCTGGGCCATCAAACCCGATTCGCATTTGCCGACAAATCCACTTCCCCGAACTTGGTCCGTTTTGAGCAGGGGAAAGCGAAAATTGATTTTCGCCTTACCGGCAGCCATCCGGTGACAGTCAAACGACAAGTCAATGGCATCGTTTATCCGAATGTATATGAAGGGATCGACCTGGTCTACCAGGTGGAGGCTACGGGGGTCAAAGAAGAGTGGGTGTTACATAAGCGCACCGGACCGTCCACTTTTTCGATGGCTCTTAACACAGAAAATACCAAACCCGTTCTGCAAAAAGATGGCTCGATCCAATTTGTCGCCCCGAACGGAAAAGTGATCTTTGTTGTGCCTGTCCCTTTTATGTATGACCAGAATGACGCCGCCTCCCACAAAGTCAAATTTCAACTGCGCCAAAAAGGTGGGGTCACCTATCTCGATCTCAAAGCGGATGAACAATGGTTGAAAGATCCCAAGCGCGCTTACCCTGTCGTGATTGATCCGACGGTGGGGTTGCAAGGGGTAAAATCAACCTATGACAACTTCGTTTCCAGCAAAAACCCCACCCAGAATTACAGACTTTTCCCCTTTGTGATCAGTGGGACGCATCCGGATTACGGGATTGCCCGTTCGTTCATCAAGTTTGACTTGCCCGCTCTTCCCGAAGGGGCCCAGATTACCAATGCCCAAGTTTATTTGCAGCAATACTCTACCGAACAGGAGCAACAGATCGATTTGTTTCAAGTCACTTCCGATTGGACGAGCAGCGGGGTGAATTGGGAGAATCAGCCAAGCGTGGGGAATGTTTTCAGCCATGCGAAAGTTGCCGGAGCGGGTGAATATGCCTGGGATCTGACGGGACTGGCCAAAGGTTGGTATCAGGGCACGGAGAAAAATTACGGTTTTTCTCTGCGTCACCACGATGAGGCAAATGATCGCAAATCCTTCCGTTCCAGTGATTATCTGGAGGATATCAGCAAAAGGCCGAAGCTGTTGATCACGTACCGGGTCGAGCCAAGCGTGCCGATAGCCCAACCAACAATCGCAGCCAAATCCCATATTTTGCTGGATTACCAAACGGGCCTGCCGCTGTACGGCAACCAGACCGATCAACCCTTGCCTCCAGCCAGCATGACCAAAATGATGACCGAATATATCGTGTTGGAAGAGATTCATAACAACAAGCTGTCTTGGGATGATATGGTGCAGGTCAGCGCGCGGGCGGCCGGGATAGAGGAAGCCCAGATCGATCTTCAGCCCGGTGAGCAGATGACGGTGAAGGATCTGTTTATGGGCATGGCTGTTTATTCGGCCAATGATGCGACCGTTGCGTTGGCGGAACGTGTGGCGGGAAGTGAAACCGATTTTGTTCATCGGATGAACGCGACGGCCCAAGCGATGGATTTAAAAAACTCCCATTTCCGCAATGCGACCGGTTTGGAGATGACAGACTACCCGGATCCGCCGCAAGTTGGCGGGGAGCATTTGATGTCAGCCAGAGATGCGGCTGTCTTGGCGAGAAAATTGTTGCAAACCTATCCCGAATTCTCCCAACTGATCTCTGCCCCGCAATATACGTTTCGCCCGGGAACGACAAGGGAAAAGAAAGTGGTCAACTGGAACCGCATGCTGCCGGGATTTGACCATTTTTACCCTGGGGTTGACGGGTTGAAAACAGGCTCCACCCTGGCGGCCGGATATTGTTTCACCGGGACGGCGAAGCAAGAGGGGCACAGATTGATCACCGTTGTCATGGGGACCAGTTCGGAAGACAGCCGGTTTGTGGAAACCAAGAAACTTCTCGATTACGGCTTTAATCGCTATGAAATGGCTACCTTGGTCAAACGAGGCGAGACCATTGGCGGTGCGGTGCTGAGGGTGCCAAATGGAGATGGGCAATCGACTCCCGTGTATGGCAAGCGGGAGATCCGCATCCCCATTTACAGGGGGGAGCGTGATCAGTATACAATCAAAGTTCGCTTCTATACAGGCTTAAAAGCCCCCTTGAAGGCAGGCACGACTGTGGGCGTGGCCCAAGTCTTCTACCGTGGACTACCGGTGCGAGGTTTGCCCATGTATCCAGTGGCGATAACGAAAAGCGTGAATGAAGCAAGCCAAGTCCAACAGTTTTTCCGTCAGGTCAATGAGGGTTTTCAACAGTGGATTGAATAAGGGTGTGCATTATCGTGATATAAGAATGGAAAATGAACGCAAACACCCCCGGATAGCTGATTCCGGGGGTGTTTGGCATTGGCTTCTCCCACTCGACGATCATAAAAGTGGAACATGTTTCAAAGACTAACCTTATTCATGCGAGTGGGGGTTGGATATGAAGAAAGTGCTATTATTAACAGAAAAATTCGCTGGCAACGGTCATTACAGCGCAGCTCTGGCCCTGAAAAAAACATTCCAGCTTCGGTACCCGCACGTCCAAACAGACATCGTCTGCGTTCTCCCCATGATCAACAAAACATTGGAAAGCATGTTAGGGTCGCTGTATTTCAACACTTTGCGATTGGCCCCTGGGCTCTGGCGGGTTTGTTATCAACATGATCAGGAATTTTATAAAGTACTTAACCAACCGCTTATGCGACTCATTTCCCACAGGTTGAAAGAAATGATTAATGAATATCAACCCAACGTAATCATATGCACCCACGTTTTTTGTTTGCGAGCTTGCGCGATCTTGAAAAATGAGTTGAGGAATTCGTTCAAACTGGGCGCCGTGGTCACTGATTTCAAGGCGAACCGGTTTTGGATCGATCGGGATGTGGATTTTTATCTTGTTGCCCATGAAGAAACAGGCCAAGCCATCAAGCGAACGACTCCGCGCTCTCCTGTTTATGCCACGGGAATCCCGATTGATCCGATGTTCTCTTTGAATCAAGGCGAAAAAAAGGAAATTCGCGCCAAACTCAGACTGAATCCAGACCGTTTCACGCTGTTGTTGATGGGTGGGGGGAAAGGGATCGGGCCGCTTACCGCCATGATTAAGTCATTGCAAACTTTTCTCGATCTTAATGACTTCCCCCTACAATTGTTGATCGTAACAGGGAACAATCCATCGCTGTTTGAGAAGTTGAAACGATTCACCCAGCAACATCCCCATTTTCATCTTTATCCTTTTGTGCGAAACATGGTCGACTTGATGAGGGCGTCGGACATCCTCATCTCCAAACCGGGAGGATTGACCAGCTCCGAAGCACTTGCTTGTGGACTGCCGATCTTGATTTGCCGGCCCATTCCGGGGCAAGAGGAAAACAATAGCCGCTTTCTCATAACAAAGGGGGCGGCGATTCGCGAAGATAGGCCTGCCATCGTGCCCAGCGTCCTTCTTCCTTATATGGCGGATACCCTCAAGAGGCAACAATGGCAAAACATAGCGCAACAATTGGGAAAACCGGCCGCCGCTTTGGAAGCCGCCAATATCATTATGGGATTTATGTGAGTGGGGTTGATGATTGCCGGCGCCCCCCGCTGCAACAAGGGGGGCGCCGTTCTGATTCAGGCGGTGGGCATATTGGGGGATGCTTTATTGTATGAAAAAGATCGTGAAGATGTGACTGTGATGAAGCAAGAGGGAAACGGAGATAGAAAGAAATGTGTGGACAAAATAGGACGTCGGCCTGTGATGGCCGACGTCCTTTATGTGTTTTTTCTATTAAAATCCTTTGTATTGAGGCTCCTCATTTTCAAGTTGCTGCACGCGAGGCTCGATTTGTTTAATGATTTGTTGCGTTTGTTGTGCCGCATTTGTATACATTTGTTTGGCTTGTTTGTTTTGGGTGCTGAGAGCAAATTGCTCCAAGCTTGCTTGGGCACTTTTCAGAGAGGCAACGCAGGTTTTGACATCCGATGCAATCGTCATCATCACACCTCCTTTTCGTTTGGTACACAGTTAATTTGCACAAATCGCTTCTGTTTATGTTAGCTAACAGAAAGAATATTAGTAGTGAAACCAAACCATAATATCTATGGACATTTACCTTAAAACGGGGGTGGATACCATGCCGAGTTGGATTGCCGTGTCGCTCAAAACACTGTTGGCGATTGCGATCCTTTTTCTATTAACAAGATTATTGGGTAAAAGGCAAGTGACCCAACTTTCCCCATTTGAGTATATAACGGGAATCACGATTGGCAGTGTGGCGGCTACCATTCCGCTCGAAACGGATGGAACCTGGCATTTGGGGATTGTGTCGTTGGTGGTTTGGAGTGCTGTGGCGATTGGGATTGGATTTATGCAGCTTAAGAGCAAAAAAGCGCGAGAGTGGGTGGACGGGAAACCGACCGTCTTAATAAAGAATGGGAAAGTGTTGGATGATAATCTCAAAAAAGAGCGGCTGACAATTGACGAGTTGATGTCGCAACTGCGCAATAAAAACATTTTTAATGTCGCTGATGTTGAGTTTGCTGTGATAGAACACAATGGGATGATTAATGCGCTGGTCAAAAACGAGTATCAGCCGCTTACCCCCAAAAAAGTGGGATTAAAGGTGGAGAATGGGGAAGAGCCCCATCTGGTGGTAGAAGACGGTTCCATTTTGGATGAGGAATTGGCGCGACGGGGACTCAATCGCGGTTGGTTGCAGACGGAATTGGAAAAACAGGGTGTCGCGCTGGAAAATGTTTTTTTGGCCCAAGTCGATTCAGATGGGCAGCTTTATTTGGACCTTTATGACGACCAGATTCAAATTCAACCGCCGCAGGAAAAAGCGAAGCTGTTGGCCACCTTGAAAAAGTGTGAAGCGGATCTTGAAATGTTCGGGTTGTCCACTAAAGATAAGCGGGCGAAGAAGGTATATGAACAATGTTCAAATCAATTGCAACGAGTGATCGATGAGATCAAACCACAGTTAATCAGTTAGGGAGAAAGAATATGGCTGACAAACAAAAGAAGAACTTAACACCTGTACAGCAAGAATACAAAGAGTTGGCGAATCGGCATGAACCGAAAAGACCGGTTGTCAAAAACAGCATTCGCGCATTTATAGCGGGAGGCGGGATTTGCATTGTGGGTCAGGCCTTGCAAGATATGTACATGAAAGGGTTTGGAATGAAAGAGGATCAATCCGCCACAGCGACGGTAGCCTCTCTGATCTTGATCTCCGTCATTTTGACGAGTATCGGGGTTTATGACAAATTAGGTCAATGGGCCGGTGCGGGATCGGCTGTCCCGGTGACGGGTTTTGCCAATTCAATGGCTTCGGCCGCCATTGAACACCGCGCGGAAGGCGTGGTGTTGGGCGTGGGAGGAAAAATGTTCAAGCTGGCGGGTGCGGTGATCGTTTTTGGTGCGGTTGCGGCGTTTGTTGTCGGATTGTTGCACCTGTTGTTTAATCCCAATATCACAGGCGGGGGATCATGACATGCTAAAAGGACATCAATCTTGGGTGTTTGAGAACAAGCCGGTGATTCAGTCGGCGGCTGCGGTTGTGGGGCCTTTTGAAGGAAGAGGGCCCCTGGGGAATGATTTTGACTTGGTTCACGGCGATTCCACTCTTAACCAAGACAGTTGGGAGAAAGCCGAAAAAGAGTTGCTGGAAGAAGCGGGAAAAACGGCGATAAAAAAGGCGGGCCTCACCAAAGACCAAGTGCAGTTTTTCATCGGCGGTGACCTGATGAACCAAATAATGAGTGCCAGCTTTGCGGCAAGAACTTTTGGAATGTCCTTTTTGGGGGTTTTTGGGGCTTGTTCGACCTCAATGGAAAGTTTGGCTCTCGCTTCATTGTTGGTCAATTCGGGAGCGGCCAAGTTTGTGCTGGCGGGCACCAGCAGCCACAATTCGACTGCGGAAAAACAGTTTCGCTATCCAACGGAATACGGTTCGCAAAAGCCGCCGACGGCTCAGTATACGGTGACTGGGGCGGGTGCGGCATTGGTTGCCGATGAAGGGGAAGGGCCTGTGGTTACTTCGGCAACAATTGGCCGTATCGTGGACATGGGCATCACCGATCCCTTTAATATGGGAGCGGCCATGGCGCCTGCGGCAGTGGATACGATCCAAGCCCATTTGCGCGACTTGCGGATCACACCTGATCATTATGACCTGATCGTAACGGGCGATTTGGCCAAGGTGGGCCATTCCATCGCTTGTGAGTTGCTGGAAAAACACCGCGTGCCGATCGATCATGCCCGGTTTCAAGATTGCGGCATGATGATTTACGATTATGAAAACCAAGAGGTGGAAGCAGGGGGGAGCGGATGCGCGTGTTGTGCTGTGGTCACCTATGGCCATTTGCTCAAGCGCATGAAAAAAGGGGAATTCAAACGCATCCTCGTGGTGGCGACCGGAGCGCTGATGTCCCCGATTTCCTATCAGCAGGGGGAAACGATTCCTTGTATCGCTCATGCGGTATCAATAGAAATGGGGCGTTCATCATGATGCAATATGTTTGGGCTTTTGTTGTTGGTGGGGCCATTTGCGTGTTGGGACAGATTTTGTTTGACGTATTTAAGCTCACACCGGCCCATACCATGGCCATTTTGGTTGTGCTGGGAGCGGCGGTGGATGGGCTTGGGTTATACGAGCCTTTGATCAAATTCGCCGGGGCCGGGGCGACGGTGCCCATTACCAGCTTTGGCAACTCGTTGGTGCATGGCACCATCCAAGAATTAAAATTGAATGGGTGGACGGGATTGATTACGGGAATCTTTGAAGTTACCAGCGCTGGGATTACGTCCGCCATCGTTTTTTCCTTTTTTGCCTCTCTGCTGGTTAAACCAAAAGGATAATGCCATGGGTTAAAAGAGCATGGTTATGACAGGCGAGCGCACTGCTTGCCTTTTTTGCTTATGGATAAGAACGACAGTGCCTTTGCCGCCTCCGTGTAACGACAGCCCCGACGATGGGAAAAAGCGGGAAGATGTCTGAGTGATAGCGAGTTTTCCCGCTCCCGACGGAGGGGACTGGAGCGAGCGGACTTATTATGGCGGGAAGAGCACGGAGAACGACATGGGTGACCGACTAGTTAACAACATAAGTACTTCCACAGAAAAAGAGCCCTCTTTTGCGAGTGGCTCTCAATATTTGTCCATCATTGCCGTCCTCCTTTTGTGCGGTTTCTATATGATGCTGAGCGATCGTGGATTGACTTTGATCGAAAGTGGCGGTTGCAAAACCACTTCTCCATCCACATGAATGGGTAACGGTGAGCGTGAGTGAATTGTAATTTCTTTTCCGCGATGGAACTTGATGGAGGGATGATTCGTATGCTTCCCTTTGTATACTGACGGTATGACCCGTAAGAGCTCGCCTTGAGTCAAATTCTGCACACAGCAAACATCTAATTGCCCATCGTCCACTATGGCGGAGGGGCAGATTTTCATTCCCCCTCCAAGGTTGGGGATATTTGTCACCGCAACCAGCCATGCTCCATCATATTCATAAGATTTTCCGTCAATTGTCAGTGTGAATTGGTCAGGTTGAAACGACCGTAAAAGCTTTAATCCCTCTAATACGTAGGTCAATCTTCCCAACCATTTTTTTTTGGAGGAACGATTGACCATTTCGGCGACTTTGCCATCAAAACCAATCCCCATGAAACCGATCATTTTTCTGTCACCCAAATCAGCCGTATCGATGCGTTGTACGTTATGTTCCAACACGCGATCCAACGCTAAATAGGGATCAAAGGGAATCCTGTTTGCCAAAGCGAAATCATTTCCCGTACCCGCGGGAATATATCCCATGGGGATGTTCGTGCCAATCAAACCGCTGCCCACCTCATTGACCGTCCCATCCCCGCCGATCGCCACAATCGCTTTGATATCGGGTTGTCGCACTGCTGATTTTACGATCCTTGTTGCGTGTCCGGCTCTCTGGGTGAATTCCGCTTGGTAGGGTACGTTCATCTTGTTTAATTTCTTTTCCACGTAAGACCATACTTCTTTTCCACGGCCATTTCCAGAGACGGAGTTTACTACAAAAAAGTACACAAGTTATTCCACCTATCATTGTGATATTGGTTGACTCACTTCACGGTCTTTTGGCATCATCCGGCCATACATCAATTGGGTTGCCCAAAAATATAAGCCGGGAAAAAGATGGCGAAGTTTTAATGCCCATTTTAACTTGTGTGGGATCACCATCATCCGCGGACGCTCGATCAGCTCAATGGCATGACGGGCAACCGTGCGGGTGTCCAGCATCTGCCGGGCAATGGGAGAAGGAAAATAGCGAGATGGATCATCTTTGCCAAAAAACGGCGACATGACGGGTCCGGGGCAGAGTACCCCGATTTGAATCATAGGTGAATATTCCAAACGTAAAGACTCAGAAAAGCCGATCAAAGCGAATTTGGTCGCGCAGTAACCCGCCAGATTGGGAATGCCGGTCAAACCGGCCAGTGATGCGATATTGATGATTCGCCCGCCCCTTTTTTGCAACATATGGGGCAAGACGGCGTATGTCGTTCGCACCGCACCCAAATAATTGGTTTCCATCATTCCCTGGTAATCTTCAAGCGAGATGTCCAATGTACCGCCAAACCGTCCATAACCGGCGTTGTTTATCAGAATGTCGATGCGACCAAACTGCCGAATCACCCGATCCACCAGATGTTTCACATCCGTGTCACGTGTCACGTCACATTGAATAACCTCACATTCCGTTAATTCCTGTTTTATCTTGTTAAGAGCTTGCATGTTTCGCGCGGCCAGGATGGGGAAGTATCCGTTTAACACGAGTTGTTTCGCGATCTCTTCCCCAATACCACTGGATGCGCCTGTAATGAGAACAATCGGTTTGTTCATGGGAATCGTCCTTTTTAACTCATGGGTACCTGTGGAATAATCTTTCCTTCAATTCTTTCAAAAATATCATCCAAATCTCTGCCGGTAATGGTCAGGCCGTGATTTTTCAAGCCGATCACAGTTTGTGAGGGATTGTCGGACTGGCGGATCAACTCCGCAACGGTTTCCGCCAATTGGATGCTTCCACACGGATAATTGACTTCTGTTGAAGGAACTCCGTCCATCCAAGCATGAATATGTACGATTGCTCCCACGTCTGGATGTTCCGCATAGATCATCCAATGTTCAATGGCATCCACAGATACCCGCTTTGGTTGCACTTGAGGGGGAACGCTTAGTTCCATGGCCGAAAGTTTATCGTCATATCCTTTGACCAATAAGATGTCCCGGCCAATTTCTTTCAGATTTGATTTATTTACGCCGCTGGCGCTCATCCAAAACTGGTTGTCCTTTTGCCGAGCGCTTAAATTGCCGTAACTGAGTCCGCCAACTCCATACAGGCGCTTGATGTGGCGAAACTCTTTGGGTGACAACAGTTCTTCAATCGGAAAAGGGGTTGGCAACAAATTCATCTCATCCAGCTTTTTACCGGCATGATAAAGGCTTTCGCTTGTTTCATCCCCGTTCCACAATGTTTCCGGCAAATCGGGATGAAAGACATTGTCAATCACCAATTTCGATGTGGCCAGGGGACGCAGGCGCTGAAACACTTCCGCAAAATACCCATCCTCATTTTCCCTTTTTACGGTGGAATAACAGCCCTGTTCCAACGTGATGAAGTGAGTTTTCGGCTCAGCTTGGGAACGGTCGAGATAGATCATAAAGTTGCCCAAAGACCGAATGAGAATGGGATATCCGGCGTAAAGGATATTGTCGGTAGCCCGGTCTGTCTCCGCAATGGTTGCCACAAATGTCCCTTTCCCATGGCGCCGAAAGTGTTGCGGCTTGTCAGGGTCAACAAAGTTGAGTACCAATTGGATATCGGGGCTAACCTCGGGATCCAATTGGAATCCGTTTTTTTCCATTTCTGCTTTTATTCCTTCCGCAAATCGTTCTAATGTAGGGGTTCTTCTCCAATTTCCAATCATAGCAAAGCTACTCATTTACCATCACCTCTTAACAGTTTCAAGAGATATTATTTGCATATCATATGGAAAAGTATTCTTGTATAAAAAAACGGGAGATATTTCCGATGCCGTAAGATTCTTGAGCCGCCTGAATTTAATCTTTTGCCGAAAAAAGTTTCTACCTGTAGATGAAGGGTTGTTTTTTGAATTTGATCTATCACATGACATGATGTGTCTTCTAGATCAGTCCCGCTTTGATGGGGCTTTTCCTTTATAATCGAAATAGCACATGGATTTCCATCGCATTATTTTAAATGAGAAGAAAAGGAACGGTGAGAGATGAATTTGAATGAAGAATTGCACCATATTTTGCATGAGGGAACAGAAGAAGAAAAGGAAATTTTGGCTTTGGCTGTACAGGCAATCAAACAGAAACGAGAACGCCACAGCGCATACATTTCCGGATTTATGGGGTTAAAAGGTAGATTTGTGGATGAGAATGAATATGAGTTTTGCGTGCCTGTTACGCCTTTTATGCTAAACAAGGCGGGAATGGTTCATGGCGGAATAACTGCTACTTTGGCGGATTCAACGATTGGATCACTCATCAATCAGCGATTGCCGCAAGGATATAAAGGAGCGGTAACCGTTGAGTTAAAGGTGAACTATCTTAAACCTGGATTCGGTAAAGAGCTAATTTCGCGAGCCAAATTAGTTCATATGGGTTCAACGCTGGCGACGGCCACTTGCGAGATCACCAACGAGAAGGGGAAACTCATTGCTTTTACCACAGGTACCTTCTATATGATCAGAAAGTAGATGCGTCTCAACATAGTTGAAAAAGCCGAAAAACCTATTCGTCTCACAATCAGGCCGTCTTAATAATCAAAACAAGAAGTCTGCATTCTCCGGTTGTTCATGGAAATGCAGGCTTTTTTGTCCGATCAAATCTCGGAGTAAGGTTGTTTAAGGTGTTTTTTACATGGTTCATTTAGTGAGTACTCACTTTATTTTTGCGTGGCTTTATTTTAGAATGAAATTGGGGACGGGGTTTTCCCGGCATAAAGGGGATCTATGCAGTGTTAGCGAACGCCTTCTGCGCGAGTCGCTGTGTCCGAGGCGTCGTCGGGTTCTCCGTTCCTGACACATGAACCATCTCGACGAACCGGAAAGTGAGGTATGACCAGGCGCAGACCAACAGCCGGAGTCGGCGGCGCGGTGTCAAGAACCGACCACAAGGCTAAAACAAGACGAATTAGACAAGAATATCGGGTATATCAAGAAAATTGCCCCAAATGGGTACGGTGATTATCTCCATGGAGCCTAAAGCTGATTTGCTTTCTTAATCAAAAGGGGGATCGAAATGGTACAGTATGTGCTGAACTTTAATGAGATCGATAAAACAAGCCTACCTTACGTTGGGGGTAAGGGAGCCAATCTGGGTGAAATGAGTAAGGCTGGTTTTCCGATTCCGAAAGGATTTTGTGTGACGACTGCCGCTTACCGTTCTTTTATTGAAACAAGCAGTGAAATGGATGAACTGTTTAATCTCCTTGATCAATTAGACCCCAACCAGCTGGATCACCTTCAGCAATTAGGCAAACGGATTCGCGATCATCTTGAGTCATTGAGTATGCCGGACGATATTCGATCTGCGATTTTGCAAGCATGGAAAGAGACAGGGGCCGAAGCCGCTTATGCCATTCGATCCAGTGCTACCGCTGAAGACTTGCCGACAGCCTCCTTCGCGGGGCAACAAGATACCTATTTAAACGTAAAAGGTGAAGATCAACTTCTCCAAGCCATCCAAAAGTGTTGGGCTTCCTTATTTACAGACAGGGCCATTTCTTATCGTATGAAAAATGAATTTGCTCATCGCTCGGTTTATCTGTCGGTTGTGGTACAGCAAATGGTTTTTCCCGAGGTTTCGGGGATTATGTTTACGGCAGATCCCGTGACGGGGCATCGAAACACCATCTCGATCGATGCCAGCTTCGGGCTTGGAGAAGCGCTTGTCTCTGGTCTTGTCTCGGCTGATCTGTACCAGGTTTGCTCCGGGAAAATTGTAAAGAAGCAGGTCGCCGAAAAGAAGATAGCCATTTATGCATTGCCGGAAGGCGGTACGATCACCCAAGATGTACCACCAGATAAACAAAAGGAACAGGCACTTTCCGATGAAAAAATAGTGGAGCTGGCAAAGTTAGGAGAACAGATCGAACATCATTATGGATCAGAGCAGGACATTGAGTGGGGATTGGCGGGTGGAAAATTATTTATTCTGCAAAGTCGCCCGATAACCTCTTTGTACCCACTTCCACCCATTCAAGATGACTCCAAAATCCATTTCTTCATTTCCTTTGGGCATCAACAAATGATGACCGAAGCGATGAAGCCGTTAGCCATTTCAATTTGGCGCACATTATTCCCATTTGGAAAAAGAAAGTTCAGCGCTCAAAGTGATGCCATGCTGGCGGCTGGTGGGCGATTGTTTATTGATCTGACGGAGCTGTTATATTGGAAACCCGCTCGAAAAATAATTCCCATCGCGTTAAGCAATATTGATGAATTAATCAGCAATGCCAGTATCCAATTCATGCAGCGTGAACAATTTCAAAAGGAAGCCGTTCCAAATAAGCAGGTAAGCAAAAAAGCCCGGCAATTCGTGAAACTGGTTTTGACCAATATAATCAAAAACATTCTGTTTCGAGACCCTTCCCAATCTATTCATCTGTGTGATGAGTATATGGAAAGGTTGGTTCAGAAAAGCAAAGAGGAAATGGCACAGGTGTCAGGTGCTGACAGAATCAAATGGATTCAAGAAAGTGCAGGGAAGTTGCTACCGACCCTTTTTCAGGAGCTCTTTCACTACCCCGTCTCTGGAATACTGGCATTCAAACTGATCCAACATTGTGCCAACCGTTGGTTGGGAGATGATCGGGAAGTTCATCTGCTCAATAAATCTTTAGCTGGAAATGTCACCAGTGAAATGGGTCTTGCTCTGGGGGATTTGGCAGATATCGCCAGAAAATATCCCGAAGTGGTCGAATATCTGAAGAGCGCTGAAAACCATTCCTTCTGCCAAGGACTTGGCCAACTGCCGGGGGGAGACATTTTTCGGAAAGAATTTGCGCGTTTTATCAACCAATATGGGATGCGTTGCCCAGGGGAAATCGACATCACGAAGCCACGTTGGCGGGAAGCCCCAACGATGCTGGTACCATCGATTGTAAGTCATATTCAAAACCTAAAACCAGGGGAACACCGGGAGAGGTTTAAGCAAGGAAAAATCGAAGCGGAACAAGCTGTTCAGTCCTTGCTCAAACGAGTGCGAATGACGAGCGGAGGGTTGTTGAAACAGAGATGGATGTCTCGGTTGATTACCGTCTTCCGAGGAAACATGGGTGCTCGTGAACATCCTAAATATATCATGGTGTGGCATCTGGATCTTTATAAACAGGCTATTCTGGAAGAAGCGAATCAGCTTGTGGACAAAGGGGTTTTAAACCATCCAACTGATGTGTTTTATCTCACTTTAGATGAGATCCGGATGATATTGGAAGATCGTTTTGCAGAAGATGTGCATGAGTTGATAGATCAGCGGAAAAAGGATTATGAACGATATCAAAAGCTTGCTCCTCCCCGTGTCATGACCAGTGAAGGAGAAGTGATTACGGGCAGAAGAGGTGATTCTCAAGCGCCGGCTGGAGCTTTGGTCGGTACGCCTGTATCACCGGGAGTAGTCGAAGGTTATGCCAGAGTGGTGTTAAATCCGGATAAAGCTAATTTACATCCAGGAGAGATATTAATTGCGCCTTTTACAGACCCAGGATGGACGACTCTGTTTCACTCATCCAAAGCCCTAGTCATGGAAGTCGGAGGCTTGATGACGCATGGAGCGGTAGTGGCGCGTGAGTATGGAATTCCCGCTGTTGTGGGTGTAGATGAAGCAACGAAAAAAATCAAAGATGGACAATATATCAGAGTGGATGGAACTCTGGGCTATGTTCAAATATTGGACGCAGAGAAAAATGCTTGATTGAACGTTCTAAAGTGATCAAAGAGTGTGGGGGTATGTATGAGGTATTCAAACGGACGAATATTCGTTTTCTTGCGATTAGAGAATCAACACAGATTTCCTTTATTTTAAAACCATACAAAAACCCTACTCTCAGAACCAGCCAGCCCATTAAAGTGGACTGGCTTTTTCATTGGTAGGTCATGCCGGCGCGGTCAAAACAGAAGTAACCCAAATGAACATGCTTGGATGGAAAAATAGCGTTTGAAATCAAACGAACCGCTTCTTAACATAAAAGTGATAGGGTTTTATAAGTAATGGGCATCAAGTGGAGGGGATTATGCTCAAAAAGAAATGGTCTTTAGAAGCGAGAATGGTTTGGTGGATGAGTGTTTTACTGATTTTGGTAATCGGTTTGCTCGGAGGCACTTATTATGTTTTAATGGTTGATCATATCGAGGAACAAGTGGGAAAACGGGCGCTTGTCATTGCGCAAACTGTAGCGGAAATGCCCGAGATCAAACGTGCGTTTGACGATAAGGAACCATCGCAAACCATTCAACCATTGGTGGAAAAGATTCGTAAACAGACGAAAGCGGAGTTTATTGTTGTGGGAAACAAAAAAGGAATCCGTTATTCTCATCCAATTCCGGAGAGGATTGGCAAGAACATGGTGGGGGGAGATAACGGGAGAGCGTTGTTGCGGGGGGAGTCTTACGTATCCAAAGCCATTGGAAGTTTGGGCCCTTCTTTGAGAGGAAAAGTCCCGATCCGTGATGACCAAGGCAGAGTGATTGGCATCGTATCTGTGGGGATTTTGTTGAGTGATATTGATGAGATGTCCCGCACTTATTTTGCGAGAATGGCCACAGTGATCATTCTTGTGTTTTCGGTTGCTGTGATGGGCGCTACTTACTTGGCAAAGGGGTTAAAAAAATCGATTTTCGGTTTGGAACCCGAAGAGATTTCCGTGTTGTTTCAACAGAGGGATACCGTGATTGAATCAGTGAGAGAAGGGATTATCATGATAGATGGAGACGGAAATTTAACGCTATTCAATCAGGCGGCTGTGGGGATTTTAGGACTTGTTGATTCCAAGCAGGCCATCGGTTCACCGATCCGGACGGTCCTTCCCAATACCCGCCTTTTAGAAGTGCTGCAATCGGGAGAAGCCGAGTTGGATCGTGAGATGAACATCAATGGCAAAGAGATTGTGGTGAACCGTTTGCCGATTCGCAGCTCTGATCAGGTGGTGGGGGCTGTTGCCAGCTTTCGCTTAAAATCGGAGATGGACCAATTAAACGAGAAGCTCTCTCAAGTGAAGCGGTATGTGGAAGCATTGAGAGCGCAAACCCATGAATATCAAAATACCCTCTATACGATCTCCGGACTGATTCAACTAAAATCTTATCAGGAAGCGATTGAACTGATTCACCGTGAGAGTGAAATTCATCAAGATCATGTGTCATGGGTAATGGAGAAGATAGCGGATCCTTGGTTGGGAGCCATTTTAATCGGTTTTTATAACCGGGCTCGAGAGCTTAAGATCGACTTTATCATTGAACGTGAAAGCGGTCTGGGGAAAATTCCGCAATCCATCAGTCATCCGTCGCTCGTTTCCATCCTTGGCAATTTGATCACCAATGCGTTTGAAGCAGTACAGAATTTGGAAGAGGGAGAGCGAAAAGTGAAGCTTTTTATCACTGATATTGGAGAAACCATCTGGATTGAAGTCGAAGATTCTGGAGCTGGCATCCAGGAAGAGCATCTCTCCCACATTTTTGACCAGGGATTTTCGACTAAGTCGTCCACGGATGGGGTCCAGAGAGGATTTGGGCTGGCCAAAGTGAAACAACTGTCGGCTGAGCTGGGGGGAGCCGTCACGATCGAACAAGGAGAATGGGGTGGAGCCGTCTTTGCGGTTGCTCTTCCCAAACAGGAAAGGAAAATGATATGAGCAATCTGAGGCCTATTGAAGTGTTAATTGTGGAAGATGATGCACGGGTCGCCAAAGTGAACCAACGCTTTACGGAAAAAATGGAAGGCTTTCGAGTGGTTGCGATCGCGGCGACGGGTCAAGAAGCCAAAGTGTGGCTGGAGGAGATGCAGCCCCAGCTTGTTTTGTTGGATGTTTATCTCCCTGATATGAAAGGAATTGAGCTTGTCTGGCATATTCGGCAACATTACAAGCAAATGGATATCATTATGATCACTGCGGCGGAGGAAATCGAGGTCATTCAAGATGCACTGCGGGGTGGTGTATTTGATTATCTGGTAAAACCTGTGCTCTTTGACCGTTTTAAGCAGAGCATGGAGAAATACCGGTTGCATCTGCAAACCCTTTCCTCCCATCAAAGGTTGGACCAAAAACAAGTGGATCAACTATTGGGTCATGTGCAGGAACCCATGTCGGAAACAAGTTTAGCCAAGGTCCTTCCCAAGGGGATCGATCCTGTAACCTTGGAGAAAGTGGTGCAGGCGGTTCAAGAACATGCTGAGCAAGGATTGACGGCGGAACAGGTTGGCAATTATTTGGGAGCCAGTCGCACCACAGCGCGTAGGTATCTGGAGTATTTAGTGTCGATCAAACGAATTCGCGCCGATCATACCTATGGAACGATCGGCAGGCCAGAGCGGAAATATTATGCCGAACAAAATTGAACAATCCGTGAACAAAATGAACAAAATGCGCTTTATCTTTTTTAGTCTTTTTATTTGCCTTAACTATGTTTTCAACCCCTCTCCATGTACAGTAGAAATAGCACTCAATCCTTTTTACACGATAATGAAAGCGCTCACATCGGGAGGGGTTCAGATGAAAAAATTCTCCACAGTCTTATTGGCGGGAATGTTGGCCCTTGGTCTCACAGCCTGTTCACAAAAGCCCAATTTCGCCGGAAGCGGGGCGGGTTCCAGTGGCTATCCAAGCAAAGCCGTTACGATAGTTGCCCCATCTGGTGCGGGTGGAGGCTGGGATCAGACGGCACGTTCCATCAGCAAAGTGTTGCAAGAAAGCAAATTAGTGAATCAATCCATCATTGTTGAAAACAGGCCGGGTGGTGGAGGCGCTGTTTTCTTGGCGGAATACGCCACCCAAGAGAAAAAGAATGACTACAAACTGTTTGTCAACTCGCCGCCCATTTTAATCAATCATCTGAAAAAAGAGGGGAATAGCCCGTTTGGTTATACTGATACGACTCCGCTCGCCCAATTGACCAAAGACTATGGAGCCTATGTGGTCAAAGCTGATTCGCCCATAAAAGATTTGACCTCGGTGCTGGGCGAGCTGAAAGCCAACCCGACGAAGGTTACCTTGGCAGGGGGCTCCGCTCCCGGTTCGATGGATCATCTGGTTGCGATTTTGCCCGCATTCAAGTCCGGCATTGATGCAAAAAAACTCAAATATGTCTCCTATGACGGCGGTGGGGAAGCCATTGCGGCTCTATTGGGTGGAAACGTGGACATGATCGCGACTGACGCCTCCGCAGTAGGCGAGTATAAAAAGGCCGGCAAAGTGCGGGTTCTCGCTGTCACCGCTCCAGAGCGCTTGGGTGGCGAGCTGAAAGACGTTCCAACTTTAAAAGAATTGGGGATCAATGATGCGGAGTTTACGATTTGGCGCGGTGTTTTCGGTCCGAAAGAGATGACGCCGGAAGCGAAGAAGTTTTGGGATGAGAAGCTGAAAGCGTTGTCCGAAAATGAAGCATGGAAAAAAGAGTTGGAAGCGAAAGGCTGGCAGAGTGAGTATAAAAATTCAGATGAATTTGCCGCTTTCTTGAAAGAGCAAGATCAGCAGGTTCTTGAACTTTTAAAGGCATTGGGAATGAGCAAATAGAGGATGAAAAAGACAGCCGGGAAGGAGACATGATCTCCTTCTTGCAAAAAAATGACAAACCCTGAAAGAGGAAGATTTTTGAAAGCGGAGTGACTGGGAGCTGTTAATCAAGCGGAGTGCCGAATGAAGGAGGAAAGCGGGCAACTCTAAGAACGACAGTGACTTTGTCCGCGCCTGAGTTCGGCGACGGAGCTACTTCCCGATAAGGCGACCAAGGAACGAAGACTCAAAAATCGACTCCAGGGACACTGTGTAGCAAGCTCGGGAAGGAGACATGATCTCCTTCTTTTTAGAAGGGGGAGGCAAGGTGAGTCGTTCGTTTGATCGATATGCAAGCGTCGTGTTTTTGCTCATCGGCATCATTTTTATTGTGGAAAGCAGGAGGTTTTCATCCACCTCTTACGGGAGTGGAGTGGGTCCTGACTTATTTCCGACGGGCCTTGGCATCATCTTGATCTTATTGAGTATTCGGCTTTTTTATGAAACATTTCATTATCCGTCTGACAGTAACGGAAAGCTGAAACTGGATTGGAAGAGATTTGGCATCGTGCTCATTGCGGCGATTGGTTACGCGCTCTCTTTGGAGTGGATCGGTTATGTGTTGGCTACATTTCTCTTTTTGCTTATCGGATTTCAAACCATGGAGAGGGGCAAATGGCTGAGCTCTGTCTTGATCTCCGCCCTGTTTTCATACGGTGTTTATTATTTGTATGTAAATGTCCTACAGGGAACGCTTCCTGCCTTCCCGTTGTTTTAGAGAGGCGGTGACACTATGAATACATGGGAATTTTTATATAACGGATTTTTAGTCGCTTTGCAGCCGGAAAACCTGATTTATGCATTTATCGGTGTGTTGATCGGAACAGCGGTGGGCGTTCTGCCCGGAATAGGACCGATGAGCGGGGTGGCGTTGTTAATCCCCATCACGTCCACTCTTACCTCGGGAGCCACCCCTGAAGAGGCGGCAGCGAGTGCGATCATTTTGTTGGCGGGAGTTTATTACGGGGCGATGTACGGTGGATCAACCACTTCCATTCTGTTGAATACGCCTGGGGAGTCTTCATCCGTCGTCACTGCCCTTGATGGGTACCAACTGGCAAAACAAGGACGCGCCGGCTCCGCTTTGTCCATTGCGGCGATCGGCTCTTTTGTCGCTGGGACAGTCTCCCTGATCGCACTTGTTTTTCTGGCTCAACCACTTTCTGAAGTCGCCATCCGATTCGGCCCGGCCGAGTATTTCTCCTTGATGATTTTGGGTTTATGCGCGGTGAGCGGCCTCGCCGGCAAATCGATGACGAAAGGACTTATCATGACCGTGGCGGGACTCTTGCTCGCCACAATCGGCATCGACAATGTATCTGGAGTGGCCCGATTCACTTATGACCTGCCGATCCTGTATCAGGGATTGGAGTTTTTGACGGTTGCCGTGGGGCTGTTTGCTTTAGGTGAAGTGTTTAAAACGATTTTGGAGAAAGAAAGCAATGATGGCCATATCGCGAAGATCGGACGGGTCACTCCCACAGCAAAAGATTTAAAAGATAGTGCTGGTCCCATTGCAAGAGGATCGTTGTTGGGATTTTTCATCGGGGTCCTTCCCGGAGCCGGTGCCACTTTGGCCTCCTTTTTCTCCTATATCTTAGAGAAGAAGCTGAGCAAAAACCCCCACAAATTTGGAAAAGGAGCGATTGAAGGCGTGGCGGCGCCGGAGTCGGCCAACAACGCCGCTTCAGGTGGGGCGATGGTTCCTTTGTTAACCCTTGGCATTCCGGGTTCTGGCACAACGGCGATTCTGATGGGAGCCTTGATCATGTATAATGTGCAACCCGGACCGCTGTTATTTGATGAACACCCGCAGGTGGCTTGGGGACTCATCGCCAGCATGTTCATCGGGAACCTGATGTTATTGGTTCTCAACATGCCCTTGGTGAAGGGTTTTGCCAAGATTATTGAGACTCCGCCGAAATACTTGATTCCGATTATTATCGCGATTTCGTTCTTTGGTGTGTATGCGGTGCAAGTGAATACGTTTGATCTCTTTTTATTGATAGGCTTTGGGATGATTGGATACTTTTTGGCGAAAAATGATTACCCTCTTGCTCCGTTGGTGCTGGGTCTTGTGCTGGGACCGATGATTGAAAACAATTTGCGCCGTGCGTTAACGGCTTCAAATGGAGATTGGAGCATTTTTGTCACCCATCCGATCTCAGTGACCTTTCTGATCATTGCCGCACTCTGGTTAATCATTCCATTCATCTTGAGGTTGCGCGGCAAAAGCGTGGTGGTCAATGAAGAGGGGGAATGACCAAAAAATGGATGAAGGAGACATTCCAGTGGGGATGTCTCCTTTTCCTTTTACACCAGTTCCAGTTCTCGAATATGACTGATGGGTTGTTCTTTGTTGCTGCCATCGGCGAGATAGAGCAGGGCCGGTCCCCCTTCGCGGATTGGCCGTCCGTCTTTCGCGAAGCAGAGGAAGGCAGATCTTGCCTGTTCCAGCGTCAGGGTGACCGCGTCTCCCTGTTCACGATGGCAGACGACCTGGGTGACTTTCGCATCCGGTTCCGCTTTATCGAGGTAAGGACCTAGTTCCATCGCCAATCCTTCCGTACCCGCTATGCGTTCGCCTAGCTGAAACCGGCGGTCATCCAAGATCCAGATGGTGGGATCCAAGTTGATGCGAAAAGCGACTTTTCCAGTGATAAGAATGATTGGACTCATAAGCAAAGATAACCCCTTTTGCTATGTAAAGGATTCCAGTCAATGTCCATTATAACAGATGTTCAAATATCTATGCGCTGAATCGGAGAAGATAAAAAAGACATAAAGTGGAAATAGGGAGGAAAGCGCATGCAGCAGACGTTGGAACAGTTGATTGAAGCGTGTTATTCGCTAACGGGTGAAGGAAACTGTGCCGAATACATTCCGCTTCTCGCTGAAGTGAACCCCAAGCAGCTGGCGATTGCCATCATCACCCATGACCATCAGGTTTATCAAGCGGGTGATTACCAGGCTCTCTTCACGTTGCAAAGCATATCCAAAATATTCGCTTTGGCTTTGGCCGTGATGGACCAGGGGGAAGCGAAGGTGTTTGACAGGGTGGGCATGGAACCGACGGGGGACCCGTTCAATTCGATTTACAAGATGGAGATCTTTTCGTATGAAAAGCCGTTAAACCCGATGATCAATGCGGGAGCGATGGTGGTGACATCCATGATCAAAGGACGGACGGCGCAGGAAAAAGTGGAGCGCCTGTTGGCTTTGTTACGGGAAATGACCGGAAACCCCAAGATCGATATGGTCGAGGAAGTGTATCAGTCTGAAATGGAGCATGCCAATCGCAACCGGGCGTTGGCTTATTATTTGAAAGAACTGGGGTTGATCGAAGATGTGGAAGCCACATTGGAAGCGTATATCCGGCAGTGCGCGATACAAGTGACATGTGAAGATATGGCCCGGATGGGTTTATGCTTGGCCCGATATGGAGTCACTGATCGGGGAACGCCGTTAATTCCAACAGCCATTTCCAAAATGCTGAAAACATTTATGGTGACGTGTGGGATGTATAATTCTTCCGGTGAATTTGCCATCAAGGTGGGTATTCCAGCCAAAAGTGGCGTGTCCGGTGGGATATTGGCCGCCGTTCCAAACCGGATGGGGATCGGCGTCTTCGGTCCCGCCCTGGATCGGAAAGGAAACAGCGTGGCGGGTGTGAAATTATTGGAAGAGCTATCGAAGCGTTTTGATTTAAGCATTTTCTAAGCAGTGTTTTTTTTGCAAAGAAATGTTGATCGTGATAAACTATTTTTAGTGTACAGTATGGGCCGTTACTTATAGACCGATCGGAACGGTCGCTGGGGGGGGGTTACTTTGACCACGCCAACACAGACCGATTTAAATCTAAAAGCCTTACAACTCTTACAAGAGGATGCAGAAAAGATTGCTCAGCTGATTTCAGTGCAATTGCAGAACTTGACTTTGCCTAAATGTCCTCTATACGAAGAAGTGTTAGACACCCAGATGTTCGGTTTGTCTCGCGAAATCGACTTTGCTGTTCGAGCTGGACTCATCACTCGCGACCAAGGTCAACAGATTATTCATGATCTTGAACGGAAATTAGCTGATCTTTATACGAAAATACTCCCAACGTAAATGGGAGTGTGAAAGTTTGACTCCAACCAATGGAGTCTTTTTTTACATCTGTGCTAGCGAGAAACCCCTTGGCTCCAGCTGTGGGGGTGATACGTCGGACGAGGGGGGCAACCCTCCCTCGTCCGACATTTTTTCTAACCTTGAAGAATAACTCTATAAGTTATATTTCTGCTACTTAGAACAAAAAGCGGAGCTTCCCGACCGGGAAGCTCCGCTTCAATGATTAAACCACGAAGAATACCGTACCCAAGATCACATACACGATCAACAGCAGGCTCCCTTCATACCAGTTGGTTGAACCGTCGCGGGAGATGGAAGCGGCGATAAAGGCGGATACGGCGATGGCGGCGATTTCATAGGTACTGAAGATAATATTCATGGGGTTGCCGAAGAGCCAGCTGACAAACACCAACACCGGTGCCACGAATAAGGCGATCTGCAAGCTGCTGCCAATCGCGATTTCCACGGCTGCCCCAATGCGGTTTTTCATCGCCAAGAAGACGGCCGCGCTATGTTCCGCCGCATTCCCGATAATGGCGATCAAGAAAGCGCCGACAAACAATTCAGACCAGCCGAGCGCGTGGGCAACGGCTTCCACACTATGTACGAGCCATTCACTCTGCAGCGCCACAAAGACAGTGGACACGACAAGCAAAAGGATGGAAACCCCTTTGGACCATTCGGGTTCTTCCCCTTCCTGGTGATCAGGCATGCCATCGATTTTTTCGCCCAATTCTTCCTTATGGGTGACAAGGGAGAAATAAAGCCATAAGAAATAAGCAAGAATGAGAACGCCAGAGATGATCAAGCTGACCATGTTGATCTCGCCTGTGGGCAACTTTTGCAGGAACACCGCAGGCACAAATAAGGCAATGACCGCAAGCATCATCAAGGAAGCGTTGTGGCCCGCCAACATGGGATTGAATTCTTGGGTTTTGAATTTCAGGCCGCCCGCGAATAAACTAAGCCCCAATACGAGGAGCAAGTTCCCGATGATGGAACCGGTCACGCTCGCTTTCACCATGTCAAAAAAGCCTTCTTTGACAAGGAAGATTGCGATGATCAATTCAGCTGCGTTGCCAAAAGTCGCGTTGAGCAACCCCCCCAACCGCTCGCCCGCGTAGTGGGCCACGTTCTCGGTCGCTTTGCCCAACATGGCTGCCCAGAAAAGCAAGGAAAAACAGGCCGTCGCAAATTGCAAAGGTTGGTTGTGCACGGCATAATGGACAACCGCGCTGATGATGGTGGATAAAATAAGTAACGGATAAAACCATTTTTTGGTCAAGGCATTCACCCCTTATTTAGTATTGCCGAACGACCTCGCAATTCATCCATCGACACAATCAGATAAAAAGGTGGTACATACTACCCCATCTAGCATACGAAACCGTAGAAAAATGTCAAATTCGATCAAAGAACGTTTGAGACGATTTTGGGCCATTATGGCAGGAAAACACTTGAAAAGATCGAAATAATTCAACATGCTTGAAAGATGGGAAAGGAGGGGAATGATGGGCAGCAAAGTTAAGGATACAGCGATATTTATTGATTTGGAGAATGTGTACTACGGATTGAAAAAATATCATATGGATCCCGATCATCCTGATGAGACACATAACCTTTTTCTTAGGTTGCAAGATTTTTATGGCCGCGATTCCATTCGAATGGTTGAAGCATATGCCGACTTTGAGCAACTGGAGCTATCCATGATGAGCTTGCAGAAGAAGCGCGTTCACGTGCATCAGGTATATGGAAACGGGCGGGACGGCAAAGAGAGGAAAAATGCCGCGGACATCCAACTTTGTTTGGATGCGATGGAAGTGTTGTACCAAATTCCAGAAATCAACACTTTTGTGATAGTCAGCGCGGATCAAGATATGATTCCGTTATTGGACCGACTCTGGTCCAAAGGCAAAAGGGTTGAACTTTTTTGTTTATATGATGAAAGTTTGTCCAGGTCGGCCCAACTTCATGAGTTTTGCGACAATACCCACAATTTGTTTGAATTTTTGAATATTCGCGAATTCCAAACGCTGTCTCGGGTGGATCGCCTTATCCATAACGCTGTGGTCCAAATTTATGAGTGGTACCATGATCCCAACAACATCGGCAAAAGCTATGGCAGCACTTGGATCAAAAACGATTTCATGAGAAAGTTCCATGTGACGGAATTGGAATCCAATGAATTGTTCACCAAGTTGCTTAAAGGGAAATATATTGTTCCTGTTGAAATTGAGATGGATGATAAAACCTATTATGGCTATAAGGTTAATTTATCTCATCCGCAGGTGCAGATGATGGTAAAAATCGCGGGTTACAAAGTGAGCTGATTTCACAAAAACCGCATGGAAAAACCTTGACCTCACAGGCAATTGGCGCAGGCGGGAAAGATCTGATTTGTGTTACACTACTATTGGGGTAAATTGCGTGCTTCACGAAAAAAGGAGGCATTTGCATGGTTGATTCCAATAGTGGAACCGTTCGCATCGCCGATGATGTCGTCGCTCTCATCGCGGGGCTCGCCGCAACTCAAACGCAAGGGATCAGTAGCATGTCAGGCGGTGTGGCGGATGGGATCAAAAAACGCGTCAGTGGAAGAGGGAACATGCGCGGGGTGCAAGTGGTGGTTGAGGGCAGCCAAGCAAGCATCTACCTGCGGGTGATCGTGCAATATGGATTTAAAATCAATGAGGTTTGCCAACAATTGCAACATGGCGTGAAAGAAGCTGTTGAGATTATGACAGGATTGGAGGTAACGGAAGTCAACGTGCGGGTTGATGGGGTGGAGTGGAAAGAGGAAAAGCAGGGTTCTCCAAGGGAGAAGTGAGAAGAGGGGGAAGCAGTTCCGCCCTCTTTTTGTTCGTATGGGAATCGGCTATTATGAATTCAGCGCTTTTTCCAATTCGGCCAATTTCGCTTCCACTTGTTCTTTCAATCCGGCAGGAACTTCAGCGTTTTGATCCAAACCGTGTGGGAAGAAGTGGCGAACGAAGGTGGGATGATCCAATTCCAACAGCGCTTTGGGATGTTCCAACATTTTGTTGTTGATGACGGTTCCACGTAGACGCAAGTAATAATCCACGCCGTCCAAGGAGTATTTTATCTCATAGGTGACTTTTTCATAATCCCAAGTCCAGCGAACGAATTGCAGTTGCTTCATCAATTTTTCCATTTCGCCAAATTCTTTTTTTATGCCTTTGATTTTTACGTCTTCAATTATCATAAAAAGTGTGCGCCTCCTTTATCTGGCACCGTAGTGAGTCCCTATTAATGATAGTACGAACTTTCCGATCACGCAACCGCAACGCCCGTGACAGAAGTCCGACAACTTGGGAAGATACTTGTCGTTTGTAGGGAATTTCAACTCTTTGGAACCAACCATTTCCATGGGAGAAAGAAAGGAGAAGGAAGATGGATGGATTAAAAAAGCGCATTGAGGAACTCTTTCCGCAAATGGTGGAATGGCGTCGCGATTTTCACCGCAATCCGGAACTCTCTTATCATGAACAAAAAACGCAGCAAAAAATCGTTCGGTTTTTAGAGGAGTGCGGGTTGGAAGTGAAAACTGAGTGGGGTGGTTATGGGGTAACCGGCTATTTGCGGGGAGTGAAGCCGGGTCCCACCATTGCGCTTAGGGCGGATATGGATGCGTTGCCCATTCAGGATGAGAAAATGTGTGAGTACCGTTCGCAAGTGGATGGGGTGATGCACGCTTGCGGCCATGATGGACATATGACGATGTTGATGGCGACGGCCCAAATTTTGTGCGAGCGTCGGGAAAGTTTGGCGGGGAATGTTCTGTTCCTGTTCCAACATGCCGAGGAATTGTTGCCCGGAGGGGCGCAGCAGATGGTGAAAGCGGGAGTGCTGGAAGGCGTTGACGCCATTTTCGGCATTCATCTGTGGACACCTTATCCGGTGGGGACGATTAGCCTTTGCAGCGGCGAAATCATGGCGGCGGCCGATTCATTTGAAATCGAAGTGGTCGGAAGGGGAGGTCACGGCGGCGTGCCGCATCAAGCGACGGATGCAGTGATGATTGCCGCACACGTGATCACCAACTTGCAAACGATCATTTCTCGCCAACTCGATCCGTTGGAGTCCGGTGTGATTACCGTCGGGGCGATTGAAGGCGGAAACGCATTTAATGTGATCGCGGAACGTTGTCGGTTGAAAGGGACGGTACGCAGCTTTAAGCGCGAGATCCGTGAAATGCTTGTGAAGAGGATGGAAGAAGTGATTCAACACACTTGCCAGATGTATGGTGCGGATTACCGATTTCATTACGGTTGGGGTTATCCCCCTGTAGTAAACCATGAAGAGCAAGCGGGGCAGATGATGGAAATCGCCCGAAAAGTGGGAACGTTCCTGCCGATGAAACCGATTATGGGCGGGGAAGACTTTGCCTATTATCTGGAACAAGTCCCCGGAGCTTTTTGTTTCGTCGGGGCGGGCAATCGAGACAAAGGAATCGCCGCCCCACATCACCATCCCCAGTTTGATATTGATGAAGATGCCTTGAAAGTGGGAGTCGAGTTATTCGTGCGGTTGGTTGAAGAGCAACTTGTCCGATAAAGCCCCCGCTTGCGGGGACAGACCACTTCGCCCACGGGGTCAGCCTGTCACAAGCGGGCAACGCTTGGGTGCCGCGGTTAAAAGATGCCAGGAATGACCTGGTGAAATCGGGTAAAGATAGAAGCAAGGGGGGATCTTGTGATGCATAAACTGCGCGATATCATGTCTAAAAATGTGACATCGGTCAGACCGCAAGAAAATGTGTTTAGCGTGGCCAGAAAAATGCGGGAACAGAATATCGGCATGGTTCCAGTTATGGAAAATGGCCAGTTGAAAGGGATCGTGACCGACCGGGATCTTGTGACACGCGGGATTGCCCAAAAAAAACCCAACTCCGGCAACGTTGGTGATATCATGTCAACCAACATCGTTTGCGGAACGCCGGACATGTCAGTGGCCGAAGCAGCCCAATTGATGGCCGAAGCGCAAGTGAGACGTCTCCCGGTGGTGGAGAATAATCAGGTGGTTGGAGTTGTTTCTCTCGGGGACATGGCGGTAGAGCAGCCTTATCAAAATGAAGCGGGCCAAGCGCTGAATGAGATTTCGGAGACGCACAACCCGCATGCATCCAATGATCTCCAATAATGATTTGTGGGCTACCAGTTTATGCTGGTAGCTTTTTGCTACCATCGGCCATTTTCCCATTCGCATCGCCATCCACTGGATTAAGGTTTTGTCGCTCATAAAATAATATGGATCCTTTGGGGGAGTGCGACAAGCGTAAAGGTGTCCGGGGCGAAATGCGATCGGTTGTAGTGTCAGTGAAACCATATATGAAGGCCGATGTGCTGTGGCGGCTGGTGCAATGAGGAAAAATGGCGCATGAACCCGTTTGCGACCCTGTTCGCCCATTCAAAAAAGATGAATGGACATGCTTGAAAGTACTTGATGTTTGGGTGGATTCAGGCTAAAATGAGCAAAAAATTCGAAGTGGGGGTTAACCAGGTGAACAAGACCTATGCGATCCGGAGTAATGAACGGGATTATATTCAGGTTGGCTGTGGCGTGTCATTATCCTATTTGCGCAAGGAAGTGGATGACTACAGCCTATTGTTGAAAATGGAACCGGGGAGCCGTTTTCCCATGCATGGGCATCGCGGGGGCGAGCAAATTTTTGTGGTGAGTGGCCATGTGCAAATCGGAGAGATGGAATTGCACCAAGGCGACTACTTTTTTACCCCGCTTGAATATACTAAATCGTTGGAGACAAAGGATGGATGCACACTGTTGGTTAGTTCGACGAAGGAAGTGGATGCTTCTCGCTTATCCTCGCATGCGGATACAACCGTTTGAAAACTATGGCCGGACACTCTGTCAAGACAGGGTGTCTTTTTTGTGCATAAAGAGCCCTGAAAAACTGCACGATAAAAGAAGATAAGCGATAAGGAGAGAGTAGCGAAAGTGAGCGCAACGACTTCAAACAATCAACAAGCGAAGCAACAAGCCTATCACAAACTTGCCCAAAAGCATCAACCTAAACCGAAAGTGCTGGCCAATTGCGCGAAAGCGTTTGTGGTTGGCGGAGTGATTTGCACATTGGGGCAAGCCCTGATGCAGATGTATATCCACTGGTTTGGCTTTAAACCTGACAAAGCGGGTGATCCAACGGTGGCGACGTTGATTTTGCTCTCGTGCCTGCTCACGGGCTTGGGAGTATATGACCGGATTGGACAATGGGCGGGAGCTGGAACGGCTGTGCCCGTCACGGGATTTGCCAACTCGATTGCCTCGGCGGCACTGGAACATCGCGCAGAAGGGTATGTGCTTGGTGTGGGAGGCAATATGTTCAAGTTGGCGGGTTCCGTCATCGTGTTCGGGACGGTTACCGCTTTCTTTGTCGGGATTGTCCACACCATTCTCGGTTTGATTACCACATAAGGGGAAGAGGTTCATGGCTAGTAAAAAACTTGGGCAGAGCACTTGGAAGTTCGCAAATCATGTTCACGTTTTGGCCAGCGCCGCCACAGTGGGACCCATGGAAGGCGAAGGAAAACTGAAAGACAGCTATGATCGGATCTACCCCGATTTGTATGCGGGACAGGATTCCTGGGAAAAGGCGGAGCGCACCATGATGGAAGATGCGGTGGAAATTGCCATACAAAAAGCGAGGTTGCAGGGGCAGGAAATCGATGTGTATTTGGCCGGCGACCTGCTGAACCAAAACATTTCCGCCTCATTTTCGGCCAATACGAATCAAATCCCCTTCATGGGGGTATATGGCGCATGTTCCACTTCCATGCTATCCCTTTCTTTGGCGGCGGCGCTCGTGGATGGGGGCTATGCCCGGTATGCGGTCGCAGCGGTCAGCAGCCACAACTGCACCGCGGAAAGGCAGTATCGCTATCCGACCGAGTATGGGGGTCAGAAGCCGGATACGGCTCAGTGGACGGTGACTGGTGCGGGTGCCTGTGTGGTGGGTTCGGCCCGTCGCGGTCCGCGGATCACCCATGCGACGATTGGAACTGTAAAAGATTTGGGGATTAAAAACCCGTTTGATATGGGGTCAGCAATGGCTCCCGCGGCGGCAGACACGATCAAAAAGCATTTTCAGGACACCGGTCGGTCTCCCAAAGATTATGATTTGATTGTGACGGGGGACTTGGCCTCTGTCGGTCTGCCCATCGCTCGTGAATTATTGGAGAAAGAGGGCTATATCATGGGGGAGTCTTTTCAAGACTGCGGCTTGATGATCTACACATCTGAGCAGGATACATTTGCCGGGGGAAGCGGCTGCGCCAGCAGTGCGGTGGTCACCTATGGCCATTTGTTGCATGAAATGATCAAGGGTGCATATCAGCGAGTGTTGGTGGTGGCAACAGGAGCGCTGTTAAGCCCGGTTTCTTATCAACAGGGCGAATCGATTCCTTCCATTGCCCATGCCGTTGCCTTTGAAATGAATGAGGGAGAGGGGGATGCGGATGCCGGAGCGTACTAAACCCGTTTCCTATCTCGCCTTGGGCGATTCATTGACTGAAGGCATTGGGGCGGAAAGTCCGACCAAAAACTTTGTGGCCCAGTACTTTCAACATCTTCGACATTCCGACAAGTGTCATATGCGCAATTGGGGTGTATCGGGCATGACCTCGAAAGAGCTGTTGAATTTGGTGAAAAATCCCGGACTTCAACGGTTGTTCCCTGAGTTGACTCATGTTTCCGTCACCACGGGCGGATGTGACTTTATTGATCTCTACAGGAATGGCACCTTAAGTTTGCCGAACTTGTATATGACCTCTCGGAGGGTCGTCGATCACGTCAAGCACATTCTATCCATTTTCCGCGTGAACAATCCTGAATCCAACATTGTTCTGTTGGGTTTCTACATCCCGCCACCGGCTTATGAGTTAGGCTTTCAAACGGCATCCACGCTCGTGCAGTGGATGAACAGCACGTATGAGAAGATTTGCCAAAAGTTTGGCTGCCAATTTCTCAATCCCTATGAAACTTTTTTGCATCGACAAGATTATTTTTGTGATGAGGTTCATCCCAATCAACAAGGGTATGATGAGTTGGCCAAGCTGATTATTCAATCGTAACCTGTACTATTATCGTTTTCTTCCGACTGGAAGAGAAGAGCGCCATCCTTTCTGTTAACCAAAACGGATAGGGTGGTTTTTTTGTTATCAAGATGATATCATATGTATATAATATTGATAAATTTTCCGAAAAAGGGGGCATATTTGTGAACCGAATTGAAGAGAAACGAGCCTGGAAAGTAAATGGATTTCTCATGCTTCTGCTGGAACCGATTCTGTTGTTTAGTTCCATTTATCTCTTTTCGGCTGAACAGCTTATCGGCTTGATTCCCTTTCTGCTCTTTATCTTATGCGTGCCTGGGTTTGTGCTGATCCAGCCAAACGAGGCAAGGGTGTTGACCTTTTTTGGCCGATATGTGGGCACGATCCGGGAGGATGGGTTTTTTTGGACGAACCCCTTTGTGGCCCGCAAGAAGATCTCACTGCGTGTGCGCAACTTTCACAGTGACAAAATCAAAGTGAACGATGCCGATGGGAACCCGATTATCATCGGTGCCGTGATTGTGTGGCGTGTCGTTGATTCGGCGAAAGCCATTTTTGATGTGGAGAACTTCAGCGCGTTTGTCGATGTGCAAAGTGAAACGGCGATTAGGGCCTTGGCCAGCCGGTTTCCTTATGATAGCCATGAGGATGGGAATCCTTCGTTGCGCGGGGCTCCGGAAGAAGTGGCGGAAACACTGCGCAACGAATTGCAGGAGCGGTTGGAGATCGCCGGGGTGGAAGTGTTGGAAGCGAGAATCAGCCACCTCGCCTACGCGCCAGAAATCGCGCAGTCCATGTTGAGACGTCAACAAGCCCAAGCGGTGATTGCCGCCCGCCAACAAATTGTTGAAGGGGCGATGGGTATGGTTCAGATGGCATTGGTCCATTTGGAGGAGCAAGGAGTTGTTGAATTGGACGAAGAGAGAAAAGCGGCAATGGTGAACAACCTCTTGGTCGCCCTGGTGTCTGAAGGAGAAACGACGCCAGTGATCAATACCGGCTCGCTGTACACATGAGTGGAGGAAAAAAACGCTTTCTCCTCCGGATCGATCAGCAACTCTATGATTCTTTGGAAAAATGGGCGGCGGATGAATTCCGCAGTGTAAACAGCCAAATCGAGTACCTGTTAAAAGAAGCGGTGCGGCAATCAGGAAGATTGCCAAAAAAACGAGTGGAAAATGGGGAAAGCGATACCTGAAATTCAACGGATTCTCTAGAGTAGCAATCCAAGCAAAATCACCCCTTTATTCATAACTAGAATAAAGGGGTGATATAATGTTAGCGATAAACTGGCAAAAACCAATTCAAGGTGTTATTCGTCCACACTTGTTAACTGGGCCAGCAGGGGATCAGGTCGGACAGTGTAACTGCGCTGATTGGATGCCGCTGGGTTCAGCTAACAACAACGGGAAACCAACAAGTACCATTAAACAGCCGCGAAACGCCAAGCCGTTGGCACACACGGGCCTCCGTTTGCCTTATTTCAAAGTGGAATGTGTCCTGACGAAAGCGCGAATTTTCGATCAGCGCCGGGCGACAACCCGCCAAATCACTCCCTGGAATATAACCCGTGTGATTGGAAAAGGTCGGGTCAATCATGGGAAAGGTGTGCGAGTGGCGGTATTGGATACGGGGATTGACTTAAAGCACCCTGATTTGGTGGCCAATATCAAAGGGGGAATCAATATCATTGATCCCACTCGCTATCCGCAAGATGACAATGGACACGGGACGCACATTGCCGGGGTGATCGGCGCCCTGAACAATCACTTTGGCGTGGTGGGCATCGCTCCCAGAGTTTCCTTGTATGCGGTAAAGGTATTGGACGCCAGCGGAAGTGGCACGATCTCCAATCTGGTCAAGGGGATAGAATGGGCGATTGCCAATCGGATGCATATTTTAAATATTAGCATCAGTGGAGGGAAAATTATCCCACCCGCTTTAACGCTAGCGATCCAAGCCGCAACCAATCGTAATATGTTGGTGGTGGCGGCAGCGGGAAATGCCGGCAATGCGGCTGGTATGGGGGATACAGTCGAAATACCCGCCCGCATTCAGCCGGTGATCTCTGTTGCGGCGTTGACGAGAGCCAATCGGCGCGCCAGTTATTCGGCCACGGGAAAAGTGGATATTGCTGCGCCCGGTTCGCAAATTTTAAGTACTTATTCAAATGGCCGCTATGCTGTGCTGAGCGGCACTTCGATGGCAGCGGCCCATGTGACTGGCGTGTTGGCCATTTATCGGGCGGTTTATCCGCGTGCGTCAGCATCAACATTGAAAAATTTGTTATATGGTCGTGCGATCGATTTGCCGCCGCAGGGAATTGACTCTTATACAGGTAGGGGATTAGTCCAGATCTAATCTTCCGTTTGGGGTGTCTGCGCCACTTCGGAAGGGAGTGATTTGACCAATAGGCGCGTCACGCGTCTTCCTTCCATTTCCTGTACGGTAAAACGATGATCATAAGCTTCCACCATCGAGCCGATCTGGGGAATCTCCTGCAATTGTGAGAAAAACCAGCCACCGATGGTATCATTATCTTCGTCTTCAATCTCAATCTGAAAATGTTCATTTACTTCTTCGATGAGCAGATGGGCTGAAATGGATGTTTCATCCCCTTTTTTTTGAAAAAAAGGACGTTCGTTATCAAATTCGTCTTGAATTTCCCCCACAATTTCCTCGACGATATCTTCAATCGTGATTAATCCCGCTGTCCCACCGAATTCATCGATGATGAGGGCGAGTTCGGTGTGATGTTTTTGGAGGGTTCTTAAGACATCTTTGATTTCCATCCCTTCAGGAACATAAACAGGGGGACGTACCACATCACTCAAATCCGGAACCTGCTGATTCACAATGGCCCGATAGACATCGCGAATATGGATGATGCCCAAGATATCATCCTTGTCCTTGCCGCATAACGGATAACGGGTAAAAGGGCTTTTCTGAATGATCTCCAGGTTTTCCTCCAATGGGCGGTCTTGGTATAAGCAGACCATGTTGACGCGGGGAACCATCACCTCCCGGGCAATGCGGTTAGTAAAATCAAAAATGTTATCGAACAGCGAGAGTTCGGTTTGATCGATGATGCCACTTTTATGGCTTTGTTCCACCAGCATCCGAATTTCTTCTTCGGTATGGGCTTGTTGATGGTCGGGCACCAATTCGACGCCGAGCCATTTCAAGACAAGGTTCGCCGCGCTGTTTAAGAGCCAGATGGTCGGTTTGAAAATGACGAAGAACCAATGCAAAGGTTTGGCTGTCCACAAGGAGGTGACTTCCGCTTGCCGAATCGCCAATGACTTTGGCGCCATTTCGCCAATCACAATATGCAGAAACGTGATGACCGAGAAGGCGAGCACAAAGGAGATGATATGGGTGAGCGTGCTCGAGACTCCCAGCCAAGCGAGCGCTGGGGTGATCAAACGGGCCAAAAAGGGTTCGCCAAGCCATCCCAAACCAAGTGAAGCCAAGGTGATTCCCAGTTGTGTCGCCGATAGATACGCATCCAAATTGGACAGGATTTTTTCGGTGGCTTTGGCGCGGACGTTTCCTTCTTCGCTCAATTGGGCAATCCGGGTGTGCCTCACTTTGACAATAGCAAATTCGGAAGCGACAAAAAAACCGTTCAACAAGACAAGAAAAAGGATCGCACTGAGCTGCAATACAAATATCAGGATATCGGTTGCCAACATGATTCACCTCCTTATGATTGCGTGAGCTGTTTAAGAAATACGGTGGCCAAGCCGAAATAGATCAATAAAGACAAGATATCGTTCAATGTTGTGATCAACGGCCCCGAAGCCGCTGTAGGGTCGATGTTCAAGCGGTAGAGGACGAGGGGGATCAGGGTTCCGATCATGGTTCCCAACAGCAGAGTGAAAAAAAGGGACCCACCGATAACCAGGCCCAACCGGGGTTGGTGCAGGGTCAAACTCACCATCAGGATAAACAGGAAACTGCAAACAAGACTCACAATCAATCCGGCCAACCCTTCCTGCCGGAGCATGCTCTTAAGAAAGGAAGGTTCCGTTTGCTCATGGGGGAGCCGCCGGATCATCAGGGCCAAAGACTGTGTGGCGGCATTCCCGGTCATGCCTGCGACCATCGGCATAAAAGAGGTGAGCGCAGGTACCGCCGCGATTGTGGACTGGAACAGGTTGATCAAGTTGGCAGTGGCCAAGCCGATCGCCAGCAGCAGAACGAGCCACGGAATCCGTTTTTGCGCGGATCGCCAAAAGGAGATCGCTTGATCGTCTGCGCCAGGTGTGAGACCGGAAAGCTGTTGGATATCTTCCTCCGCTTCTTGGATCAATACATCGATGATGTCATCAACGGTGACAATCCCTAGAAGACGGTGGGCATGCCCCACGACAGGCAAGGCCAAAAAATGGTAGCGGCTCATAATGCGGGCCACTTCTTCTTGATCCATATCCACCGGGACGGAGACGACCCGCTCCACCATGATTTCTTCAATGGATTGTTCAGGTTCGGCCAAGATCAATTCCCTTAGCGACAAGACACCCACAAGTGTCCCGTCCGGTTTTGTGACATAGAGATAATAAATGGTTTCAGACTCCACCGCTTTGTGGCGCAATAGATGGATGACATCCTGCACACTCGCTTCAGGATGGACGTTGACAAATTCATCTGTCATCAATCCCCCTGCGCTCTCTTCCGGATAGTCAAGCAGAGCGCGCACCTTGGCGGCTTCCAGCTGTTCCATCTGGGTGAGCAGGTTGGTTTGCTCCGCCTTTTTCATTCCGCCCAACAAATCGACCACATCGTCCCGCGACATTCGCTGCAAAATCTTGGCGGCATGTTGATTGCCAAGACTGTTGATGATTTTTCGTTGCGTGTTGCGGTCGCATTCTTCCAATAAGGTGGCAATCTCTTCAGCTTCAAGAAAATATAAGAAGCGACGCCGCTCAAACTCGTTTAATTGGAGAAACATCTGTTCAAGGTCATAAGGGTGCATTTCTTCCACCAACAAGCGGAAAGCGGCTTGATTCTTACGGTGCAGATGAGTGACCAATTGTTCTTTTTCGTGATTTACCTTGTTCATTGAACAGGTCTCCTTCGCCTTCTGACATAAGACAAGCCCGGTTCAGCATAGGGTGAAGTGAAACATGAATTGATGAAGGAGGTGCTTTATGGACAATCGCATGATTCCCCCTTATTGGATGCCGGCTCCTGAGAGAGTCCCGCAAGTTTATGGCATGTTCCCCCATCACCATTATCATTATCCGCCCATGCCGATGGCACAAGGGTGCTGTGGCGGCGCTTTCACCCATTCCATACCCAATCCGCCCGCACCGTTGGCTCCCTTTGGGGGGTGGGGAATGCCATATGGCCGCATTCCGGTTCATCAGCCGACTATTCCTATGATGCCACCAGAACCTTCAAGTTATCAGACTAAGCCATCAAATCGACCCGCTCCGGTGTGGGAGTCACCGGAGTCACCTGAATCCCCTTGGATCAGGGCTTATCGAAAGCATGAACAGGACTTGCCGGGAAAAGGATAAATGGGCTTCATCAGGCATATAGTAGGGAATGCGCTTAAACGCTTCCCCCTTCTTGCACATCCCCTCTGGCCGGTCGGCGGTTGAGAGGGATTTTCTATTGGTAAAAGATGCCGCGGTAAACCGATGGGCGTCGGGGAAACTAGAAGCAAAACAGAAAGCGAGGAGGCGAACTGATGCGAATCCCCGATATGACACCTTTGCAAGAGCCGGAGATTTACCAACCCCCGTTGCCGGAGATTTTAACGCCCCATGATCCTGAACCAACCCATCGGGAAGAACCCCATACCCCACAACGGGTGGAGCGGTAAGAGGATAGAATAAACATAAAGGAGCTAACCCTTGCTCGGGTTGGCTCCTTTGCTTAACCGTTAGGAATTGCTTATTTTCACTTCTACCTGATTGACGGGGGCTTTCTCCTTCAACTGAATGACCGCGTAGGGATAGCTGATCACTTGCGTAACCATCATGCCTTCTTTTGGGGGGATTACTTTCGCATGGACAATTAGCCGTGGTCCCTGTTTGGTTACACTGGTCACACGCACTTCATAACCGCCGGTCGGACGCTCACCAATGCCGACGATGATATAGGTGTCGGACACGAATTTGGCCGTTGCTTGCGGGCTTGTCCATTGGTCCGTTTCCCGCCTGACTGTTTGGGGGATTTGGTTTGGCTCCACTTGTTTGAATGACAATGACTCTTCTTTATTCATAGGCGTTCCTCCTGAAGATGGGTCTGGGGAAGCGCAACCGAAGACGAACAACATCAAGAGAGCGGGGAGAAACAGGTACCGAAAGAGGGTTGTCATGAGTTTTATCCTCCTCATATACCGAGAAATTTATATATTATAAGACGGTTTTCCTGCATGAGATGTTGCACGAGCCCAGATGAAGATAGAAGTGTGCCCGCGTGTTTCATTCTGCACATGGGATTTGGTGGAAACGGGTAGGCTAAATGCTAAGTGGAGGGAAACAGATGAACCCAGGTCAACGTCCATTCATTATCCATAGCAACGGAACGATTTTTGTGGAACGACGGCATCCGGACGTAACCCGCCTTTGCGCGGAATTGCGGGCCTTGGCCTATCCAGTCAAAGAGACGGAACAATTGATCACCTACCGATTTGCCTTTGATTCATTGCGGGTCCGCCATATTGAACCGACACGGACCGCGGAAGAATGGATTGATTGGCTTAAAGAGCACAGCAAAGTGCCTGTGCCCACGAGAATCAGCCAGCAACTCAGAGAAGCCTTGGCATCCCCTTTCAAGCAAACAACGGAGATGCCGGAAGTGGGAGATTTTCTCGCGATCCAGCTGGTGGATCAGGAGCGCTTCGCCGGTTTGCGGGATTACCAGCGGCAGGCGGTGGAGGCGTTTGCCAATCAGACGCGGCATTCAAGGGGCGGCGTGATCCTGTTGCCTTGCGGGGCGGGCAAAACGGTGGTGGGTTTGGGTGCCATGGCCCATTTGCAAAAGGAGACGATCATTCTGGCTCCCAATAACACCTCGGTCAAACAGTGGAGACGGGAATTGTTGAGCAAAACGTCGCTGAGCGAAGCGGAAGTGGGAGAGTATACCGCGGAAGGGAAGCTCATCCGACCGGTTACGATCACAACTTATCAAATGTTGACATACCGCGATGCCAAAGAAGACGCATACCCTCATTTGCAAGCTCTGTGCAGCCGAAAGTGGGGGTTGGTGATCTATGATGAAGTCCACATGTTGCCCGCCCCGGTGTTTCGCTTAACTGCTGAACTTTGCGCGGCTCGCCGATTGGGGCTAACGGCGACGCTGGTTCGCGAAGACGGCAAAGAGAATGAGGTTTTTTCTTTGATTGGCCCCCTGGTCTACCAATGCGCATGGAAAGAACTGGAACATCTCGGTTGGATTCGCGAAGCAGTGTGCCGCGAGATGCGGGTGCCCATGGCAGAGAAAGCGGTTCGGGCATACCAACAAGCCAGCAAAAAGCAAAGGGTTCGTATCGCGGCCGAAAATCCGGCCAAATTGAAGGCGATCGCCCAGTTGCTGGAGCTTCACCAAGGCGAGCAAATGTTGATTATCGGCCATTATTTGCGGCAGTTGGAGGAGATCGCCGATCGGTTTGGGTTTCCCCTGATCACGGGACAAATGTCACAAGAACGGCGGGAAGCCTGGTATCAGAAGTTCCGATTGAAAGAGATCCCCGTTTTGGTGGTGTCAAAAGTGGCCAATCTCGCAGTGGACTTGCCTTCCGCTTCTGTGGGGATTCAGGTGTCAGGCACCTACGGTTCCAGGCAGGAGGAAGCGCAACGGCTGGGACGCGTTCTCCGGAGCTCGGTTCCCGGTCACAAAGCATATTTTTATCAACTCGTGAGCGAGAATACGGTGGAAGAAGAGTATGCATGGCGAAGGCAATGCTTTTTGGCTGAACAAGGTTATCAATATGAGTTGCTGAAATGGGGGGATGGATGAAATGGCGTCAGAACTTATCCGCTGCTTAAACAGCTTGCCAGATGAAGTGATTGAGCGGATCGGCTCGTTTTATCAGTGCCGGGCGCGACATGAGCTGTGCCGGGCGTTGCTGCAACCCTCACAATTCAAACAGAGTTGGAATCAATTGAGTTCATTGGAACGTCAAGTGTTTCTCTCTTTTCTCTTTTCCAGTCGGGCAGGCGTGATCAAAGAAAGGGAAGGGGAAGTTTGGGCGCATGAGAGACGCCTTTCTCGATTGGAGTGGCTGAGAGCGATGATCGTGTTAAGGCAACGGGGCTGGATCTACGCATTTCGCAACGCACGCCATGAACGCGTCTATTTTTGCCCTTTGGAAATCAGGCAATTGTTCAGCCGCTTTTTGTTTGCGAATGAGTCGATTTCCTGGCGCGACGAAAGGGAAGTCTTGCCCAAGAGTGAACCCGGTTATGGATTGGGACAAGCGTTGTTTCATTTTCTCGCGCGGCTTGAGCATGAGCCTTGGCACCTGACCAAAACGGGAGACATTCATAAAAAAGATGCGCAAAAATGGGATGTGGAACTGGGATTGGAGTCAGCAGCCTTGCGTCATTCGCCTTGGTCGGATCAAGAGCTGCCGCCATGGGTCGCATTTTTGCTTGAATTGAGCCGATGGTACGGCTTGATCGAGGAAAACGGCCACTCCCTCACGGTGCACGCTCATCGGTGGCACACATGGTTGGAGCAGGACTGGGAAGAGATGATGACCGACTTGTATTGGGCGGTCAGGGGGTTAGTCGCCCAGCGAATGCGCGGCGTGGAAGGGGATTTTCTCCTGCTGGAGGAAGTGGAACCGCGCCAATGGATGCCTTTATCCCAGTGGAAGGCCATGAAACGATGCTGGTATAAGGAAAAGGGAAAGGATGCGCGCGCAGGCGAGGAACGATTGGACGCCTTTATCGCCATGATGGTGGGCGCCGGCTGGTTGGAAGAAGGCATCACGAAGTCCGGGGAGCGTTGTGTCCGGCTTACCGAGTTGCCGCCTTGGCAGAGCGAGGCGGCGGCGGACATGCCGGTCTATATTCAGCCTGATATGGAACTGATCGTACCCAGCCATTTTCCATTGGCCCAACGCAAGATTTTAGCGCAAATGGCGGACTTTATGGGCGGAGAGCAAATGCTGTTCTATCTGATCACGGATGAGTCTTTGAGAAGGGCGTGGCGGGTTGGCATGACGGCAGAGGAGATGATTCGGCATCTTGCCTCTTGGAGTGGGCAGCCTGTGCCGGAGGTGGTGGCCAGAAAAATACGGGCGGAAGAAAAACGGTCTCCTACCGTTTACTGTGACCGGGTTCTCCAATATGTTTTGCCCCATCCATCGGTGCGGGAACAAATTCGGCCCTATCTGTCCAAATGGCAGGCGACCCTGTTGGATGATGGCCGACTCCTTGTTCCGCAAGCGATGGAACACGCGGTGACTGACTGGCTATGCGAAGCCGGCCTGGAAGTGACGGAGCGCAAACAAACGGCAATTGTCCCCACGAAGTCCACCGACGCACAATCGTTTAAGCGGGACAGCCCCCTTGATTGGCGGATTGAAGACGATGTTCCGGAGCTGGAGGCGGGAATGAGTGGAATGGAGAGGCTGCCCAGGTTATGGTGGAGCGGACTGCATCCCTATCGGTTGCCGATGAAGCGGGAACTTATCCAACAAGGGATTTGTCATGGACTACGTCTCAAGGTGGAGAGAAACGGTGAACAACAGATCATATTTCCGTTGGAAATCCAGGAGCGGACAGGGGGATGGTGGCTTAAGGCGGAGTGCCATGGTCATCAAATCCAACTGTCATTGGAGCAAATAGATAAAGTGCAAATCATCGCCGAATAAACTCGCTCCCTATTTGTACAGGGGGCTTTTTTTGGTAGAAGAATAGGAATTGGCAATGGGTTTCAGTATGCGAACGGGGATCAATAAGATAAAATGAAGAGAGGGAGGAAAGACAAATGGAAACATTGGATATGACAGAGCTTCTCCTTGGTGCTTACAAGCTAGCTGATAAAATAAATGAGTCAGAAGAAGTAAAGCGGTATTTGGAGTGTCAACGCCGGTTACAGGAAGATGAAGAAGCGCAACGGATCATAAAAGAATTTCAACAGATAAAGGATCGGTATGAAGAAGCGAAACGATTCGGCATCTTTCATCCCAACTATCATGAAGCGAAAGAAGCGGCGTTTCGCTATCAAAAAGAGATGAGAAACCATGCCACCATCCGCGCTTTTTTGAAAGCGGAGGAAGAGTTGGATTCGCTTTTGCATGAAGTCTCTTTAATGATTGCCCAGGCCGTGTCGGACTCGATCAAAGTGCCTGCGAATGACCCTGAACCCGGCGTGAAAAAAGCGCGCCCGCAATGTGGCGGCGGATGTGGCTCTTAACGGTTTCGATACAATATGCAATGGGGGCATTGGTTTCCGCAACAGAAACTTTTCTCATCCGGCACACGCAACTGAAACCGATAGATCAGGCCCGATTTGGAGCGGCGCACATATGAAAAAGCCACTTGCCAAGCAGTTCCGTCAATAAAGCGGGCGGCCTCTTTTTGTATAAAGGTTTCGACTTGTTGTTGGTCAGATGTTTCGCTTATTTGAATACAGAAAAAAGAGACGCCGGCAAATTGCTTGTGTTCAAACTGTTTAAACGGCTTGGGTTCGGCCCGCAACAGGTGATCAACAAAAAGGTCGACAGGATTGATCATGTGTTCGTTCACTCCGCAGTAGGTTATTTACCTATTTTAACAAAACGGAGATGGAATGGGGCAGTTGGAATAGGGACTCATTTTCGCAACAAATCATCGGTTGTCACTTGTTGGGACGTTGAATCTGGGTGTTTACAGTGGTACCATGAGATTAGGCAAATTTGTTACAACTGTCTTCGTTTTATTAGAGATGGAAGCGCCCTCCGGACATTTGGTTTTGGAAAAGGAGATTGTCACATATGGATATTGTGGAAAGGTTGGGCTTAGCTGTGTGGGTGAAGGATATAAAAGCAGCTCGTTCGTTGGGACGCATGGGAAATATCCATTATATTTCTAAAAGGCTAAAGTACGTCTATCTATATGTAGATGGCAAAACGGCCGATCAAGTCATTCATCGGATTGAACGTTTGCCCTATGTGCAACGGGTTGAAAGATCACAGCGTACAAATATATCATTTGATTTCGGCAAAAAAACAAAATCACAAGAAGCATGAGGAACCTTTCTGTCACGCGCGCGTGGCAGTTTTTTTGTTTCGGCATTGCGCATGGAAATGAATCGGGAGGACAGATGAACCGCCCCCACCTCTACAGATGGAGGCGGGTTCATCAGACTGGGTTATATTAATCTCGGTTTTGGACGGGAACTTCCGAGGATGACTTAACTTTTCCTAACCACGAACCACCCACGATAACCAACAAACCGGCTCCCATTCCATACATGATGGCGTTAGTCGAAGTGGGCCCTTCAATGATCAAACCGCCGATCACCACGATGGTTCCCGCAATGACTGCATAAAACCCGGCTTTGGCGGTCACTCCTTTCCACAGTATCCCTAAGACGATGGGGATGAAAATGGCCCCTGACAGGATGGCATACGCAATGTCTAACGCCACCAATACATCTTGGATACGAATGGCGAACACCATGGCGATCAAGCCGATCAATAAGGTTACTCCTTTTGACAGCAAAAGGAGTTTACGTTCTTCCCAATCTTTCATCCACGTTGGTTTCAAGATGTCCTGAATCAACAACGTGGAGGAGGCCAACAAGGAACCGGAAGCATTGGACATCAAAGCCGCGCATACCGCCGCCAACACCAAGCCCAGCAATCCGGGAGGCAAGATCATGTCCGCCAAGGAAGCGAACGCGTTTTGCGGATTGTCCAATCGTGGCAACAGGAGCGCTGCGCACATGCCGATTAAACTTAAGGCGATGGCCCATGCGATGCTGTACACGCCGGCAAAGATGGCTCCCTGTTTGGAGACGCGGGCGTTTTTGGCGGTAAAGACCCGTTGCAAAATATCCTGTGATACGACCATGCCCAAACAGTATAGCAAAAAGTATTGGAAAATTTGTTTGAACCCGATCGCGGAAAGTTGCCAATGAGTAGCCGGCACATGGTTCATCAGTGCCTGCATGCCACCGACATGGCTTAACGAAAGGGGCAGCATCACAGCAAAAATACCGACCGTCATGACAATAAATTGGACCACATCCGTCATGGTTACGCTCCACATGCCGCCTAACATCGTATAGAATAAAGCGACCCCTCCGCCAACCAGCATCGATAAAGTCATGTCCCACCCCAAAATCGCGTGGATGATCGCCCCCATGCCAATGATCTGAGTCACTGTTACCATCAATGTATAGATGATCGATACGATGGCGCTAAAAAAACGCGTCTGTTCATTGTAACGTTGGCCCAAGAACTCACTGATCGTCGTAATTCGCAATTTAGAGAAATAATTGCCGAAAATAAGTCCCAACAACATGATTCCTATCCCTAGCATCACAACCAACCAAACCCCGGAAATTCCAAACTGGTAACCCAATTTGGCTGTCCCGATGGTGGCGGCCCCCCCGATGATGACCGCTACCAAGCAACTGCAATAAATGACCAATCCCAAATTTCTGCCGGCGAGGGCATATTCTTCTTTTGAGCCCACTTTACGCGATCCGATGATCCCAATCACCACCATGATCAGAAAGTAAAGCATTAAAATTGCCATATCCAACCAGTGCATGAGCACGTCCCCCTCTAATCTGTTTCTGTTTTGGTGTTTCATCGTGCGGTCCTTGCGAAACCAGCGCAGGTTGCCTAGCTTAATTGCAGCAGTTCATGTTCCACTTCCAGTAAAGCTTCCTCCAACACATGGACGCCCTCATCGATTTGTTCCCTATTGATCGTCAGCGGAGGGATCATGCGGATCACTTCACCGCGATTGCCGCACAGATAAAAGAGCACGCCTTTCTCCAAGCACTTGTTTAACAACCGCATCAATAAATCATGGCTCGGTTCTCCCGTGCGCGGATCGATGATTTCGATGCCGATCATCAATCCCAGTGAACGCACGTCCCCGATCAACGCATGTTTCTCTTTTAGAAAATCCAGCTTTTCTCTGGCATAGGCCCCCATATCCCGGCAATTGTCCAACAACTTTTCTTCCTTCATCACCTTAAGCGTGGCCAATGCGGCGCAACAGGCGAGCGGATTGCCACCAAATGTCGTTCCGTGCGCCCCGAGCGGCCACTTGCTCATCAGTTCTTTGGAAGCGACGGTGGCGCTAAGGGGCAGACCTGAGGCGATTCCTTTGGCGATGGCCATGATATCGGGAGTGACGCCAAATGTTTGGGAAGCAAACCATTCCCCTGTTCGGCCAAATCCCGTTTGCACCTCATCAAAGATGAGCAACATACCGTAGCGGTCACACACTTCACGCAACTTCCGAATCCACCCTTTTGGCGGGATGACATATCCCCCTTCGCCCAAAACCGGCTCTAAAATGATGGCGGCCACTTCCTCAGGCGTCACTTGATGCTGAAACAGTCGATCCATCTCTTGCTCCAATTGCTTTACACAATACGCTTCCACGTCTTCTCCCGGAGGGCACGCCTTGGGATCGGCGTACGGAATTTGGTATGAGAGCCATTGCGGTTGCAAGAATTTGCGGTATTTGCTCTTGGATGTTGTAACGCTTAATGCCCCCATTGAACGCCCGTGAAAGCAACCTGTAAACGAAATGAGAAAAGGGCGCCGTGTTGCATACTTGGCCAGCTTTATTGCTCCTTCCACCGCTTCGGTCCCGCTGTTGGCGAAAAAGAAGCAATCGAGTCCCTTGGGCAAAATCCCCACCAATTCATCGGTCAAACGAAGTAACGATTCATACATGATCACACCCGACGGGCCATGCAGCAGTTGGTCCGCCCCCTCTTTAATCGCCTGCACCACTTTGGGATGGCGATGACCCACATTGGTCACGGCAATCCCTGACGTGAAATCGAGATATTTTTTGCCGTCGACACCGTAGTAATAACAACCTTCCTCTTTCACTACCGGAAGATTGGGGTGATCCTTGGCCATGCTGGGGGCGAGTCGGTCATTCAATCTTGCTTGTAGATGATGCCAATCAAATGCCATCTGCGATCCTCCTCTTTTGCTTTTACTTATTTCTTAAGCAAGAATGATGCCAACGTTTTATGACAAACCGTACTTTTTTAATTTTCTTGTCACCGATGGTTGGCTGATCCCCAGCGCTTTCGCCATTTGCACGGTTGTTTTAAAACGTTCTTGCGCTTGTTGCAAAATGTTTTTTTCCGCATTCGCCAGCATTTCTGGCAAACTGGTGGAAAAATCCAAGGAGGATTCCGCGTTCAACCTTTGCTGCAAAGAAGGTGGCAACGAATCCACCGTGATGAGGAGAGAGGGGGACATCACCACCATCTGCTCCAGCAGATTGATCAATTCACGCACATTGCCCGGCCAATCATGATGAATCAAGCTCTGCAACACGGCCCCATCCAATTTGCTCTCTCGACGGTACTTCTTGTTGAAGCGTTCCAGCAGATGCTCGATCAACGGCAATAGATCTTCCCTGCGTTCACGCAACGGAGGCAAGTGGATCGTTACGACATTTAAGCGGAAATACAGATCTTCGCGAAACTGTTTCTGTTCCACCAATTGTTTGAGCTCCTGATTGGTTGCCGCGATAATGCGACAATCGACTTGGCGGAGTTTGGTTCCGCCAATGCGGTAAAATTGTTTCTCTTGAATGAATTTTAATAGCTTTACTTGATTTAATGGCGACAACTCCGCCACCTCGTCCAAAAATAACGTGCCTCCCTGCGCCAATTCAACCAATCCCAGCTTTCCTTGCCGGTTGGCCCCTGTGAACGCCCCCGCTTCATATCCGAAGAATTCAGCCTCAAACAAGCTTTCTGGAATCGCCCCGCAATTCACTTCAATAAAAGGCCCATCTTTACGTGGGCTTTTATGATGCATGAATTTAGCCAGATGTGACTTTCCCACTCCTGATTCACCGAGCAACACCACATGGACATCCACTTCCGCAACTTTCAAAGCAGTGGACAACACCTTTTTCATCACCGCGCTTTTGGCGATAATTCCTTCTTCAAACATATGTTGATGCCGCAATAAATCGAGTTCTTGTTTGACGCGGGCCATATCTTCTTTCATCGCCTGCATATAATCATGCAAATTCATCAGATCAGTCACATCATGTGAATAACTGACCACCCGAACCAATTCCTGTTTCTCGTTGAAAACCGGGATACCGGTTACAAGCAGCCGCTTTCCTTGCCTGGTCATTTGCACAAACGTGGTCTTCTTCTTTTCTTTTACGACAATCGGCGTGACCAATGGGGTGAAAATCCCTTGCTTCTCCAAATCATAAACCGACTTCCCCAATAGCTCATCCGAATTGACGCCATATATTTCGCCCGTTGCCTTGCTCACGCGCAAAATGATCCCTTCTGGGTTTGTAACCATGATGTCATCCTGAAGAGAATGGAGAATCGCTTCCGCTTCATTCCACGATTTTGTGTCAGCCATGGATCGGGCCCCTTTCCGATTATTCATTTTTGTATAATTCGGGACATAAAGCCTATAAATTGGCGCTTTCACTTTTATTCAAAAATGAAAGTCAATATTCACATTTGTATTATTATACATGAGAAAGCATAAAGTTTGATCGTCGAATCTGCTGATTAAAAAAATAAGCCGTCATTCATGAGGCTGATTCCTCTTGAATCAGCTTTTTAATATTTCTGGCGAAAAATATTTTGGTTTGATATTTCTATACACGAAATTTACAATGGATGTAAGGAGAGGATGGAGCATGGAGCAATGGAAGAGAAATTTGTACATTTTGATGTTTTCCCAGTTTTTGGTCTTGGGCGCGATGTCCATGATCATTCCGTTTCTGCCGTTATACTTGAAGGAGATGGGAACGGACCCCGAAGATATCCATTTTTTGGCGGGCATTATCTTTGGTGCCAATTTCTTGTCCGCTTTTATTGTGGCACCCATCTGGGGCAGATTGGCTGACAGATATGGAAGAAAAATCATGATCTTGCGATCGGGTTTTGGCATGTGCATCGTCATTTTTCTGACGGGTCTTGCCACATCGCCTTGGCAGTTATTGTTTCTTCGATTCTTGAACGGCACCATTTCGGGGTTTATACCCGCATCGACATCGCTTGTCGCAACTAATACCCCTAAGGAACGTGTCGGCTACGCTTTAGGGCTATTGTCGTCGGGAGCGGTTGCGGGATCGATCATGGGACCGTTTATTGGAGGCATGTTGGCTGAGGTCATCGGATTTAGGGAGATCTTCTTTTTGACGGCGGCCGGCCTGATGACCGCTTCCTTCATCGTCTTATTTGCCGTAAAAGAGGAGTTTGTGCCGGCAAAAGAGGAGAAGAAAGTGAGTTTCTGGTCAGAAGGCTCGATGATCCTGCATCAGCGCCCGTTAGTCATTTTATTTTCAGTCGCCATCCTGTTGCAGTTTGCCACGCTGGGCCCTGGGCCGCAAATGTCTTTGTTTGTGACTGAATTGGGCGTTCCCGGGGGGTATATCGCTTTTTTTTCAGGATTGGTCATTTCCATCACGAGTTTTTCCAACATGATCTTTGCGCCCATATTGGGGAAGCTCGGGGATAAATACGGTTCGGAGAAAGTGTTGTTTGGCTGTTTGTTGGTTGCGGCGCTGTTTTTCATCCCCCATTTCTTTGTCCAATCCGTTTGGCAATTGCTGGCCTGCAGATTTATGTTGGGGCTTTGTCTGGGAGGATTGATGCCTTCTGTCAGCGCCTTGATTCGCAAAAACGCGCCCGTTGGCAAAGAGAGCACCGTATTCGGCTATCTCACCAGCGCCAATTGCATAGGAAATATGCTTGGTCCCGCCACCTATGGGCTGTTGTACGGCATCATAGGCATACGTGGGATTTTCTTGATTACTGCTTTTATCTTAATGTTGGCCGCCTTCTGGCTGAAGATCGGTTTAAAGGGGCCATCAAAAGAGCAAATGCGGGAGATGAAAAGCTCTGCTTAAAGTCATCATGGCAAGTGGATGACTTTAAGGGAGCTTTCGTTATGACAAAACAATGAATGAAAAAAGAGGCGAACGAAAATCGCTCAACATGATAAAAACCTGCGTGTAAGGGGAAAAGGAAGGGCGGAACTTTTTTCACTGGCTCGTTCCCAGGGGAAAGGGATTCGTTCTTGTTTTTTCTATATTGATTTTCAATAAGTCTCTACCATTTGATTCTTGTGCAAGCGGGAATAACTGGTTAATATTAATACCAGCAAGGTTTACTTAAGGAGCGATGGGATGAGTTTTTTACAAGATTTGAAGCAAAAGCTGGAAAAAGGAGTAGAAACGGCCGGACAAAAGTCCCAGCGAATGCTGGAAATCAGTCGCTTAACGTTACGGATAAAAGGGAAAAAAGATGACATCGAACGACTCATCACGAAACTGGGGAGGGAAGTCTACCAAACCTGGGAGAAAGAGCAGAAGCTGGCTGAGACGGAAGAGGTCGGCCAATTGTTAAAAGCGGTTCAAGACCAGTATGGGCAACTGAATGCATTGCAGCAGGAATTGGAAGTATTGAAGCAATCGGATCAAGTCCCGTTGCAAGTGGAAGAGATTACCCCGACGCTGGTGGAGCAAGCGAATGCCGAACAAGGCGGTGTCGAAGCGCTTCCGCAGCCGGAGGAAGCGCGGGAAATGCCGGATTCGATCAACACCGGCGGGACCCAGGTCGCTGTTCTTTACTTATGTCCGTTTTGCGCTCATCAGGTGGAAAGTGAAGCCTCCAGTTGTTCGCATTGTCACAAGCGGTTTTATTAAGGTGCATCATCTTCAAGGAGGGTCTTCGTTGGCCAATCATCCAGATCGACGACGCATATGGAGGAAGCTGATGGAGTTAAAACGGCGTGCCCTGACCAAGGAAGGCACGCAAACGATTATTGGTGAGTTCAATCATAAAGTGGAACGGGTCGGTGGCATTGACACCATTATTCATAAACTGAAAGTGATGTACCAATATTTTCGGGATCCGGAAGTAAAAGTTTATAAAAAAGGACTGATTGGGGCAGCGCTTCTGTATTTCATCGTTCCGGCCGATGTGATGGTGGATGTGCTGCCCGTTGTGGGTTATGTTGACGATATGACGGCCGTTCTTATCGTTTGGCGCCTTTTGTCGAGTGAATTGGAAGCGTATATGCGTTCCCACTGAGAACCAAGTTATTTTCAACGTTGTTACTGGTAAGGAATCGGCGAGTTGGGCATAAATGGTATGGCGCCGATTTCTTACTTTTTTTATTGTTGCGGTTTTGCTACAATAATGGTGAATCTTGTAGAAAAAATACGGGAAATAGCCGATGTGAAAAATCGAGTGGCTTTAGATACATAAGAGGGTTAAGAAAGGGGTATAAGCGGAATGAACCACAGGTCAATGGCAATCACTGTGACAAGCGGAAAAGGCGGAGTAGGGAAATCGACCACCGTCGCTTCACTTGGTTTGGGACTGGCCCAGCTTGGCTACAAAGTGTGCCTTGTGGATACCGATATTGGACTCCGTAAATTGGATTTGATGTTGGGGCTGGAGAATCGGATTGTTTATGACCTGGTTGATGTCATCGAGGGTGTGAGCCAGTTGCGTCAATCGTTGGTCCGTCATAAAGAATTTTCGGAGCTGGCCCTATTGCCGGCCGCCCAGACACGCTATAAAGAGGAAGTCTCACCTAATCAGATTACGGCGGTCGTAGATGAACTGAGAAAGGAATTCGATTACATCCTCATCGACTCTCCAGCCGGTATTGAAGGTGGTTTTCGCAATGCCATAGCCCCTGCTGATCGAGCCATCCTCGTTGTGAACCCCGAGATCCCGTCTGTACGTGATTCAGACCGAGTTATCGGATTATTGGAAGCGGCAAATGTCAAACATATTGATTTGGTGGTCAACCGGGTTCAGCCTGGCATGGTACGCGATGGAGATATGCTGAGCGTAGAACGTGTGCAAAGCCATTTAGCCATCAACCTGCTGGGAGTGGTACCGGAAGATAAACGGATCATCCGTTCATCCAACACAGGAGAACCCGTGATCTTAGACGCCAAATCAATGGCGGGCAAAGCGTTTTCCAACATTGCACGCAGAATTGCCGGTGAAGATGTGCCATTTTTGGAATTAGAGGAAACCAATCTGATCGCAAAAATCAAACGTCTATTCAGTATCGCTTGAGTAGGCTACAGGGGTGAACATTGTGGCTTTTTTAAACATGTTCGGTCGCGACAAAGAAGAACCGACAGCCGTGACAGCCGATGACCGTTTGTCATTGGTATTAAGCTTTCAACGTTCAGATATCGATGAGAAAAAAATCAAGATGTTTCGTACGCGTCTAATTGAATTGTGTGATGAGTTTGGTTATGACGTGGTGGGTCATGTGGAAGTGATTCCACAAGCGAAAGAAAGAACGACGATTATCAATGCGAGTATTCCTGTCAGGTTGAAGGAACCGATTTAAAAGAGCACGGACCGCCCCCGGTTCGTGCTTTTTTTCGTTTTAGATCGTTAAGCATTTCACAAAAACTTATGATTATGTAATCTTCGTTCCAAGAATTCAAGAATATAAGATGGAAAGGTCTTGTCATCGGCGAGAGTGAAAATGGCAATGGAGACGCGGGTACTGCCATATGTACGCATGAGCTGAATTAATTTGTCACGCGATTCGGGATTGAGGCGGCCATAACGCTCCATAAAGGCTTTGACCACCATTTCCTCCTCATTGGACATGGGACCTGACGATTCACTGTTATTAAACGAGATGGGTGTAAACATGGACTTATTGTATGTATGTAGGTGGTCAATGGCGCTGGCCAATTGTTGTTCCGCCGTTGCCGTGAAATGGTTAAAGCCGATTTGGTTCCGTGCGCTGTATTCATCGAGAGATGGAATCGGGGAGTGTTGCGCTTCCCAATCCTGCATTTTCCGGCGGCGACGCGGTCGTCTTTCCGGGAGGTGAGTGAACTTGTCGGGATGTTTCCGTCTTAGCGTATAGATCCGTTGATAGATGGCGCCTTGGGTGCGGGAGAGTTTGCCTTCCAGTTCAGAAATCGCTTGAGACAAGGGTTTTCCTTCTTCAAGAAATTGGTTGACGGTGGCGATAACGATGTCCTCTTCTTCTTCACTCCAACTGTTTAAGCGGCTCCCTTCGACGGAATCTTCATAAGAATTGAAACGGTCGGGATATTCTGATCTCAACTTCCGAACATGAGACATGATGCCAGCATAGCCGCGCTTCAATTGTTGCGATAATTCTTTTAAGATTTCCCGTTCCCTTTTTCCTTCTTTTAATCCTTGATTCATTGCCTCAATGATGATTTGGTTCTCCTCATCGGTATATTTGCCTTTTTTTGTATCAAAGATCACTGGGTCCGACCCCCTTCATCGATAATTCTCGTCAAAATCTTTACTTATAAATATAACAGAAAAGACATAATCTTTTCCACTACCCCAGTCAAAAACTTTTTCTGCTCGGGGCTTTTACAGAGAAATAAGAGGGCAACTATATCATTTTATAGGAAAATTTAAGTGATTATACATGAAATTATATTACAGAATCATTTTCTGATGATAAGGTATGAAATCGTGGACTTTTGACCATAACCCATATTAGGTACAAAAATTGGGTTTATTTGGCTATGTTCATTGTTGAAAGGGGAGGTTCGCTTTGAAACCGTTGTCAGTGAATGAAATGAGTGCTTATTTGACCTCACGAACCGTACCAAACGAACAGGCGCGGATGTACCCTCATCGCTCATGGGAACCGACGAAACGAGCTGCCCTCGTTATTTTATGGGGGTTGTTGATTTATCCGCAATTGGATCCGGATTTGCGTCAGCGTAAGAGAACTTATTCCATCCATGTCAATCAACTGGTCAACTTGTTTGGCGATGCACTTGGCGAAAATGAAACTTGGATCACCACGTTGCATTTGTTGCAACGATATGATTATATCCGCATGAATGGGAAAGAAATTGTTCCTGGTACCGGTCTCTTTGTCGCGGTGGATGCCTCCAAAATGTATAAGGTGTTCCGTTCGTCCGTCTTGTCGCGCGATATTTTCCGCAGAAGATTTGGCACGTAATAAACACCCCTACCTTTTTATTCTGTTGAAGGTAGGGGTGTTTAATCGTGTTTGAGGGATTCGATAAAAAGTCTCAATGTCTTCCGTTGTTCCGGTGATAATTCAAGGGCGACGCGAATAAGATGTTGAATGTCTTCAGGAAGGTGATGGACGAATTGTTGTTGTTGTCCCAGTTGATTGATTAATTGTTCCAGTAGATTGCGCGACTCATTGATATGCTTGTATGTTTGGATTAACAGTTTTTCTGTCGATTGAGTCATATGATTCATCCTACTCTTTTTCAGAATGAAGGAGTTCATCGATTTCCTTTTTGATACGAATCAGTTCTTCATGGCTCAATTTGTGCAGATCGCGAATCATCATCTCCAGTTTCATCGTGCGAAACTCTTCCAGAAAAGAGGGCATGTATTGCGGGTTTACGGACACAGGAACAAACTCCTTTCACATAAAAAAGTAGAAATTAGGGTACCAGAATACTATTGTAGCAAAGATTCGACGTGGGTCAACGTGAATATAGTGGGATTTGTTTTGATTTTTGTCACTTTTTTGCTCTATATTCTGTTTTTTCTCTCATTTAGGCAAAATTGTTTGAGTCGATGTCAAAAAATGTGGTTTGAGTTGTTTGTTGTCGGGGTATGTAACCATTAGCCCCTGAAACTCTATCAATTAAAAAAGATGAAACGAGGTGCTTACCATGGTTGAACAATTAAAAGCACTGGAGGAGCGTCTCTTTTCCGTCAAGCAAGAATACTTACTCGCAAAAGAACGCCATGAATTTTTGGCGCAATATGACTTGTACGAAGAGTTGAAACAATTAAAACGAAAACGGCGTGAATTAAAATCGAAATTGGGATTAATGTAATCATATAGACGGAGGAAAAGGTTGGTTGTCCGCTCAGGGGAGCCAACCTTTTGCGTTTAAGCGGGTTTATGGGGCATGATTGTACCTGTGTGCCTGCGGGTAGTGTGACATGAGATGACAGCCGGCCTTTCATGGGACCGATTGTTTTTCATTACTATATATTAATGCGGGAGTCGATTTATTCATCATATATTGACGTATCTATAAATAATTAATACAATAAACTACCTCACTTTTCAAATATCGGAAACAATTCCAACTGGGCAGGGCATACGCTTGCAAGCAACTTGTATGGATATGGTCGCTATGCCATTTTGCCGATTGGGAAAATAGAACCATTTATTAGGGCGTGTCTGGCAAAGCAAATTGACCATTGGAGAGGCGGAAAACCCTTTTCCCGATGAGCGCCGAAGGACAAGTGAAGCGAATGGGAAAACGGTTTTGAAGCCACCGACATATTTATCAAACACGCCCTAGTTCGTGATTATTGCGCAATCAACTTAACGGGGGAATCAAACGATGAGAATGGTATTTCGGTGGTTTGGTCACGGGAACGATACGGTCACACTTGATCAGATCAAACAAATTCCCGGTGTGGAGGGTATTGTATGGGCACTTCATGATATCCCGGCGGGAGAGGAATGGCCCATGGAACAAATTTTGGAAACCCGAAAAATGGCTGATCACTATGGACTGAACATAGAAGTTGTTGAGAGCGTCAATGTACATGAAGACATTAAGCTGGGGCTGTCAACCAGAGAGATATATATTGAAAATTATAAAAGAACCATCGAGAAGTTGGCCCAGGTCGGCGTCAAAGTCATTTGCTACAACTTCATGCCTGTTTTTGATTGGATCAGAACCGATTTATGCAAGGAATTGGAGGATGGATCAACCGCGCTTTTTTATGAAAAAGAGAAGATAGACAAGATAGAACCTCTGGAGTTGGTGCGCAACTTAACAAAAAATCCGGAGCTTACCATGCCGGGATGGGAGCCTGACAGATTAAAGCACCTTTCCAATCTTTTTGAAGCTTATAAAGATGTGTCGGAAGAAGATTTATGGAATAACTTGAAATACTTCTTGGAGCAAATTATTCCCGTAGCGGAAGAAAACGATATAAAAATGGCCATCCATCCGGATGATCCGCCTTGGCCTGTGTTTGGCCTCCCAAGAATTATAACAAACAGGGAGAATATCAGCAGATTTCTGAAACTTGTTGATAATCCGTACAATGGGGTAACCCTTTGCAGCGGTTCCCTGGGTGCGAATCCTGACAACAATGTAGCGGAAATGGTAAGGGAATTCGCGGACAGAATTCCTTTTGCCCATATTCGAAATGTGAGAATCTATGAAAATGGCGATTTTATTGAAACATCCCATCGAACTTCCGACGGTTCCGTCGATATCGTTGATATTGTCAAAGCTTACCATGAGAATGGATTTTCCGGATACGCAAGACCGGACCATGGTAGGCATATTTGGGGTGAGAAGTGCAGGCCCGGCTATGGACTTTACGACAGGGCTCTTGGAATCATGTATTTATGGGGGATCTGGGATGCCTTGGAAAGGGCGAAGCGGGAGGCAAACCATGCTGGTAATGAATGAAAACGTAAAAGGGAAAGTGGCGGTCATTACCGGTGGAAGCGGAGTTTTGTGCAGTGCCATGGCGAATGAGCTCGGCAGACAAGGAGTGAAGGTGGCGATTCTGAACAGAAATGCGGAAAAAGGAGAAATCGTGGTGGAAGAAATAAGGCAATCAGGCGGTGAGGCCATTGCCGTCGCCTGCAACGTGCTGGATGCCGAAAGTGTGAGGAGGGCGGAAGAAATCGTCTATGGCAAGTTCGGTGCCTGTGATATTTTGATCAACGGTGCGGGCGGGAACCATCCTGAAGGAACAACAACGAATGAAACGTTAAAGATCGAGGATCTTGAGAATAAAGAAGTGAAAACGTTTTTTGATTTAAGTACAGAAGGATTTGGCTTTGTGTTCAACTTAAACATACTGGGAACACTGATCCCCACCCAAATTTTCACCAAGAAAATGATCAATAGAAAAGGCGCGGTTGTCATCAATATGTCATCCATGAGCGCGCCTACCCCCATGACAAAGGTTCCAGCGTATAGTGCAGCCAAAGCAGGAATAGATAATTTCACGCAATGGTTGGCCGTACATCTGGCAGATGTGGGAATTAGAGTCAATGCGATTGCACCGGGATTTTTCCTAACAGAACAAAACAGGAGACTTTTGAGGAACGAAGATGGTTCTTTAACGGAAAGGGCGATTAAAATCCTGTCCCAAACCCCGATGCGACGATTCGGTACTCCTGATGACCTTCTGGGAACGTTGTTGTGGTTGGTTGATGAAAACATGTCAGGCTTTGTAACAGGAATAACGATTCCAGTTGATGGCGGCTTTATGGCCTATGCGGGGGTATAGACCTGCATTTGGTTTCGTTCGATGCATTCGCCAGCATTTTCAAGCAGCTTGACATGGCGGCGATTTCGGGAATCGTATGCCCTTGCGTTTGTATGCTTGGATGCCTGCTTCCGAGACAGCCCGGATACTCATGAACCGGGTTCTCGAAGATGTTGAAACGAAAACCCTGAAACCGATGACGATTCACAATCGGTTGAGATGAATTGATATAATTGCAATCCAAATTTGCGACTACGGGTAGCTATAGAAATCGATCTATTTCTTCCAAAATCAACAATGGGGAGAGCGAAGAGCTGAAGATGACCAATATTTTTCGCCATTAATTCAGGAATAATTGTGATTCCCATTCCTGCAGCCACCGCTCCTAGGATGAAATCGCCAAAAGCGACCTCGTTGATGATGTTGGGTTTGTGGCCCAGTGATTCCATTTGTTCGATAATATGCTTTCTTGTATCACAAGGGGCTTGATGACGATAAGTGGCTCTTCACAAAGTTTTCGGCAAGCTTAACTTTTTTTCGGGAACGATAACGATGGTGCAAAGGAAATACCGCATAATAAGACTCTGTGAATAATTTACAACTCCACAATGCCTCTCCCACATATAAGGAATCAACAAATACCGCATCAAGTCTTCCTTCCTGCAATGATTGGATTAAGTCTTCCGAAGTGTTTTGAATCATTAGTGTCATGGGTCGGTTTAAAAATCGAAGCCCCTTCATTTTTGAAGGCAAATAATAAGTTGCCAAACTAGGAAGACTTCCTATAGCAATCGGAGCCGTTCGGCAAAATTGTCTCAACTCTTGTCGAATTGTATTCAGTTCCGTGAGAATTGCATGTATCGCATCAATCTTGCATAACCCGGCAGACATTAATAATATTACGCCATATCTGTGGGCATGGGGAATCGGCGGCTTAATAGGAAGCTTTTCTATTGGCACGCTCATTGATCGAATGGGCCGCCCCGGCTTACAGATTTTTGCTGGCTGAAAGCCCACGGTTTCAATCGTGGGATGAAAGACGGCGTTGCTCGGTAATCCCTTTATGGGATTGTTAAGAGCAACAATCTTCAGTATAATCTAACGCATGAGCGGTGCTCATCCCACTGGTAGTGGGTTTTGTTCCTCTGTACGTCATGATATGGGGTTCCAGTGGCGAACCAATCTCTCCCACTGGGTAAAATCATGAGAGTGAGTAAAACGGAACGAGAACGCTGGTAATAGGCGTTCCGCCCATGTGGGTACATGCAACATGAGTTGTAGAACTGCATGGGACGGGCTGATGAGACAGCCCTAAACTTGGGAGTTGCATGAAGCAGAAATGGATTGAGTGCGCTAACTACCCAAGAATCCCACGGCTTCAGCCGTGTGGAGTCTCAAGCCTTCCCAACTTCCGTTTGCCGCAGGTTGTCTAGCCCTAATAACCTTAATAGGCCAAATATCAATTATCTCAAAAAAAAGCAACAAACAGAATGAAGCGGTAAAAAATGGTGAAATTCAATCATGAGCAAAAAAGACCATCTCAATAACAAAGGTGGTCTCTTTTATTGAACCCCACAAAGGTTTACACTTCAATCTGTACGGATTTCCCACGATTGAGTTCCTAATTTACAGTATCGGACGACCATCTTCAGCCAAATATTCTATAAAATATAATACATTCTTCCCTCCAAAAATCAATTACGCCTTTACCCCTCCAAATTACCCTAGTTGGGATTCCGTCAGGTGAAAGGCATATCCATCATCGGATCTCAACGCATTCACCCCAGATTCATTCACGCCCCTTTTTGGGCGTCAAATGAGCCTCCTTAACATGAACAAAAACAATCCCCATCTTTCCATTCCTTGAAAGATGGGGATAACTAATCCATGCGCTCCTTTATCATTCCATTTCCAACACTAAAAATACTTCTTTTGCTCGTTGTACTCCTTAATCAACTCCACCGCTTCCCTGAACCGCTGTGCATGAACCACTTCCCGTTCGCGCAAAAAGGCCAAGGCGTCATTGATATCCGGATCATCGGAGATGTCGATCAGCCATTGGTATGTCGCCCTTGCTTTTTCCTCGGCGGCGATGTCCTCATACAGGTCGGCGATGGGGTCGCCCTTGGCTTGGATGTAGGTGGCGGTGAAGGGCACTCCCGCCGCATTGTTGTAAAAGAGAGCGGCATCATGATTGGCAAAATGCTCGCCCAATCCCGCTTCCCTGAGTTGGTCAGGGGTGGCGTCTTTCGTGAGCTTGTAAACCATCGTCGCGATCATCTCCAGATGGGCGAACTCTTCAGTGCCGATGTCGGTGAGAAGGCCCTTCACCTTGTCGGGCAAGGTATAGCGTTGGTTGAGGTAGCGCAAGGCCGCGGCCAGTTCTCCATCCGCGCCCCCGTATTGTTCGATCAGGTATTTGGCCAAGGTGGGGTTGCACTGGCTCACCTTGACGGGATACTGCAATTTCTTTTCATAAATCCACATCGCTTCACACCTCTATATTTCCCAAGGCCAAGGACCTTCGTCCCAGCCGCAAGGGTATTGGTTGAGACTGTGACCGAAGTTGGTCAAGGGGCCGTACTGCTGTTCATATGAAGCGGCGATCCTGGCACGTTCTTGGGCATACCAATTGAATTGCTGCAATGCATTCATGTCACCAGGATGAGTATCCAAAAAAAGATTGAGCTCAATCAAGACGAAATCGACTTCTTGCAACTGTTTAAGCAATTCGAATCGATGTTTGTGCTCCATCATGCATCACCTTTGCGAATCCGGCATTTCTTGCGGTAAGGACTGAAGAGAATGGGCCATAAGGTGCCGCGCATCAACGCTTTGCTGGGGGGGTACTGTGGCAAGTTGGGAGGTTGGAATCCCAAATATTGATTGGGTGGCACGACATACGTTTTCACACGGCGCGGTGGACAAGGGTCAAACGGGCTGACATACGGAAACCACACCCGTTCTTGATTGACAAAAGGATTGGGTTGTTGATCATGCGAGGTTTTCAAGTGGATCATCCTTTCGCTGTAACTGAATGCGATGGGGGTCATAGTTTCACTTTATGAAGGGGAATATTTTTTTATAACCTGTTTGTTTTCATATTAGCCGTGATCACGCCGGTGGCAAGGATGGAAATGGGTCGTTGTCGGAAGGAAGAGAAATGACTGGAGCAAGGGTTATGAAAGGATCAATCCAGGAGTCGAAATGGGCATGCGCGTGACAGCGGATGGGAAGGTATATTCGATCCTGTTCCTGCAACGCCCTTAAATCTAATCCACAAGGCAAAATACGTTGGTCCTTTCAACTGTTACTTGTCGGTATACCCCCGTTATTCGAGGTAAAAATAAATGTTAAAAGGAGATGATGGCATTGAGACACCTAACACCTTTGCTCATGAAGTTTTTGATGTTGACCGTGTTGCTTTATTTGGTATTGGGTTTGTATTTTGATTTGCGGTGGGGGGATATTTTATTTTTAAGCGTCACTTTGACATTGGTTGGTTATGTGACGGATCTTTTCATTTTGCCGAAAGTGGGAAACTATCTTGCCATCCTCAGCGATCTGGGCATATCCTACGCGATCATCGCCACATACCTTACATACCTGCGTTTTGAAAATACAACCATTGCTTTTTATGCAGCGTTGGCGATTGGAATCGGCGAATGGTTTTTTCACAAATATATTAGGAAACGGCTGTTTAATGGGGAGGAAGAAGCGATGGATCAAAGCACCCTTTAACGCAGAGACGCAAAAAATTCCAAGCTTGATTTAACCGATTCAGGCAATTCACCGTTTGGCATGATCCTTGAATACAAGCCCACCCTTTTCCAACCAAAAGTTGGATGTGTGGTGGGCTTGTATTATTTTTTTGGAAAACCTAAGTGATTGCGCATGGCCAACAGAGCTGAAAAATGGCCATGAATTATTTAAGTCTCATCGTTGCGTTCCTTTTCCTCCCGATCATTTGGAACTCCCACTTGGCCATAGGATTCCAAGATCATGTCCGTAATCGGTGTGCTTTGATGAATCTCATACATTTCAAACGTTTCATCTGTCACAAATAGCTTGTTTGGAACGTCATTTTCGTTCTGTTTGCCTTGTTCGCCCATGGATCGTTCCCTCCTTTCGATGGTTGTCCGCTTATGTTCTACGCTCTTGTTCTCTTTTAAAATGGATCCATTCAAGGGGATTTATGCGGTTAATGAAATAACCCGTCTGCCATTCGCATTCATCCGGTCTTGTGAATTGGAAATTATCATCTATTTTATCCATAATTTCCTAGAATGCTTTTGCCCAAAACGACACACTATAAGACCAACAAAGGCAAGGAGGTGAAATGACATGCCACAACAACAAAACACTCGTTCTCGTAACAGAAACCAACTGCTGGTTGAGGGTTCGGCTCAAGCAATCAATCAAATGAAATATGAGATTGCACAAGAGTTTGGTGTAAACCTGGGTGCAGACACTACTTCCCGCGCTAACGGTTCTGTTGGGGGAGAAATCACCAAACGTCTGGTATCTCTGGCTCAACAACAAATCAGCGGTACGACTGGCTTCTAATAATTGAATACCTGGTTCCCTGTAGCGACCCAAATGGGTCGCTACTTATTTTGTCTGCAACAGGATTTGTCACTCATTTGAAAGAATACTTCTATATCTCGCCAAGGGAGGGGAAATGGATGACCAAACGGTATAATATCGCACAAGATATCGATCGACATGCTGGGACTGGGAAGGTGGCCATTCACTGGCGGAACGAAACAGGGGAAGAGAAACGGATTACATATGCCGACTTGAAAGAAGAGTCTGATTATTTGGCGTTGGGGCTGGTTTCCTTGGGGCTCAACAAAGGAGATCGGGTGATGATTTTATTGCCCCGGGTACCTGAAGCTTATGTTGCTTATATGGCATGTTTAAAAGCGGGGTTGGTTCTCTTGCCGGGGTCAGAGATGCTACGTGCGGGAGATATTGCTTACCGCCTGCGGCATGCGGATGTCAAAGCCGTTATCGCGGACGAATCGCTGACGGACCGAGTGGATGAAGCCTTGCTGGAAATCGGGAGCGCGGCGCTCCGAATCGTGCGCGGAAAGACGCATGGGGCTTGGTTATCGATGGCCGAATGCAGGGCAGGTTCATCCGCCGCCTTGCCGGAAACGACAGAGGACGATCTGGCGTTCATCTCCTATACTTCCGGTACCACGGGGGGACCCAAAGGGGTGGTTCACCATCACAGTTGGGCGATCGCGCATCAACAAACGGCAACGGAAGCCTGGCTCGACATTCAAAACGGGGACAAGGTGTGGGCCACAGCCGGACCGGGTTGGGCCAAATGGGTATGGAGTCCGTTTGTTTCCACGTTGGGAGCCGGTGCGACTGCGTTTGTCTACCATGGTTCTTTTCATCCCGAGACTTATCTCCGCTTGTTGCAAGAACAGGAGATCAATGTCCTGTGCTGCACACCGACGGAATATCGTTTGATGGCGAAATGCGAGACATTGTCCCAGTTTCAACTCCCTTCTTTGCGCAGTGCGGTCAGTGCGGGTGAACCGCTGAATCGGGAAGTGATTGACACGTTTCTGGACGCCTTTCAGGTGCAGGTGCGAGATGGTTATGGGCAGACCGAGAACACCCTCTTGATTGCCACATTAAAAGGGATGCCGGTGAAACTGGGTTCCATGGGCAAACCGACTCCGGGAAACCGCATCGCCATTGTGGACGATGAGGGGAAGGAAGTTCCACAAGGGGAAGTGGGGCATATTGGCGTCCACCGTTCTTCCCCCGCTTTGTTCAAAGGATACTACCAAGATCCCGAGCGCACGCAAGCGGCGTTTTGCGGGGAGTGGTATCTGACGGGAGATCGCGCAAGAGTGGATGAAGATGGCTACTTTTGGTTTGAAGGCCGGGCCGATGATATCATCATCAGTTCAGGATACACCATTGGCCCATTCGAAGTGGAGGATGCCTTGGTCAAACACCCCGCTGTGCAAGAGTGTGCGGTGGTGGCCAGCCCAGACCCGATCCGCGGAGCGATTGTGAAAGCCTTTGTCGTCTTGAAAGAGAGCCCGCCGAAACCGGAACTCATCCCTGAGTTGCAGGCACATGTGAAGGCGTTGACCGCTCCGTATAAGTATCCGCGGGAAATTGAATTTGTCACCGCTTTGCCGAAGACGACAAGCGGGAAGATCAGACGGGTGGAATTGCGGGAATTGGAAAGAAAACGAAAAGGAACCGCTTCTTGAAAACCGATTTTTCTCTTAGATATAATAGATGGCGACGCGCACGGTTGATTAAAGGAGCTAATTATGATGAAATCATTTACTCATGGGATGTTGTTTAATTTTCAAGAAGCGGCCAGAGAGATGTTTGCCCGCGACATAACCCGCAAAGTGGGTGATTATCTGGCGGAACATCCTCAAAGTTTGTTTGGGACGATTGACTTGGGCAGTGGGTCGATTTATGTGTATGGTCACCTTCGCCAAGCTTCTTTTGATGAAGAAGCGGATCGTTGCGAGTTCGCCTATCATTCGATCGAAGGGGACCGGGGAACGGAAACCTTGTCTTATGAAGAATTGCTCATCAGTCACGAAGCGGGCTTTGATATTGTCGAAGACGAAGGTGCACCATGCTATTATGATGTCTTATATGTCACCTTTATGGATGAGGCGACAGGGAAGGAAACGACTTACTTCATCGCGGATGAACAACGGGTGGCCCAACCGCTCGCGTATGTTGGGGAATATTGGCAACGGGTGTCCGAGGTGGGGCGCGATGTCGATTTCCAAATGTCCGGGTGCAGCAAGATTGACCCGACCAAGGGCGCATCCTGTTGCGAAAATTAAATGACGCAAGGCAGAAGCGTACGGGCTTCTGCCTTTTTTTGTTGCCCATGGGTGAATATCGTGCAAAGACGCAGGCGATTTTCATACTACTAAGATAAACGCGAGCGGTTGGTTGGGGGGGAGCATATGAAACAAGATCCGCAAGCGCTGAAAGGTTTTGCCGATTGGATGAATCAACTTGCAGGTAAGCCAATCATGGATGAAAAGAAGTTGAAGCAAATCATGTTCAAAGCAATGGAGCGATATCAACAGCAAGGAGTCCCCGGCTTTATTGAATATATAAGCCAAATCGTTCGCCCACCCATATCTCAAGAAGCCATGATGGGTTTGATGAAGCAGATCATGTCGCCTGAAGGCATGCAGGAGATATTAAGCCAGTTGCATTTGTCGGTTCCCACTCAAGTGAACGAGATCCTGACAAAGCAGAAGCGAAGATAAAAAGAGACGAGAGAAATTGAAATCACCAATGCCGTTTTTTCTTTTTCATGACCGTTTGTACAATGTCGCGCATGGCGGGTGAGTTGAACACATCATAAAAAACGTCACCCGTCAGACTGGGTTCCTTTTTGGCCTGAGATTCAGTTGCATTTGACTTTTTCTGTGTTGGAGCCTTATTCATTTTTGCCAGGGAAGAGATGATCTCTTTCAACGCATCCTTGTCTTTGGCGGCCAGGTTAAGCGATTGCATGGCATGAATGAGGTCATCGAGATGATTCGTCGTTTTGGAAAGTTGATTGGTCCATTTTTGAATTTTCGACCAATAATCCGTCGATGAGTCGGAGCTGAGTGAAAGTTGCAGTGACGAGTCCGGTTTAGGTGAATTTCGCTTGCCCATTCTTAACACCCGCTTTGCTTTTAGTAAGAATATATTCAAGGTTTGGGCAATTAGTGCAGATGGGAGTGTGAGATCATGACTGATTCTGATTGGAGGCTCCCTTCCCCTAACAACCAAGATTCAAAAAAGAAGCGGATACGTAAGATCTATTATTTGCGTGAAGGTATCCAGTTGGAACGGTGCATGAATAATTTGCGTCGTTCAGGTATTCAACCGATCCGCTATTTATCTGAATTAGGCATGGTTATCGGGGAATATCAGGCTCCCGCGAACCCAAATGAATGGGTGCCGGATGTGGCCTATATGGAGTCTGATATTCGGCTGACCATTACGGAACCATATGTGGGCACCATGGTGTCGGTCAAAGAGCAAACCTTGCCATGGGGCGTGCAGATGATAGAAGCGCCCAAAGTTTGGTCCGTCAGCCAAGGGCGCGGGGTGAAAGTGGCGGTCATTGACACGGGAATTTCCGCAGATCATCCTGCCGTTAAGGAAAATTATCGGGGTGGAGTCAATATATTGTCCCCTTACTTTGCTCCTCAGGATTACAACGGCCATGGTACCCATGTATCCGGGATCATCGCCGGGAATGGTGCGGGTTTGGGCATTATGGGAGTGGCTCCGCAAACGGAAGTTTATGCGGTGAAAGCATTCAACCGCAAAGGCAGCGCCAATTTGTCCGATTTGTTGAGCGCAATCAATTGGTGTATTGAAAACGGCATGCAAGTGATCAATATGAGCTTTGGCATGGAAAAGTTAAGTGAATCGTTGCGTCAAGCCATTATGATCGCGCATCGTCGGGGCATTGTGATGGTGGCGGCCACAGGAAACCGCGGACTGGCGTCAAACATCGACTTTCCGGCGCGCTATCCAGAAACGATCGCGGTTGCATCCGTCTCGCGCGATGGAAGCTTATCTCACTTCAGCAATATAGGAAAAGGCGTTGATATCGCAGCCCCCGGGGAGCGGATTCCCTCGGCGTGGCTAAACGAGGCCAAAAGAGAGATGAGCGGCACCTCCATGGCTGTGCCCCATGTATCCGGAACCATTGCCCTCTTGCTCCAACTCAACCCGAAACTGAATCCGGAACAAATCCGCTATATCTTGTTGCAGTCAGCCGCAAGCACATCCAGCACGGAACAAATTGGCGTCTTGAATTCTTACCAAGCGGTAAAGTTTTATCGCAAATTTTGGAGGTAATCCATGGATCATATGGGAGTAGGGGGCTTTCTCTTGATGATTGGGGAACCCCGCTGTTCCCCTTGTTTATGGAAACGATCACTGTGGGACAAGCCCGGTCATCGCAAATCACACAAAATTGTCGCAATGGCTCAATAGGAATCCTCTCCCTCTTTTTCCTTGCGATATGATACACTTATAAACGATGTGGAAACGCACTATGGTTGTAAAGGATTGAGTGGTGCTATGTTTCAGGGCAGACATAAAACAGGTTCAGCAGGGCTGTCTGGACGATTGCACGGATTGTGGCTCATCGTCATCCTGTTGTTCGTTTTGTTGATCTTGCGCCTCAGCTCCATTCAACTGGGGGCTGGAGCCGAGTACAACCAGTTAGCCGTGGAAAACAACTTCAAACAAGTGCCGATTGTCGCGTCACGCGGGAAGATTTTCGATCGGAACGGTCACGCGTTGGTAGAGAACCGTTCCTTATTCACGGCGATTTACCTTGAGCCGGATAGTGACAAAAAGAAAAAATTGGCGACGGCCAAAGCGTTGGCTGGCGTATTGAAAATGCCGCTGAATGAAGTGTTGGAAGCGATGGATGTCGGTCTGGACGCAAAAGGGAAAACCGTCGTGAGAAAGCAACCCCCTTACTTTCCGAAAAAGCTGAAAGACCGCTTATCGGATGAAGAGGTGGTCAAGATCTCGGAAAACCCGGATCGCTTTCCGGGGGTCAACATTTTTTCCGAACCATTGCGACAGTATCGGACGGACCGCATCGCTGTGCAAACGATCGGCTACGTTCGTCCTTTTGCCGGCGCGAAAACATCAATGGGGAAATATAAAGCCTTGGCGAAGCAGCCAGGTGAAGGCGGCTATCTAGATTGGGAACAAGTGGGCATGGATGGCATCGAGTACAGCTACCAAGATGACTTGCGGGGCAAAAACGGCTATCGTTTGGTGCGGGTGAATTCACAAGGGAAACTGGTTGAAGTCTTAAAAGAAGTGGCGCCAAAACCGGGCAATGACCTGATCATGACCCTTGATCAGGATATGCAACTGGCCGCGGAAGAATTTATTGAACAGCATCTGGCCCATTTGCGCACGCAACCGGGCAAAAACCGGGCGCCCTATGCACGCAATGCCTATGCGGTGGCCATGGAAGTGAAAACGGGGAAAATCCGGTCCATGATCAGTTATCCCGACTATGACCCGAATATTTGGAATGGAAAGGTGCAAAGTGAGGATTATCGGGACCTTAGCTTTGTGATCAATAATGGAACCATTCGTGAGGCGCCGTATGATGCCCGCCAATCGGAGTCTCCTCAGACGGAAGTCAAGCGGCATCCTTTTTCCGTGTTGCCGTCGGGTTCCACCTTTAAGCCGCTGACGGTGCTGATGGGGATGATGAAAGGGGTCATTTCCCCATCCACCCATTGGAGTGATCCCGGGGCTTTCTACTACGCGAAAGCGACGCCGCCAGTCCGCAATTCAGGGAAACATAACTATGGCCTCTTGAACCCTGTCAAAGCGATTCAAAAATCGTCCAACACGTTCATGGCTTGGTTGGGCACCAAATGGTACCGGAGAGACAAAATGGGCGCCGTGAAAGAATTTGAACGGATTTCCCACGCTTTTGGGTTGGGGATCAAGACAGGTGTCCCGTTGCCGCGTGAACAGGATGGACTGGAAGATTACAAGATCATCGCGAAGCGCAATTCCGGAATGGGAGCCATGGCTCTCGCCTCGTTTGGGCAAGCGCAGCGGTATACGGCCATGCAATTGGCGCAATATATGCAAACGTTGGGGAACAAGGGAACGCGACTGCGCCCCCAATTGGTCGAAAAAGTGGTGAATCCCACCACAGGCCAAACGAAAGAAATCAAACCGGAAGTATTAAGTCGCATGCCGATCAAGCCCGAACATTACCAAACGGTGGTGCGCGGGATGGTCAATGTGACGAAGCCGGGAGGGACAGCGGCCGCCTTGTTCAACCATTTGCCGTTTGATGTGGCGGCCAAAACGGGGACATCGGAGCAAGATATTCCCGGCCGGGGCCGGGTGGAAAACTCGGTGTTTGTCGCCTTTGCCCCCGCGGATGATCCACAAATCGCTGTGGCGGTGATTGTGCCTGAAGGGGGTTACGGCGCCGTGGCGGCAGGGCCGATTGCTGATCATTTGATCACTTCTTACTACGAGCGGTTTATGAAGAAGAAATGAGGTGGCGTGATTGCGGCGGAGCGGCTTGATGAAGCGAATGAGCATCTATTTTCTCAATGGTATTTTGGTGTTCTTGCCGATTGCCCTCACTGTTTACTTGGTGCATTATATATATCAGCTACTCAATAACATCGGCATGGCCTGGGCGGAGAAATTGTTGCCTTGGTCATTTCCCGGGATGGGGCTCCTTTTTGTTGTCATTTTGATTTTGCTGGTCGGTTTTTTGGCGAAATTGTGGCTAACCAAAAAGCTGTTTGATATGATTGAGGCGGTATTAGATAAAATTCCGCTGGTCAAAGACCTTTACGGAACACTAAAAGATACGATCCATTCGTTTATCGGCGAAAAGAAATCGTTTGACACCGTGGTGTTCGTCCATCTGGGCGGTTCGCGCAAGCTGGGTTTTCTGACAGTCAAGACGCCGGCATTTCGCACGGGAGACGGAAAAGAGTATGTGGGGGTCTATTTCCCGCAAAGTTACCAATTTGCTGGGGATTTGCATTGGTATGAGAGGGAGCAGGTGGAGGAATTGGATATGTCGGTGGATGAAGCCTTGCGCCTCATCATATCCGGTGGTGTCACACACAATCATAAATCCCATCTACCGTAACGGTAGATGGGATTTATGGATAAGTCGCAAGTCAGAAGGAAGACTCGCTTATTGTTGGTTTTGGCTTTTTCTCGCCTGGGACTGTTGGTTTTGCTGGCGAACTTGTTGAGCGTTGGTTTCGCTAGCAAACTCAGTAGCAAATCCACCAGCCGTGGCACCGGCTGCTGGTTGGGCTTGAGCGGATTGTTGGTTTTTCTGACGAATTTGCTGAGAGTTGGTTTTGGACTGTTGTGGTACAAAGTTTTTGGTATCCATTGTATCACCTCCTGACTATCCATTATGGTGTCCGGAAGCGATGAAGATATGTCTACCGATTTTTTCCTGTGTGGAGGTACATATGAAACGAAGGTTATCCAAAGCGATCTGGCACGGGATCCCCAAAAAACGGATCTCACGCCTGATGGGAAGAGTGGCCCGCCATCCATTCAGCCGTCACTTGATCCCTTTTTATATCCGTCATTTTGATATCGATCTGGCTCCAGTAAGGAAACCGCTGGATCAATTTGAGCATCTTCTGGATTTTTTTGTGCGCGAACTTCAGCCGGAGGCGCGCCCCATTGCCCCGGGGAAGGCAAAAGTGGTGAGCCCCGTGGATGGTACAGTGTCAGAGGGAGGGAAGATCGAGGCTGGGAAATTGATTCAAGCCAAGGGAATCTCCTACTCATTAGCTCAATTGTTGGGTGAAAACGAAGAGGGAGTCAAGCGATTTGACGGAGGAGAATTTGTCACGATTTATCTGAGCCCGCGCGATTATCATCGCATTCATATGCCGATTGAGGGGAAGGTTGTGGCTTCCACTTACATTCCGGGTGAATTGTATCCGGTCAATGAAGTGGGCGTCCAATTGGTTCCAGGTTTATTTGCGGTGAATGAACGGATTGTGACTTATATTGAAGGGGAGGCTGGAATGACCGCGCTTGTTAAAGTGGGGGCGACCAATGTGGGCAGTATTAAAGTAACCTACGATGAAGCGATCGCAACCAACCCCAAACCAAACCAACCCTTTGCACATAAGACTTATCCTTCACCCAAGCTGTTGCCCAAGGGAGCGGAGCTGGGGCGGTTTGAATTCGGCTCCACTGTCATTCTCCTCTTTGAACCCGGTCAGATCACGTGGAGCATTCCGCTGGCTAAGGAGACTAAAGTGCAGATGGGACAAGAGATTGCTTGCTTGGTTAGGCTAGAGGAGGAGACTTCTTGTTCAGACACACGTTAATTCCGTTTCGGCGTTTTCCGCAGATCTTTCCTGTGGTGACGAGTATTTTTGTGGTTGAAATCGTTGTTTTTCTTATGTATGTGTTAAGCGGTAAAGGAAATGATCCCGCTGCTTGGATTCAGTTCGGGGCGTTCGTCGACTGGCGGATTCAAGAAGGCGAGTACTGGCGCTTGTTGTCCCCCCTTTTTTTGCATGTGCATCTAGCCCAATTTCTCATGATGGGTTTCTCGTTGTATTTGTTTGCTCCGCAGTTGGAGTGGCTGTTTGGCAAGCTCTCATTTTTAATCATCTATTTATGCACGGGGATGGCAGGTTATTGGGGGCTTTATTTGGCGGGAGTGAACGGTGTTTTTACAGGTGCCAATGAGGCGATTTACGGGCTCCTGGGAGTATATTTCTATTTAACGATGCGGGGAATGATTCATCCGGTCATGGGACGGATGATCCTCGTCTTTGTGGTGATCAACCTGATCCTGAGTTGGACCTTGTTATTTGGTCATATTGTCGCGTTGACGACGGGATTTATCTTGGCCATGATCATCATTCAGTTCAAGAGCATGCAGCCTGAACCGGTTGACCGCGATCCAGAATGATCAGGCGAAGGTGCGGAGACCCTTCCGCACCTTTTTTCATATTCACTGGTCAGTTGGTTAAGCTAAGACTGGTGAGCAAACATATGGAACGAATGAATCAATTAAGCAAACTGGATCGATCATCATGGTTATTGTTGTTGGAAAACGGCTTGTTTGCCGTTGCCTCTTCGTTGTCGGGCATGTTTGTCAACGTGTTTCTGTGGAAGATCAAAAAAGATTGGACGATGATTAGTTGGTTTAATCTCATCCATTTTGTTGCGGCGGCATTGACATTCATCTTGGCCGGATGGATGGTCAAACGCGTCGATCGCGTCGTGTCCATCCGGTTGGGGGTGGCCATTTTGTCCCTGTTTTATTTGGCGGTGTGGCTTCTTGGCAAAAATGCGGTCACCTATGTCTACTTGCTTGGTGTTGTATTGGGGCTGGGAGCAGGGTTTTTTTGGTTGGCCTATAACGTATTGTATTTTGAAATCACCGAACGAAACACCCGCGACATATTTAATGGAGCGAATGGATTGTTCACCTCGGTGGCCGGGATCGCCGCCCCCTTCATTTCCGGACTCTTGATCCGATATATGGGGCAGACGAAGGGATATCATTTTATCTTTGGCTTGTCGTTGGTCATTTTTTTGGCTGCGGTGGTGGTCAGTTTCCTGTTTAAATCGCGGTCGGCCCGAGGGAATTTCCAACTCGTTCGCGTATTGTCTTTGATCCGAAAGCGGGAAGCGCATTGGCGTTGGGTCAGTTATGCCATGATCGCACAAGGATTGCGTGAAGGGGTGTTCGCTTTTCTTATCGGTCTGTTGGTTTATGTCACGACCAAAGATGAATTTACATTGGGCAGTTTTTTTACGGTCGGTTCCATCGTGTCGATGATTTCTTATTTTGTGGTGGGAAAAATAATGAAACCGCGTTCGCGCAACACCTTTATTTTGATAGGTGCGTTGATGATGGGAATGGCCGTTTTGCCGTTTGTGTTTCAAATCAGCAGTTGGACCATGTGGGTCTTGGGGGTGGGGGCCGCGTTGTTTTACCCGTTTTATATGACCCCCCTCACCTCCACGGTGTTTGATGTCATCGGTGAGACAAAACAGTCAGCGGCATTGCGGGTGGAATATGTGGTGATGCGCGAGTTGATGTTGAACATTGGACGCGTCACGGGCATTTTGCTTTTTATTATATGGGTTAGCCAGATGACGGATGTCAGCCAATTGAGGTGGTTTATGCTTATGATCGGTTTTGCCCCGGTCCTGACTTGGGTGGCGATACGAAAAGTGCCACTTTTAAGCGGGACAAAACCGGCCGCCATCCCATCCGACCATCCACGCTAAAACAGGGCGTCATCGTCCTGTTTTTTCTTTTGTGGCGTAGTTTGCCGGGCAAAAGGGTAAGGAACATGAAAAGCTCCTCATAAAATGACAATGACGAGGAAGAGGAGGGATGGATATGCTCCATTATTTCGCGTATGGGTCATGCATGGATGAGCACAGTTTTAAAGGGACGGTGGGCGCGGGAAATTATTCGGTGCTGGGCGTGGCGAGCCTTCCCGATTACCGGCTGGCGTTCACTTTGTATAGTGAACATCGCCAAGGTGGTGTAGCCGACATTGTGGCAGCAAAGGGGGAGCGGGTGGAAGGGGTGCTCTATCTGTTGCATCCCGATGCCTTACCTGACCTTGACAAGCGGGAAGGGGTGGATATCGGCCATTATCGCCGCATTCGGGTGAAAGTTTGGCATCAGGGAAGCTTGGTCGAAGCGGAGACGTATACGGTGGTCAACAAGGCTTCGGAAGAGATTAAACCAAGTGAGGCGTATTTGAAGTTGATTTATAATGGGGCGGTGGGGCAGTTGAGTCCCGCATACCGTCGACGATTGGCTGAACAGTGGAACAAACGGTTTGGGGTGCGGTCTTTTTTGTAATGAATTGGTTCATTGAGAAAGTTTCATTCATTTTTTATACTGGAGCTGACATCACTTGAGTGGAGGCAAGGAGAGCGAATGGAAGTTCAAGCGATTTTTGAGAAGCAGAGGAGTTTTTATCTAACGGGGAAAACCAAAGAGGTATCCTTTCGCTTGGAAAGCTTACTCAAATTGCAACATGCCATTAAACGATATGAACCTGACATTTCCACAGCGTTGAAAAAAGATTTGCATCGGTCGGAGTTTGAAGCGTATTTGACGGAAATTGGCCCGCTTTTGGATGAAATCAAATATGTCAGCAAACATTTGAAGGCTTGGGCCAAACCCAAAAAAGTGGCTACCCCCCAAGTGTTGTTGGGGTCGAAAAGTTATGTGTATCCTGAACCTTATGGCGTCACCCTGATCATATCTCCTTGGAATTATCCTTGCAATCTCGCGCTGATGCCTTTGGTCGGAGCGATTGCGGCCGGGAATTGCGCCGTGCTTAAGCCGTCGGAATGGGCGCCGCACACTTCCCGGGTGATTGTACAAATGATCAAGGGGATTTTTGAGGACGAATATGTGGCGGTAATCGAAGGGGATGTGAAGACAAGCCAAGCGTTATTGGAGCTGCCCTTTGACCACATTTTCTTTACGGGAAGTGTGCAAGTGGGGAAGATCATCATGGAGAAGGCGGCCAAGACGTTGACTCCGGTGACGCTCGAGCTGGGAGGCAAAAGCCCGGCCATTATCGAGAAGGATGCCAACATGGAACTGGCCGCGCGCAGAATCAGTTGGGGCAAATGGATGAACGCGGGTCAAACCTGCGTGGCGCCGGATTATGTCTTGGTCCATGAAGAACGCAAAGAAGCGTTGCTTGCGCAGTTGAAGCATGAGATTGAACGGTTCTACGGAGATAATCCGCTGATTAGTGAGAACTATGGCCATATTGTGAATGAGCGCCATTTTGCCCGGTTGGAAAAGTTTTTGCAAGATGGGGAAATCGCCATCGGCGGGAAAGCGGACCCTGAACACTGTGTGATTGAACCGACGGTGTTGACGGGGGTGAGCTGGGAAGCGCCGGTGATGCAAGAAGAGATCTTTGGACCCATCCTTCCTGTGTTTACTTTTGCAGAGCTGGATGATGCGCTCGCGACGATCCGCAAACAGGATAAGCCTTTGGCGTTATATTTCTTCTCCGAGGATGAGAAGAAACAGGAAAAAGTCATCCAGGCGTTGCCGTTTGGCGGCGGATGCATCAATGATACGATCATTCATCTCGGCAACCCCCACTTGCCTTTTGGTGGAGTGGGAACGAGTGGATTGGGTCATTACCACGGAAAATACAGCTTTGATTGCTTTAGCCACAAGAAAGCGATTGTGAAGCAAACAACCCAGTTTGACATACCTTTTCGATATCCGTTTAAGAAAAATGCGCTCAACTGGCTGAAGAAATTTTATGGGTAAACTTAAGACAAGGGATTCGCCTTCGGCGAATCCCTTACTTCATCACCATGCCTCTCCAGTGGCAATGGGATTGTCCGGATAGGATATCCAGTCGCTCCAACTGCCGGCGTATAATTTGACCCGATGGTAACCGGCTTCGCGCAATGCGAGGATATTGGGGGTTGCCGTCACGCCGGAACCGCAGTAGACGATCACTTCCTTATCCTTGGGTATGTTGGCGAAGTGCTCTTCCAAGGCTTTGCTTTGCTTTAGTTGCCCCTCTTCCGCAAAGGCTTCTTTAAAGAAGTAATGTTTTGCGCCTGGGATATGTCCCGCCACCGGATCAATGGGTTCCTTTTCCCCGCGATATCGCACACCTTCGCGCGAGTCGATGATGACCGTCTCGGGGTCTTGCAACTTGGCTTTCACCTCTTCCATGGTGGCTACCAGCTGCGGTTGCACACGGGGTTGGAACAGGCGCGGTTGGGCCGAGGGGAGCTCGGCGGAGATGGGATATCCTTGCTTTTTCCATAATGAATAGGAGCCGTTCAAGACCCGCGCTTGAGGATGGCCCAAATAGGTGAGCAACCACCACAGGCGTCCGGCCATGGCTCCTCCTTGATTATCGTAAGCCACCACCGTGACGCTATCATCGATTCCGATGGCGCCGACCGTTTTGGCGAACAATTCGGGTACGGGCAGGGGATGGCGCCCTCCGTGGGTGGAGAGGGGGCCGGATAAGTCTTGCTCGAGATCAAGATAAAACGCGCCCGGAATATGATCTTGCCGGTAAGCGTTTCGTCCGGCATCAGGCTGTCCGAGTTGAAAGCGGCAATCCACGATGATCACTCGGGGATCATGGAGGTGTTGATGCAACCAATCAAGAGAAACGAGATGGGTCATGAACGGATTCTTCCTTTCGTGAAATGATGGTATCTAGCAGATAAAAAATGAGAATGCCGGATAAATTGGACAATGCGTCGTCCCACCTTGTTGATCATTTCTCGATGTATTCACTGACAAAAGATTCCCCATTTCGATAAAAACGCGGGTCAAAGATGCCCAGCCGCCCTTCATCATTGACGATGACCACAAACGGTGACCATTCGTACAATACCTTTGCTTTGGGGTTTTGCGCGAATAACGGGCGCAAATCCGTTTCTTCACGGGAAGCCAGCGTCACGGTCGGCTTGCCGCTTGACCAGGCCGTTGCCTCTGACAATTCAACTTGGCTCCCTTTTTTGCCGATCACCTGAAAATGCCAAGGAACGAAGCTGGCGGCCAATTCGACACGGTCATAGCGGGCTTCCGCCCGGTGTTCCACATAAAGGCCCTGTGCCGTTTGCAAGCTCAAATGAAGAAGCATTCCCAGCGCGACCAAGCGGTAAATCCGCTCTTTGGGCCAATTCTTCTTAACGAAGGCCAAGATGAAGCCGACCAGAAAGAGCACCCAGAAGACGAGATCGACAATGGGAATGGTGCCCAAGGTAATGCGGGCGGAGGAGAAGGGTTCAAACAAGCCAGTGCCCCAAGCATTAAAGCAATCAATAAAGTCGTGCAGGGCAACACCGAATAAAGCCAGATATAAGAGACGTTTTTCTTTCACATTGAAAAACAGCCGACAACAGGCATAAATGAGCGTGGCCCAGATGGGAATGAACAAGATGGAGTGGGTTAACCCCCGGTGCCACATCTGGTCCATGATGCGCCCCGTTTCCGTTAGGCGGGCTATCACATCGATGTCGGGAATTTGATTGCTGACCAAGGACATAAACAACAGGGCACGTTTGCTATCGGGAGAAGCGCCCTCTTTTTTTGCGCATTGATACATGGTATAGCCAAATAACCCATGGGTGAGCGTATCCATCGCGTCGCCTCTCTCTACGTGAAAGTTCACCTTATATTATAATGGAAATAAAAAAATCGTCATACGACGATTGTGATGGTAGGGAGGAAAAGGACGCGAATGGATGGTGGGGTAGGCACGGTTTCAGCCAACGGGGATCAAAGTCAAAAACCACTCCTATGCCATTCACGTGTTTCCGTACGGCTGATTCGAAATATGGGAAATGCTGTGTTCCCCAGGACCTAAAAAGATGAGGGAAATGGCATTCAGCATGATCAGGACATCAAATTCGTAACCGTTGATAAAGCCTTTAGTCCCTTTTACTGTGATGATCGTGCCGCACATTAACAAAATCGTGCAAAGGCTCGCCAAGCGTATGTGAATTCCCAGAAAAAACGCGATGCCGCACAAGATTTCGGCCGTGGCGATGACATAGGCGGCAATGGGCGGCGCGGGCAACTCAATGAGTTGGAAAAATTCAATGGTCCGACTGATGTATAAGAGCTTCTGTAAGCCGTGGAAAAAGAGGATGCTGCCAAGGCCGATCCTGATCAATAAGGGAGCGAGCGGGTTTGTTTGTGCCATGTTTTTCTCCTTTCATTTTTTCCATCAAAGTATGTGCTCACATTCTACCTGCTGATTGTTGAAGAAGGATGAAGGGATTCTTAAAAAGGAACAAAAAACGCGATCCGATTTGGGATCGGATCACGTATCAAGAGAGTGAGTATTTTATAATATAAAAGAACCTTTTTATATTTTGATGACAGTGCCTTTATTGGCGCTTTGCAGAGCGGCGGAGATGATCTGCATGACCATCCGTGCTTCTTGAGCGGGAACGGGAATGGCGGCAAGACCGCGAATGGCTTGGGCCAATTGTTGATAATAGGTTTCATAAGAACCGGTCAATGTGGGGATCGTTCCTTGGATTTCCACCCCTTGCACCGTTGTGTCGATGGAAGCTTGGAAGTGGGCATCTTCTTGGCCCCAACCGGGATCGCCCGGTTTCATCCCCAGTTTCAACATGTCTTCTTGCGGGTCCATGCCATGCTTGATCAAAGAGCCGAGACCCCCATGCACTTGATAACGCGGACCCGCTGATTTGACCAGGCAACTTCCGTGCAGGATCGCGCGCAAGCCGCTTTCGTATCCGAGAATGAGGTGGAAGTAATCGTTCACTTGGGCTTGCGGACGTTGGATCAACAGATCGGCGTATACCGTTTGCGGCATGCCAAACAATTGGAGCGCCTGATCGATCAGATGCGGTCCTAAATCATACAAGAGGCCTGCTCCCGGCACGTCTTGCTCGCGCCAACGATTGCGAACTTCCGGGCGGTATCGGTCATAGTGCGCTTCATATGTATAAATGTCACCCAGCAGCCCTTGCTTGATGGCTTGCTTGACAGTGAGAAAATCGCTGTCGAAACGGCGATTGTGGTAAACGCTGAGTATGCGGTTCTGCTTTTCGGCAAGTGCGATCAATTCATCGGCTTCGGCCACATCAATAACAAAGGGCTTTTCCACCACCACATGCTTTCCGCTCAGCAAGGCCCGCTTGGCGTAAGGGAAATGGGTTTCGTTGGGAGTGGTAATCACGACCAGTTCAATCGTGGGATCGCTCCACAGTTGCTCAAGTTCGGATACCACCTCCGCTTCAGGGAGTTGATGTTTCACTTTGTCCGGATTGGAAGAAACGACTTTGGTTAGCTTGAGTCCGGGAACCTGCGTGATGATGGGTGCGTGGAAAGTAGAGCCCGAAAAGCCAAAACCAATCAGTCCAACATGAATCGGTTGCAACGACAACACTCCTTATGGATTTTAAATTTGATGAATTACGAGCAGGGTAAAGAGGCATTCCCCTCTTGCCACCACTGCCATATTTGTTATTATTATAACATTACCGGGTAATAAAAAAGCGAACGCACGGGTGAATCCGGCGATCATGTGCATCAGAAAAATGTGTAATAATTGATGATTATATATGATTTTAAGCAGGGAATATAGTACTGTTAGTCGAATATTATCATAATTGCCAAAAATACTTATGTATGTGATGAATAGGTAAGGTTGAGGAGGAAGAATGGCTTGAGACCGCGTGTTGTAGTGACCAGGGACATAGGGAAAGAACCTTTGGCCCGATTGGCCGAACTGGCTGATGTGGTGTTGTTGCCAGCGGGGTGGACAACATCAGCGTTGATTAAAGAGCTGCAAACAAGCGAGGCCTTGCTCTGCAACGTGACGGATACGATAGACAGGGAGTTGCTTCGCGCTTGCCCCGGCCTTCGCATCATCAGCAACTATGGGGTAGGATATAACCATATCGATGTGGCTTATGCCAATGAACGACAAATCATCGTGACCAACACACCGGGTGTTTTGACAGAAGCCACCGCGGACCTGACTTGGGCCTTGCTCTTGGATGTTTCACGAAGAGTGAGCGAAGGGGATCGCTTCGTGCGACAAGGGCGTTGGGCTGGCTGGGAACCCCTGTTTATGCTGGGCAGGGAAGTGTCAGGCAAATCCTTGGGTATCATTGGCATGGGGCGCATCGGAAAAGCGGTGGCAGAGCGGGCCAAAGGATTCCGGATGAGGGTGGTGTATTGTTCAAGGACGAGATTGCCCCTCGAACAGGAAGCTTCATTGGGGGTCACCTTCGCCAATCTCGAGCAATGCTTAAGCGAGGTGGATTATGTCACCATCCATTGTCCCTATACTCCGGAGACCCATCACCTCATTGGCGCAGCCGAACTGAGCAAAATGAAATCAACCGCTTACTTGGTCAATACGGCTCGTGGCCCGATTGTGGATGAGCAGGCCTTGATTGTGGCCCTGAAGGAAGGTAGAATTGCCGGAGCGGCACTGGACGTGTATGAAGATGAACCCCATGTGCCCGAAGCATTGCGTCAAATGGAACAAGTGGTGTTGGCGCCTCATCTCGGCAGTGCCACGTTTGAGACCCGCTTGGCGATGGCAGACTTGGCAGTGCGGAATCTAACCGCGTATTTCCAAGGTGAAACCCCGCCGCATGTTGTTACCGGATGAAAAAACTTTAAGGGATCACTTGGAGTATTGATATAAATGTGCTAATATATTGTCCAGCTTGGGCTTTTAGTGAGGATGCTGACGCAACTCCAGTAGGTGGGTGTGAAATCGTTTTCCACATAAAAGTCTTTTGATCTGCGTAAAGTGACTAGAAGTATTCATAATACTGGCTGGTTTGGCATATGCATTTGACGGGGATCTATCACATTTGCAAGCTTATGTGATTAAGGAGGAAACGTTTGATGTCTCAAAATAAAAAAGAGGTTTTATTAACTGAAGAAGGTCTGGAAAAAGTAAAACAAGAACTTGAACATCTAAAAACACACAAACGCCACGAAGTTGCGCAACGCTTAAAAGAAGCGATTGCGCAGGGGGATCTCAGCGAGAACTCTGAATACGATGCGGCGAAAGAGGAACAAGCCTTTATCGAATCCCGCATTATCACATTGGAAAACATGATTCGGAACGCAAAGATTATCGGGTCTACCCAAAATACGGGTGTGGTGAGTGTGGGATCGAAAGTAACCATTCAAGAAGTTCCAGACGGGGACAAGGAAACTTATACCATTGTCGGTAGTGCCGAGTCCGATCCTTCTTCATTTAAGATTTCTAATGAATCCCCCATCGGTTCGGAACTGATCGGGAAGAAAGTTGGAGAGGTAATCAACGTTTCCACACCGAGTGGAACGATCCAATTTAAAATCATGGAAATCGAGTGAAGCCCATCCCCCGCTTTCGGGGGATTTTCCTTTTGTTTGAAGCAAATCGCGAGGGATGGAAAAGGAGAGGGCGAAAGATTACGAATATGCCTATAGCTATTGTATGCCAAGATTGTTTTCGTTTTGCAAATGGAATGTAAAAAAATTTTGAAACTGCTTACAAGTTCTTGGAGCAAAAAAGGAAGCGAGAGAGGGCCGCTTCCTTTGATTCGTATAATTGAAAGATCCTTCCATCCGAATTAGAAAAAGAAAAAATCCTATTTATAGATAATATGTGGTTTGACGCTGCGCAAGAAAGCTTCCACCCGCGCAATATCTTCAATGGCGACGTTAAACTTTCTCAGCGCGCTGTTGAGGTGTTTGATGGCGATTTCATACTCTTCCGAAGTGATATTTAAGCCGCTATGCGCTTTGCGCAAAGTATTCCCCTCATAGTGTTTCGGTCCGCCCAGCGCATAACTCATGAAGTAGGTGATTTGATGGCGCCGCAACACTTCCATGTTCACGCCGATGAAGTGATGATTGACGCGGTCGTCTTGAGTCATGCGGTCATAGAACTCACTGATCACGGCTGCTATCGACTCTTCTCCGCCCAACCTCTCATATAAGGTGCTTCGCGTGCTTCTTAACATGATGAGAGACCCCCATTCTAAGTGGAATATACTAAAAATTAAATAAAATCCTCGCGAATAATCTCTAAATTTTTATGTAAGTTCTAGTTAATCATTTGAAAAATTAAATCAGAATCCCTTTTCTCCTATCCAAAGCACATTTCGACTTGACGAATCAACATATCTTCCCAAGTGGCTTGATTAGCGGTTTTGAACGCTTTATCCCGCTTATGATGATGGGGAAGCTGTTCACATCAAAAGAGTACAGTTAGATGATTACAACGGGAAACCCTCATTTTTCCAAATGTTACAAAGGATGTTGCTTTGACGATTTATAAATTTCGTATACCATAATATGATATTTTTTTTGTTCGCGCAATGGTATTTATATTTGATTAGAACGAATTAAGTCCCATGTTTACCATGGGACTTAATTAAATTCTTACTCATTATCATGAATTCCTGCTTGGCTATACATTTGTTGAATCGCATTTTGCACATGGCGAATACCTTCATCATCGCTCAATTCGAATGAAAATTCAGTATCCGTTCGCTGTTTGTACATGTTTTGTGTCTGTTCTTGCGAATTCTCGATTGGGCTCACCTCCTGAGGTTGGTGTGGCATACCGTTAACGTCTCACCAAGCAGATTGGAATATACGTGTGCCCAAGCTGTCTAATTTTTGTAATTTGCCAGCGGGAAAAGGTTTGTTCTATGATGAAATAGATTTAATGTGAAATTATCTTTTAAGGAGAGAATGAGAAGTGGAAGGGTTGCAAGAAGGGTTTTCTGCATTTATTTCTGGATTTGCCCGTATTTTTTTAGTGTCGATTATCATCTGGATGGTTGGTTTAGTCGTGATCTTGTTTAGAGAGATGTTTCAGGCGGGTGAGTTTCATTTGCGCGACTACTTGCACAAAGTATGGAAGATGCTGCTCACTTCGTTTGAATTTACGGCATATGGTGCGGTGATTGTCGGGCCGATCATGATGATGCGCGCTGAAGAAGAAGGGCGGTTGACCTACAGTATGTTGACTGTGGCGGCGGTGATTTTGTCGGTCATTTATCTGTATATCCGCAAACAAACAGGTGGTTTTAAAAAAAACAAGCAAACTGAATAAAGCGCCAGTCTTTGCCATGACTCCGGTTGGTTCTGTTCCAACCGGTTTTTCATTGGTTCGGTCATGGTGGTGAAGAATCATTTTCTGGATTAGGTGAACAGCAATCTTTATGGGCGCTTTACTTTCCTATTGGTCTGAGTGATAATAATAGGAAAATTTCATTTTAGGTGCGGATGTGAGTGAAATGCAGGTAGAACAATTGCTAAGCCTTGCAGCTACCTATTTATCAAAAGATGACCTCGTGCAATTGGAGAAAGCGTATATGTTTGCGGAAGAGGCCCATCGCGGGCAATTCCGCAAATCGGGAGAACCGTATATTTTGCATCCTGTGGCCGTGGCGGAGATTCTCGCCGATCTGCGCATGGATGTGACCACATTGATCGCCGCCTTGTTGCACGATGTGGTGGAAGATACGGGCGTGACGTTGGAACAAGTGGAAGAGCGTTTTGGTGAAGCGGTGCGCCACCTGGTTGATGGCGTGACCAAACTGAAGAAACGGATGAAATTCACATCAAATGAGGAACACCAAGCGGAAAACCACCGCAAGATGTTTGTGGCGATGGCGCAAGATGTTCGGGTGATCTTGATCAAATTGGCTGACCGATTGCACAATATGCGGACGCTCAAATATATGCCGGAACACAAGCAACGGCAAAAGGCGACGGAGACTTTGGAAATTTTCGCCCCTTTGGCGCATCGGTTGGGGATTTCCAAAATCAAATGGGAATTGGAAGATATCTCGTTGCGCTATCTCAAACCGCAACAATATTACCGTATTGTCCACTTGATGAAGAAGAAGAGGGCGGAACGGGAAAAATACCTCGATGAAATCATCGATTCATTAAAGTTGCGTTTAGAGGAGATGGATGTCACGGTGTTGGACATCTCCGGCCGACCCAAGCACATTTATAGCATTTATAAGAAGATGGTTTCCCAGAACAAGGAGTTCAATGAGATCTATGACCTGATGGCGGTGCGGGTGATCGTGGAAACGGTGCGGGATTGTTATGCCGTATTGGGCATCATTCACACGGTATGGAAGCCGATGCCGGGTCGGTTCAAGGATTACATCGCCATGCCTAAAACCAACATGTATCAGTCTCTGCACACCACGGTGATCGGACCGAAAGGGGAACCGATCGAGGTGCAGATACGGACTTTGGATATGCATCGGACTGCCGAATATGGGATTGCCGCCCATTGGGCGTACAAAGAAGGATCCGCGGTTGAGAAAAGCAAATTTGATGAGAAGTTGAAATGGTTCCGGGAAATGATGGAGTTGCAGCAAGAGGCAAAAGATGCGCAAGAGTTTGTGGAAAACTTAAAGATGGATTGGTTCTCCGATTCCGTCTTCGTCTTCACTCCAAAAGGGGACGTGATCGAGTTACCGATGGGTTCGGTTCCGCTCGATTTCGCTTACCGAATTCACACCGAGATTGGAAACATGTGCATCGGTGCGAAAGTGAACGGAAAGATCGTGCCGCTTGACTATCCGTTGAAAACGGGGGACATTATCGAGATTTTAACGTCGAAGCATAGCTATGGGCCGAGTCAGGATTGGTTAAGCCTAGTCAAATCCTCTCATGCCCGCAGCAAAATCCGCAACTGGTTCAAGAAACAGCGGCGGGAAGAAAGTGTGGCCAAAGGCCGGGAAATGATAGAAGCCCTGTTGAAGAAACACGATTTCAATGTGAACGAAGTGCTGACAACAGATCGGATCGAAGATGTCACCAAGAAGTTTAATTTTAACGAAGAAGAAGATTTGTTCGCTGCGGTGGGGTACGGCGGCATTTCCACAGCCCAAGTGGTGCATCGTTTGACGGATGGATTAAAGGAAGCGGAACCCATTGTGCTTCCGGAAGTCAAAGCTTTGCCCACGCGCAAGCATAAGCCGGACCAAGGGGTGCGTGTGAAGGGCGTGGAAAACTTATTGATTCGCCTGTCGCGCTGTTGCAATCCCGTGCCGGGCGACGACATTTCCGGTTATGTTACGCATGGGCGGGGAGTGACCGTTCACCGGATCGATTGCCCCAATCTGAAAACTGTTCCCGAAGAGCGCCGAATCGAAGTGGAGTGGGATACTCACGCCACACAACAACATTATCAGGTCGATATTGAAGTGTCAGGCTTTGACCGCCAGGGGTTATTGAATGAAGTGTTGCAGGCGTTGACCGATTCGAAAACCGATTTGGCGGCCGTGAGTGCCCGGGGTGACCGACGGGGGATCGCTTCGATTCATGTTCGGATCGGCATCCAAAATATCAACCACTTGAAGTCGGTGGTGGAACGGGTCAAGCGTGTCCGCGATATTTACAGTGTGAGACGAATCATTCAGTGAGGAGGCCATCCGATGAAAATCGTGTTGCAGCGCGTGCGGGAAGCGAGCGTTACCGTCGATGGGGAAGTTACCGGCGCGATCGGGAAAGGCGTGATGCTTCTCGTCGGATTTACCGAAGGGGATGCCGAAGAGGATCTCCGCCACTTGGCTGAAAAAGTCGTGCATCTGCGGATTTTTGAAGATGAGGCGGGCAAGATGAACCATTCTTTGTTGGATGTGGGGGGAGGCATCTTGTCTGTCTCCCAATTCACCTTATACGGGGATTGTCGCAAAGGCAGACGCCCCAACTTTATGAATGCGGCCAAACCGGATGTGGCCAAGCCGTTGTATGAGCGATTCAATGAAATGTTGAGACAATATGGCGTTCAAGTGGAAACGGGGATTTTTGGAGCGATGATGCAAGTTTCTTTGATTAACGACGGTCCAGTTACGCTGATTTTGGAGAGTAAAGCGTGAGTGGGCTAAAGTAGGTTATGCTATAATAACCAAGAGAGTTTGAAGCGAGTTGAAAGAGAGGGATACATAGTGACAAGTGTAGAACAACAGGCTATTAACACCATTCGGATGTTATCGATCGACCAAATCGAAGCTGCGAACTCCGGCCACCCTGGTTTACCGATGGGTGCGGCGCCGATGGCTTACACATTATGGGCCCATTATATGAACCATAACCCGGCCAACCCAGGCTGGTTCAACCGCGACCGCTTTGTTCTGTCGGCGGGGCATGGTTCAGCCCTTCTGTACAGCTTATTGCACCTGTTTGGCTATAACCTGCCAATGGATGAGTTGAAGAAGTTCCGTCAATGGGGGAGCTTGACGCCGGGTCACCCAGAAGTGAAACACACGCCGGGGGTGGAAGCGACGACGGGGCCACTGGGACAAGGGATTTCCAATGGAGTGGGAATGGCGATGGCCGAAGCGCATCTTGCGGCAAAGTTTAATCGTGATGGGTTGGACATCATCGACCATTTTACCTATGTGCTCTGCAGTGACGGCGATTTGATGGAAGGCGTGGCCGCTGAGGCTTGTTCCTTGGCGGGTCATCTACGGTTAGGTAAATTGATTGCCCTGTACGATTCCAATGACATCTCACTCGATGGTGAGCTTGCGCATTCGTTTACGGAGAGCGTGCAAAAACGCTTTGAGGCTTACGGTTGGCAAGTGCTTCGTGTCGAAGATGGCAACGATGTGGAAGCGATTGGCCGCGCGATTGCCGAAGCGCAAAAAGAAACGGGACGTCCCACGTTGATTGAAGTGCGCACGGTGATTGGTTATGGAAGCCCAAATCGCGCAGGAACGTCCGAAGTTCACGGAAAGCCATTGGGCCAAGAAGAAGTGGGAGAAGTGCGCAAATCTTATAATTGGACCCATGAAGAACCATTCACCGTTCCAAGTGAGGTGAAAGAGCATTTTGCGGCGATCCAGTCCCGCCTTGCCGAAAAGGAAGCGGCTTGGAACGATTTGATGAAGCAATACGAGGCGAAGTATCCTGATTTGTCCAGAGCCTTACATCAAGCGATGAAAGGGGAACTGCCGGAGGGTTGGGATGCCGACTTGCCCAAGTTTCAAGTGGGTGACAAGGCGATGGCGACACGCGCGGCTTCCGGCGCGGCGCTGCAAGCGTTGGCGAAAGGCGTGCCTTCGTTGATTGGTGGATCGGCTGACCTTGCTTCTTCCAACAACACCCTGATGAAAAATGAAGGCATCTTCCATGCCGAAGATTTCTCCGGCCGCAATATCTGGTTCGGGGTGCGGGAACACGGAATGGCAGCGGCGATGAATGGGATGATGCTTCATGGGGGCGTACGCGTCTATGGAGGCACCTTCCTTGTGTTCTCCGACTATTTGCGTCCGGCTGTTCGTCTGTCGGCGCTGTCCAAGCTTCCTGTGGTCTATGTGTTGACGCATGACAGCATCGCGGTGGGGGAAGATGGACCTACCCACGAACCGGTGGAACATGTGCCTTCACTCCGTTTGATTCCGGGCTTGCGAGTGATTCGCCCCGCGGATGCCAACGAAACCGTAGCCGCTTGGCAATATGCGCTCAGCCAGAATGAACACCCCGTTGCGTTGATCCTGTCCCGTCAGAACCTGCCGATCCTACCGGGGACGGTTGGCAAAGACCAGGAGATCATCGCCAAGGGGGCGTATGTTGTTTCAGATGCGGAAGGCGGCAGTTTGGATGGGATCATCATCGCGACCGGTTCCGAAGTGAGCCTGGCCATTGAAGCACAGGCGAAACTCAAAGAAAAAGGCCTTCACGTGCGTGTTGTCAGCATGCCATGTCGTGAGAACTTTGACGCGCTGTCCGAAAGTGAGCGCGAAGTGATTCTGCCCAAACGGGTTCGTGCGCGTTTGGCGGTGGAAGCCGCCCATCCGATGGGCTGGGAGCGCTATGTGGGCGACCATGGCGCAGTGATCGGGATCGATCGCTTCGGAGCGTCGGCTCCAGGCGGCTTGGTCATGAAAGAATACGGTTTTAGTGTGGAAAATGTGGTGGCTCAGATGGAAGCGGTTTGCAAAAAACAATAACGGACGGATGGAAAAAACGGTCGCTGTGCATGGCAGCGGCCGTTTTCTTTTGCCGTGAATGGGCAAAACTAAGGGGAAAACGGAAGAGGTGAACAAGGTGCGGCGATCACCGCGCGAGATCGGCATCCAAGCCCAAATGGTGCTTCAGGGCTATGCTGATCCGATGCAACCCATGAGGCGTACCAATCAAGGAAAGGTCGGACAAAGCACTCACGCCCAGTTGCATATAAAACAGAAACCAACCATGAGCTCTATATGGTGAGCGGTTTTTTGGCTGTCCAAACCGTCCAGCGATCCTGTTCAACGATGGTTTCCAGCTTGAGATGTCGCAACTCATCAGTGATGTATTGGACCAGTTCATGAAGTTCGTCATCGCTCAGGTGATGCAGAATGCTGCGCCCAATGCGCCCGCTCATCTCTTTGGCCAATTCGCTCAATGTTTGATACGTGCGGCGGACTTCCCAGACAGTCGTGGATTTGACCGAGAGAAATCCCGATTGAATCAGATCGCTTTTAACTTCCAAGTCCGTATATCTCCGACGCCTTTCTATTTCTTTTAAATGGGGGAATTTCTGGAATAGGTAGCCGCGAATGTGAAATTCGCTGCCTGGCAAGAAACAGTCATCAGGCGTACGATTCTGCACGATGATGAACCCACCAGGTTTGATGATACGCTTGGCCTCTTGGAGAAAGGAGGGAAGATCGGTTAAATGGTGGATAAGGGCGCGGCTAAACACAATGTCGACCTCATTGTCCGCCAACCCGGTTTGTGTCGCTTCGCCCATCTGATAACGGATGCGCGGATCGGGATTTTTCTCGTTGGCCGCCTTCAGCATCTCAGATGAATAATCGATCCCGATGACGCAAGCCGCTTGAAGCTCCAGCATGGCTTTGGAGTATATCCCGCCACCACAACCGATGTCGGCCACAGTTTTCCCCTCCCAGTCAATGAGTTGGGACATCTGTTGCAACCAAGCTGAATCTGCTGATCGCGACGCATACGTGTGACGGTGCTGGCGATCATGAAAGAAATGGGTCATAAGGTGCCACCTTTCTTGTGAGGTTTCCTCTCCTTCTATTTTACAATAGAGTGATAATATTTCAAAAATATTTGTGATTGGTTGGTTGTGGCGAACATAACCAACCAATGATGGAAAGCAATTAGAGTTGTTTCACTGCCGCAACCGCCACCAGAATCCAGCCGGCGATAAACGCTACCCCACCGATCGGGGTGACGGCCCCCCATGTTCTCACTCCAGTGAGCACAAGTGTGTACAAACTGCCGGAGAAGAAAACGATCCCGGCAAAGATGAGCCAGCCGGCGATGGGCAGCAAGGAAGAGGCTCCGTTCACTTTGGACATCAACAGGCCGACCCCAATCAAGGCCAAGGCATGGATGATGTGGTAATGAGCGCCCGTGTTCCAGTTTTGCAACATCTTTTCGGTCACTTTCCCCGCCAAAACATGCGCGCCGAACGCGCCAATGGCCACGGCGAGAGCCATGTTGATACTGCCGAGCAAGACAAACAGCTTCATGCGCATTTCACTCCTTTATTCGGCGTTTGATCTGTCCATACTATATCATATTCCCATGGGAAGCTGAGAAGAAGGAGCCAAAATGTTGTCAAGTCGTAGCAACTTCGCCGCTGGATGATGGCCGTCGCTCCCTTTCAAAATTAAATTAAAAAATCGCTTCGCTTTTCTTGACAAACAGGTTTCACCTGTTTAAAATGAGTAAACAAATCCGCAATAATTAACTGCATATGGCACAACACCTATGAAGGGAAAAGTACTCGTTTACGGGCAATCAGAGAGGGGAACTCATCGGCTGCAAGGTTCTCCATGTTACGATTCGAGGAAAGACACCTGGAGGTTCTAACCGAACGCCGTCACCGCGGTTAGTAGACTTAGACGTCACCCTGGCGATAACAGGATCTGAAGCGGAGAGCTCCGTCCAATGGAGTTTTCAATAAGGGTGGCACCACGGGAAAACGTTAAACCAATCTCTCGTCCCTGACAATTGAGGTCAGTGGCGGGAGATTTTTTAATTTGCGCAGGATTCGACAGAAGGAGGTAAGATCTGGATGAAATTTCAAGCTTCAACGAAGGTTCAAATCCCTCGTGGCACGGATGACATTATGCCGGGAGAAGTGGAAAAATGGCAATGGATCGAACAAAAAGCGCGTGAAATCTGTGGATTGTATGATTATCACGAGATCCGGACACCTGTCTTTGAGCACACCGAACTGTTTCATCGGGGGGTGGGGGAAGCGACCGACATTGTTGAGAAAGAGATGTATTCGTTCACCGATCGCGGGAACCGGTCGATCTCTCTGCGGCCTGAAGGTACGGCGGGCGTGGTTCGTTCGTTTGTGGAGAAGAAAATGTTTGCCCAGCCGCAGCCAACCAAATGGTACTACATGGGGCCGATGTTTCGTTATGAGAATCCGCAAGCGGGACGGCGGCGCCAATTTCACCAATTTGGCGTGGAAGCTTTCGGCAGTGTGGACCCGCTCCTAGATGCGGAAGTGATTGCGCTCGGCATGCAATATTTCAAATCGCTTGGCTTGAAAGATGTGCGGGTTGAGATCAACACCTTGGGAGATGCGGAAAGCCGACAACAATACCGGGAGAAGCTGATTACGTACTTTGAGGGGTATATGGACGAATTGTCCGCCGAAGCGAAATCGCGCCTCTACAAAAATCCGCTTCGCATCTTGGACAGCAAGGATGCGCGAACGAAAGAGATTGCGGCAGGGGCCCCCTTGTTGCGCGACCACTTGAACGAAACGAGCCGCAACCACTTTGATACGGTGATTCGGACGCTTGATTTGCTTGGCATTCCTTACGTGATCAATCCCCGTCTTGTCCGTGGTTTGGATTACTATACGCACACGGCTTTTGAATACACGGTCGATATATCCGGGGCGCAAGCGGGCAGCATTGGTGGCGGTGGCCGCTACAATGGTTTGGTTGAGCAATTTGGCGGTCCGGAGATGCCCGGTGTCGGTTTCGGGATTGGATTGGAACGGGTGATTTTGGCTCTGACGGAGCAGCAAGTGAAGCTGCCGCTGGCGCAAGGGCTGGATTGTTACCTCATCACCCTGGGAGAAGAAGCCAAGCTGGTTGGGATGAAGGTACTGCAATCGATGCGGGAAGCGGGATTGCGTGTGGATCGTGACTATATGGACCGCAAGATGAAAGCGCAATTCAAGACAGCGGACCGCTTGCAAGCAACCTATGTGGCCATCTTGGGAGAAGAGGAATTGAAGCGAAATCAAATCAATGTGAAACGGCTCGCGACAGGGGAACAAGAGACGATTTCTTTGGACCAACTGATTTCCCATATTCAACAACAACGCTAAGGGGGAGAAAGTGATGGAAAGTTTCCATCGTACACATTTTGCATTGGAGTGCACAAAAGAACTTGTCGGGCAGACGGTGACTTTAAACGGATGGGTGCATAAGCGCCGTGATTTGGGTGGGCTGATTTTCTTGGATTTGCGTGACCGCTCGGGACGGGTGCAAGTGGTGTTTAATCCGGAAATCTCCCCCGAAGCCGTCAAAGTTGCGGAACAGGTACGTTCCGAGTATGTTTTGGCCATCACGGGGAAAGTGGTTGAGCGTGAACCGAGCACGGTCAACCCCAATATGAAAACGGGGGATATCGAGATTCAAGGTGAGCGGGTGCACCTGTTCAACGCGGCCAAAACGCCTCCCTTCATGATTCAGGATGATTTGGATGTGGATGAATCGGTTCGCTTAAAATACCGCTACTTGGACTTGCGCCGCTCGAAGATGCAGAAGACGCTGATGATCCGTCACCGGGCGATGCAAATCGTGCGCCAATTCCTGGACGAGCGCGGTTTTATCGAAATGGAAACGCCGATGCTGACGCGCAGCACACCGGAAGGGGCAAGGGATTATTTGGTGCCAAGCCGCGTGCATGAAGGTTCCTTCTATGCGCTGCCGCAATCCCCGCAATTGTTCAAGCAATTGTTCATGGTGGCGGGAATGGAGCGCTATTTCCAGTTCGCCCGTTGCTTCCGCGATGAAGACCTCCGCGCTGACCGTCAACCGGAGTTCACCCAGATCGATATTGAGGCGTCTTTCCTGCCGACAGAAGAGTTCTTGGCCATGATGGAAGAGATGGTGGCCAAACTATTCCAAGAGACGATTGGCGTCGAAGTGGCTCGTCCGTTCCAGCGTCTGACTTATCAAGAGGCGATGGAACGGTATGGATCGGATAAACCGGACTTGCGGTTTGGCATGGAACTGATGGATCTGTCCGACATCTTGCGCGACTCTTCCTTTAAAGTGTTTAGCGGGGCGATCGCCGCTGGCGGGCAGGTGAAAGCCATCAATGTGAAAGGCTGCGCCGACTGGAGCCGCAAAGAAGTGGACAATTGGGGACAAGTCGCGCAGACCTTTGGGGCCAAAGGCCTGGCATGGCTGGCATTGAAAGAAGATGGATTAAAAGGTTCCGTCGCCAAGTTCCTGAGTGAAGAGGAAGTGGCGGCGATCAAACGGGTGACGGGTGCGGACAAGGGCGACATGTTGTTCTTCGTGGCAGATAAGAAGAAAGTGGTGGCCGATGTTCTGGGGGAACTGCGCCTGCGTTTGGCGAAAGAGTTGAACTTGATTGACCAGAACCAGTATGCTTTCGCTTGGGTGACCGAATTCCCGCTGTTGGAGTACTCGGAGGAAGACAACCGTTACTACGCGATGCATCATCCATTTACGATGCCCATGGAAGAAGACATCCCACTCTTGGAGAGCGACCCGGGCCAAGTTCGCGCCAAAGCTTATGACATGGTGTTGAACGGTTATGAAATCGGCGGCGGAAGCCAACGGATCTATCAGCGCGATGTCCAAGAGAAGATGTTTAAGGCTTTGGGTCTCTCCATGGAAGAAGCGAAAGAGAAGTTTGGCTTTTTGCTGGAAGCGTTTGAATATGGGGCGCCGCCACATGGTGGGATTGCGTTCGGGTTTGACCGGATTGTCATGCTGCTCGCAGGCCGCACCAACCTGCGTGAATGCATTGCGTTCCCCAAAACAACTAGCGCCGCCTGTTTGTTGACGGAGGCGCCGGCCCCGGTGGATGAACAACAGTTACGCGACCTTCACATTCAACTGTCGACACCAAAATAGGTTTTCCTGCAATTTGCACAGTAGACAACTTGATCTTGCTGGTGAGATCTGTTAACATTAAAACAACAAATGAGTCCTGCGATGTACGTGACGCCCGAAAGTTTTGAGCCAACGCGATTAATACGGGAGCCTGAAGTCATCTGAGGGAGTGGAAGCCACCGCCGAGTGGACCCATGAACTACAGATTCAGGGCACCCACCTGCTGATGAGGCAGGTTCAAAACTGACGGAGCACGGCATAATGGGGCTCTTTTTTGTACATATCTCGCCGGATTTGGGGAAAATGTTAAATGAAATGATCTAACAGAAGGCAGGCGAGTGCGAAATGATCCTTGGTGTGGATATTGACGGCACAATCAAAGATACGCAACGAGCGGCGATTGAAGTACATAACCGGGTTTTAAAACGAGACGTAAAACAGGAAGAGGTCAAAGAGTTTTATCTTGATAAAGCGTATGGATTGACGCCCAAAGAAGCATCCCGTTTATGGCGCAAACTAGAAGAAGAGATTTATTCTTTGGGGATCCCGCTCCAGCATGCGTCCGAGGTATTGAATGAATTGGTCAAACAAGGGCACCAAGTTTATTTTATTACGGCTCGCCCAGGATTCCCCAACATTGTGCAGGTAACCAAAGCATGGTTGAAGAAACACGGGTTTCCCTATACGGGAGATAACCTGATCATGAATTCGCAAGATAAAGCGCGCAAAGCCAAAGAGCTTGGGGTGGAATTGTTTTTCGAGGATGCCCCCAACCATATCGAAAACCTAGTCAAACACCATGTTCCCACCGTGATTGTGGATGCGGTCTATAATCGCAAGATGCCCAAGGAGATCAAGCGGATCACGGATTGGCGGCAAGTGTATGACCTAGTTGAAGAACATATCAACCAAAAACTGAACGAAACGTAATGGAAAATAAGCCGATGTCCTTTTGAACAGGGGACACCGGCTTATTTTTATCAGACTTTTTAGCGTTTTGTCAGAAAGAACGCACCACCTATGACCCTTTCTTCATTGCTTTATTCATTTTTCCGAATGGATAAAAAAATGAGACGGCAACATGCCAATGGTCCAAGGTCAAAGCAATTCGATGCCCCAAATACCGGACATGCCGGAAAAGAAAAAACAGCCTAGCGAAGGCATGAGATCGCTAGGCTGTCGCCGCTGATTGGCGTTACTGCAGAGGAAGTTGAGGAGAAGCAGGGCTATAGGAAGTGGTCAATTGTTGCATCTCTTGAGGGGAGAATTGCGGAACTTGATAATAGCCATGCTTGTTTTGATACAGGAAGATTTCATAAGCCATCTCGATGCAGTTTGGGATGCTGTCCGCCAGAACGCGGCGTACGACCGGGTTGGTTGTTTCGGTAGCGGCAACGGCTCTATGGCCGGCACCCGTTTTCACACAGCTTAACATCTGTGAAGAAACGCGTTGGTCATTGATTTCGGTTGGGCTGGTCATGGGTTTTTTCGGTTGCCCCGGTTTTAAGCCATAAACAACGTTGTTTCCTTGTTTCATTTGATAACGGCTGGTCGGTTTCGATGGATCGCGACCGGTGGAGAAGCATTCAACCAAAGTGTTGTACTCGTTGACCATATATTGGTATTGGCGTTGCATAATGTCGGCCAGTTCGGGATCTTTCACATGCTGGCGCAACATCACGTACGTATCCAATGTGTTGACGGCATGCGACAAAATCTCATGCACGTCCAAGACTTCATGACCCGCATGGTTCATGACGGGTGGCACCGGATTGACCGTTTGGTTTTCCATTAGGTTCTGTGGATTTATCGGTTGCATGTTCAGAACTCCTCCTTCCTAAATGTGACACTAAGTAATATGTCCCCGGAAAGGCGATTTACTCATCACAAGTTATGGCAAGGATGGAATCATCACAGGATCATCCCGATGTGTTGTTTGGATCCTCCCCCTTCATCCAGCGCAGAAAGGTTTGCAATTTACGCTCGTATCCATGCGGGCTGGGATGATACAGCGTTTTGCCGCGATGTTCATCCGGCAAGTATTGCTGTTCCACATATCCACGCGGGTAATCGTGCGGATAACGATACCCTTTGCCTCTTCCCTGTGCCTTGGCGCCGGCAAAATGGGCGTCGCGCAGGTGTGGGGGAACTTCCCCGTTTTGTTCCTGTTTGACTGTGGCGTTGGCTTCGTTAATCCCCCGGACGGATGAATTACTCTTCGGTGCCGTGGCGATGTAGATGACCGCCTGGGCCAAGGGAATCTGCGCTTCCGGAAGGCCGATGAACTCAACCGCATGCGCTGCCGCTGATGCGATCAACAAGGCCCGGGGATCGGCCATGCCCACGTCTTCCGCCGCGTGGATAAAAATGCGGCGGGCGATGAAACGGGGATCTTCGCCTGCTTGCAGCATCTTGGCCAAATAGTACAAAGCGGCGTCCGGGTCTGATCCGCGCATGCTTTTGATGAAAGCGGAAATGGTATCATAATGCTGGTCACCGCTTTTGTCATAGCGAATCACTTTGCGTTGGATCGATTCTTCAGCCACTTCCAGAGTGATGTGGCGAATGCCCGCTTCATCGGGCGGGGTCGTGACGACAGCCAATTCCAAGGCGTTTAAGGCATTGCGGCTGTCTCCACCCGCACAGCGGATCAAGTGGGATTTCGCGTCGTCGTCCAGACGGACTTGGTAAGCTCCCAAACCGCGCTCCGGATCAGCCAGCGCGCGCTCAAGCACTTGGCTGAGATCCGTTTCGGTCAACGGTTCCAGCATAAACAGGCGCGAACGCGACAACAATGCGGCATTCACCTCAAACGAGGGATTTTCGGTGGTCGCGCCGATCAAAATGATGGTGCCGTCTTCAACGTATGGAAGCAAGGCATCCTGTTGGGCGCGATTAAAACGATGGATCTCATCGATAAACAGAACGGTGCGTTGGCCATACAAGTTGATCCGTTCTTTTGCCCCCTCCACGATGCGGCGAATATCATTAACGCCAGCGGTTACGGCATTGATGCGCTCAAAAAACGCGCTGGTGTGATTGGCGATCACATGGGCAAGCGTGGTTTTGCCTGTTCCGGGTGGGCCGTAGAGAATGATGGAAGAAAGCTGGTCTGCTTCGATCATTCGTCTAAGCAGCTTCCCGCGTCCAATGATATGGGTTTGTCCCACCACTTCATCCAAGTTGCGGGGGCGCATGCGGGCGGCAAGGGGTTCGTTTCGCCGCTCTTGGTCCCAGCTATACTGAAATAAATCCACGGTTCACTTCCGCCTTTCTATCGAACCTGCTTCTTTTCTCCCTATGATAGTGCGAATCCCGCGAATTGGCTAGAGTTCTACGGATTGATTTTTTATTTAAAGGGAAAAAATATGTCAGAATAGAATAATCCTATGATAAACTGGCAAGTGAGGCTGACTGATAAAATAAAGGAAAGATTACAATGAATGGGATGTTCCGCCAAGTCGCTTGGCGAACCGCACGGTTATGGCGGTGGGTGTTTTTTTTCGGCGGTTTGTGGATCATGGCTCTTGGAACCGTATTTGCGATAAAATCGAATCTGGGTGTAGCGCCTTGGGATGTTTTGCACATTGGGTTGGCCCATGTCTCCCGGTTGTCCATCGGTACTTGGGTGACCGTGTTTGGAATCTTGATTCTTGGCGTCACTTGCTGGCTCCAGCGCTCTCTTCCGCAATGGGGAACGTTTCTCAACATGCTATTGTTGGGGCCTTTTATCGATTTTATATTTTTTTTAGAGTTCATTCCTGACGTGCATGGCCTGATCTGGCGTCTCTCCTTTCTGACTTTTGGGGTGATGCTGGTTTCGCTGGGAGCGGGCATGTACATCGCGCCACGAGTCGGGGCGGGCCCGCGCGATGGTTTGACTCTGGAGATTTCCAATCGGACTGGCTGGTCGATTCGCGCCATTCGTACTATAATGGAGGTAATCGTTGGAGGGTGCGGCTGGTTTTTGGGTGGGCCTGTACATATTGGAACACTCTTTTTTTGTTTTTTGACGGGTCCACTCATGCAATGGTCCATTTCCTTCTGGGAGCGGTTATTAGAGAGAATATTGAAAAGGGGTGTCATTCTTGAAAATCTCGACAAAAGGGCGGTACGGGCTCACCATCATGATGGATCTGGCTGCTAGGTACGGAAAGGGGCCGGTTCCGCTGAAAAGTGTGGCGGAGCGTCACGCCTTATCTGAACATTATTTGGAGCAGCTGATTGCCCCACTCCGCAACGCGGGGCTCGTGCGCAGCGTACGGGGAGCTTATGGTGGATATAAGCTGGCGAAAGCCCCGGAGGAGATTTCAGCCGGCGATATCATCCGCGTGTTGGAAGGACCGATCAGTCCGGTCGAATTCAACGAAGAGGAAGATCCTGCCAGACGCGATCTGTGGAAGCGGATTCGTGATGCGATTGCGAAAGAATTGGATTCAACCACGCTTGCTTCCCTCATCAATTTCACGCATGATGGTAACAATGATAACTATATGTTCTATATTTAGCAGGTGAATGACTATGGCGATTTACTTGGATCATGCCGCGACCACACCGATCCATCCACAGGTCAAAGAGGCCATGCTCCCCTACTTGGAAGGGGTGTTTGGCAATCCTTCCAGCATGCATCAATATGGCCGCACCGTGCGCATGGCCATTGACCAGGCACGGGACCAAGTGGCGTATGCCTTGGGGGCGGAGCCGAGTCAACTGGTGTTTACAAGTGGGGGAACGGAAGCGGATAACTTGGCTTTGCTAGGCGTGGCTGCGGCATACGCGGATAAAGGAAAAAAGCATATCATTACCTCCCAGATTGAACACCATGCCGTACTTGATGCCTGTCGTTACTTGGAGCGAAATGGGTATGACGTCACGTATTTGCCCGTTGACGACACCGGCTTGGTTGATCCGGACCAATTGCGTCAAGCCATTCGCAAGGAGACGGCGCTGATCTCGATCATGATGGCAAACAATGAAATCGGAACGATTCAACCGATTGAACAAATTGGCCAAGTGGCGCGCGAACGGGGCGTTCTCTTTCATACGGATGCGGTTCAAGCTTTTGGTTCCCTTGAAATCGATGTGGAACGGCTTCCGGTGGATCTTGTTTCCGTCTCCAGCCATAAGATTAATGGACCGAAGGGAGTTGGCGCCTTATATCTTTCGCGACAAGTGAAGCTGGTTCCGCGCGCCTTTGGCGGGTCACAGGAACGACGCCGCCGTCCCGGTACGGAAAATGTGTTGGGGATTGTCGGCTTTGCCAAAGCGGTAGAGCTTTCGCAAGCCACAAGGGTACAACATATGGAAGACATGCGGGCATTGCGCCGGGCGTTTGTGGATGAACTGGAAAGATTTCAGGTTCCGTTTGTTGTCAATGGCCATCCGACACAGATGTTACCCCATATCCTGAACATCAGTTTTCCGGGAACAGATTCCGAGACGTTATTGATGAATTTCGACCTGGAGGGAATCGCATGTGCCAGCGGTTCTGCCTGTACCTCAGGGACATTGGAGGTTTCGCATGTATTAAAAAGCATGCATTTGCCTATCGATCGAACCCGGTCAGCCATTCGCTTTAGCTTTGGGCGGGGTAACACCGTAGCAGAGATAAAGCGCGCAGCTGAAATTACAGCCAACATCGTGAACAGATTACTTCAACATTAAGATACTTAAGGGGAGAGGGCTTGTGAATTTCAAAGAGCTAGATCAAATGGTCGGCTGGGAGCAAGATTTGGACAATATCGACTGGAAATCCATGTTGAAGGATATTGACCGCGCGTTGATGGACAACTTGGCCGCTGAACTGGGATTTCGCACGTATGAGCAGTTGGAGCAAGCGTCGGAGCGGATTGTGCAGGATTATTATATCGTATATCTCTCCGACGGGCGGTATGTTTGGTGGAACCCTGTGAGGTATGCCAAAGAAGATCCTCTTTATTTTGCCAATAAAGAGGAGGTTGAGCAGTATATCGCGAGTTTGCTCAAGCTGGATAACGAAAAACGCGCCCAGTTGCAAGTGGGGCTTGCGCGGATTCCACGGATGAAGCGTTGCGCCGTTTGCGAATACGAATTCAATCCCACAGATCCGGCGAGGAGCAAGTGGGACAGCAAAGAAGAGCAACATGAATTTTGTTCGGCAGAATGTGCAATGGAGCACGTGATGGCGGAAATGAAAGAAGACTTTACTGGATGAAACAAGACCTCTATCGATTAGAGGTCGTTTTTGTAAGTCCTTCTTAGCGAGCGTATTTTGCGAGGTTAGAAGGACTGCACCCCGGACCAGGGGGGCGGACAATAAGCACATGATGATAAGGTGTGCATGAAGATGAAGCAAGCGGAATTGGAATTGTATACCGAGCATTTTATCAAAGGCTCTTTTTTTCAAGAGATTTTTTACAATGAAGATAACGGTTATGGCGTTTTTTTGATGCGTGTGAGTGAAGCGTCGGAAGAAGTGGCGGATGAGGAAGTGACCGTCGTTGGCCATATGCTGCGCCCGCATGAGGATGAAGTGTACACTTGTTTTGGCGAATGGAGGGAACACCCCAAGTTTGGACGGCAATATTATGCGCATCAGGTAAAAAAGGAAGTTCCGCGTTCGAAAGAAGCGATTGTCAAATACCTGTCCAGCGGGTTGTTTGAGGGTGTGGGCAAAAAAACGGCGGAAAAAATTGTGGAGCATCTGGGTTCGGACGCGTTGGATAAAATCGCCCAAAACCCCGACGTGTTGACGGAAATCAAAGGCGTTTCAGGGTCCAAGGCGGAGAGAATCGCCAATCAGTTGTATGAGCATCAGGCCTTGGAACAAGCGATGGTCTATTTGTATCAGTTTGGAATCGGGGCCACATTGGCTTTGAAAATCGTTCAAACGTACAAGCACCAGACCATTCCCATTCTGAAGGAGAATCCGTATCGGCTGATAGATGATATTGATGGAATCGGTTTCCGGCGCGCGGATGAGATCGCCCGACATCAAGGCTTGGATGAAGCGTCTCCCGAACGGTTTCATGCCGCCGTCTTGTATGCCATTAAAGAGGCATCCATGTCACAAGGACATGTTTATCTTACTTTGAAACAATTGAACGCCCAAGTAAATGAGCTGTTGGGAGAACGGGCCGAAGAGTGGTTTCCGGCGGAGGTGCGAAAGCTGGGGTTGGAAAAGTTGCTGGATGATGAACGCCTGTTGTGCGAGGAGGATCGGTATTATATGCCATCCCTGTATTATGCGGAATACGGCTGCGCACTTCGGGTGAAACAGATGTTGGAGCAGGAGTTGGAACTGGAGTTCAGTGTGGCGGATCTTTACCGCGTCATTGGGGAGATTGAAGAAGAATTGGGCGTGAGTTATGCGGATAAACAAAGAGATGCGATGATCACGGCGTTAACTTCGCCTTTCATGATCTTGACCGGCGGGCCTGGTACGGGGAAAACGACGGTCATCAACGGGATTTGCCAGCTTTATGCCCGGCTTCACGAAGTCTCCATCCGTCCCGATGATTATGAGGGAACAGAGACGCCTTTTCCCATCCGGCTGGTTGCGCCGACGGGGCGGGCGGCGAAACGCATGTCGGAAACGACAGGACTTCCGGCCATGACGATCCATCGATGTTTGGGTTGGAAAGGGGAGTTTTTTGAACACAACGCCGAACACCCCATCACCGGTTCGTTGTTGATCGTCGATGAAACGTCCATGTTGGATATTTGGTTGGCCAACCAGTTATTGCGTGCCTTGCCGCAAGGGATGCAGGTGATCTTTGTCGGAGACCAAGACCAGCTCCCGTCAGTGGGACCGGGGCAAGTGCTTCACCATCTCTTGCAGGTTGAGGCGATTCCCCGGGTGGAATTAAATGAAATATTCCGTCAAGCGGAAGGGTCGTCCATCATCTGTTTGGCCCACTCCCTCAAACAAGGGGAAGTGCCTGATGATTTAATGAAGCCGTGGCCGGACCGGCGCTTTTTTCCATGCAAAAAAGAACAGGCTTTGCCGATTATCGTCAAAACGGTGCAGAATGCGATCAAAAAGGGGTACACCTTATTTGATGTGCAAGTTTTGGCCCCCATCTATAAAGGCCCGGTGGGAGTGGAACGCATCAATCAAGAGATTCAGGCGGTGCTGAATCCGAAAACGGCTGACAAAAAAGAAGTGGTTTGGGGCGAAACGGTGTTTCGTTTGGGCGATAAGGTGCTCCAGTTGGTCAATCATCCCGAACACCCCGTATATAACGGGGACATGGGGATGATCTCCGCCATCGACGAAGATGCGGGCGGGGATCAACCCGTGCTGTGGGTGCAGTATGATCAATTGGAAGTGCCATACAAACGAACGCAATTGGGTCAGATTTCCCTCGCCTACGCTTGTTCTGTGCATAAGTCACAAGGATCTGAATTCGCGATTGTGGTGTTTCCCGTGTTGCACGCGTATCGCCGGATGTTGGAGCGCAATTTGATTTATACCGGCATTACGCGCAGCAAATCTTACCTGATCTTGTGCGGGGAAAAAGAAGCTTTTGCGGAAGGGATCAAACGGCAACGGGGAGATGAGCGAAACAGTTGTTTAAAAGACCTCATTGAAGAAGATTGGTGAAAAGCGGCATGCATGTGATGTATGAGAAGTCCTTTTTCATCAAGCTGGATGGATATGACAAAGACAAAACCCCGACGCTTCCAACATCTCCCCTACATGCTTAAGCCGACCTTATCCATACTATAAGGTAAGCGGAGGAGGCGATGTTCCTTGCGCAAATCCCAGGAAGTGATCGGGCTATCCATCATCCACCGCCATACAGGCAAACAATTGGGGACGGTTGCAGATTTGCTCTTTGACTCCGCTCACGTTTGGCAAGGGATACTGTTTGAACATGGGGGACTGTTTAAGCGGCGTAAGTTCATCCCGGCCAAACGGATTCATTCAATGGGTACGGATGCGATCGTAGTGGACAGCGAAGCGGATATACAAGCTCTTCCCGAAGAAGCGGAATCCTGGATCAGTCTTCGTTCCGGAGGCAAGAAACTGAAAGGGCGCACCATTTTGCTAAGCAACGGACATGAATTGGGAATGGTAGAAAATGTCTATTTCCAAGAGGAAGTGGGAACGCTGATAGGGTACGAAGTATCGGAAGGACTCCTTGCCGATCTCAGACAAGGGCGTAAAGTGCTTAAGTTCACCAAGCCCCTCGTATGGGGTGAGGATGTGCTGATCGCGCCTTGTGAAGATATCCGGATCAAAGAAAGTTAGCTTGAAAGAAGGGAAGAAGTATGCTTCGCTGTCCCAATTGCAATTCGCACGACCTGGGAAAAGTAGGAACCAACCAGCTTTATTGCTGGCAATGTTATGTTGAGATGACGACGGAAAATAATCGGATCTCTTCCGTGTATCAAGTGGAGGAAGACGGCAGTTTAACGTCCCTCAATGACCTGTTTTTTGAAGAGGATAGCCAAACTGTTTATTTGGATTGATGATCAACCAACCGTGCCAAAGGAGGGAGCCACATGAGTCGTCAAATGATGATCACCCTGATGCTAGGTGGCCTGCTGGCGATCGGGGCCAACGCTTTAATGGGCATGAGACGGCGGAGAAACAAATGGTTTCGTTATGTGTATCCCATGTTGAAACGGTTCGATGGGAACCGCATGATGAAACGCATGATGAGAAATCTCTCACTGGCTAGGTAACCGACCGCACCCCTGGGCTGATTTAAGCCCGGGGTTTTTTCGATACGGGATCTTGAACGAAACGCGATCAGAGGGCGAAAACCGTGTGATTTTTTCATAAAACTCCCCGATTTTTCGTATCTTAAAGATAGCAAGTCTTGTCCGATAAGGGGGGGCGCCATTGGAACGGTGGAACCTGAGCAAAGCGTTGCAAATCTCTTTGCTTATCCTGGTGATACTGGGGATTTTATTCATGTTGTACCAGATCAATCCTTGGTTGCAAGTCGTGTTTGAGTTTTTGCGTGCGGTGTTGGGCCCCTTCTTCATTGCGATGATCATCTCCTATCTCCTTCATCCGATTGTTAATTTGTTAAGTCACAAGGGATTGCCCCGGTCTTTGTCCGTTTTGCTCATCTATTCTTTGTTTATCGTCTCCTTGGTTATTCTGACGATCAACATGGTGCCGATCTTGGAAGAACAGTTGCAAGAGCTGTCGGAGCATTTGCCGCAATGGAATCAACGAATTCAAGGAATGCTGAAAGAATACAATGACCACAGCAAAGAGATATTGCCGTCCGGGGTGCGACAAGGGCTTGAAAAATCGCTCGGGCGGATGGAAGAAAAATTAAGTTCGTATGTTGAAAAAATGATGAGTGGTCTGGGCGCCACCTTAAACCAGCTTTTTTTGCTGTTCATTACCCCGTTTTTGGCTTTTTATATGTTGAAAGATATTCATTCGATTGAGCGTTCCTTTTTCGCCCTGTTTCCAAAACAGCGCCGCCGGGAGTTTGCCCGGTTGGTTCATGACATGGATGAAGCGTTGGGCAATTATGTGCGCGGCCAGTTTCTTGTGTGCATGGTCATCGGGGTATTAGCCTATATCGGTTATCTGATCGTGGGTGTGCCCTACGCTCTGTTGTTGGCGGGATTGGTGGCGGTATTTAACATCATTCCCTATCTGGGGCCGATTTTTGGGGCGATTCCCGCCATATTCGTCTCATTGATCCATTCGCCGCGCATGCTTATGGGAGTGATCCTCGTCAATCTGGCGGTGCAAGTGCTGGAGGGCAACGTGATCTCCCCGCAGATCGTGGGACGGACGTTGCACCTCCATCCATTGGCCATCATTTTTGCGCTTTTGGTGGGTGGCGAGTTGGGCGGAGTGTGGGGATTGATTTTGGCCGTGCCGATTTTCGCCATGGGCAAAGTGGTGTTGGAACACATGGTGGACCATTTGAGCAAAGTTAGGGTTTGAAACTTTCAAAACGAACTTGTATAATGGTTTAAAGACAATGCAAAGCGAAGAATATGGTGATGGAACCGAGCGATCCATGTCCCCGTCAGAGAGGAAAGCCCTTGGCTGTGAGGTTTTCCCGGTTAAGACAGGCTCGCGGCCAGTTCCGGAATGCAGCTAATCCCTGCCGGCATCAACCGTGCCGTTATCCAAAAATGAAGTGACCGTGTTGTATAGTCGGCTTTTGGCCACTACCATAGATGCGGTAAATAGGGTGGTACCGCGGAAACCTTTCCGTCCCTTTCTCTGGGGATGGGAAGGTTTTTTCTTTGCACGGGATAAGGAGGAGACGAGTAGATGAAAGCAAGTGAAATTCGACGCAAATATCTTGAATTTTTCGCGCAGAAAGGGCACCAAATCGAACCGAGCGCTTCCTTGGTTCCAGTGGATGATCCCACACTGTTGTGGATTAACAGCGGGGTGGCCACGCTCAAAAAATATTTTGATGGCCGGGTGACACCGGAAAATCCGCGCATTGTCAACTCACAGAAGTCCATTCGCACCAACGATATTGAAAACGTCGGGTATACTGCCAGACACCATACGTTTTTCGAGATGTTGGGCAATTTCTCCATCGGAGATTACTTCAAAGAAGAAGCGATCACATGGGCATGGGAGTTTTTGACCAGCCCGGAGTGGATGGGCCTGGATCCCGACCGGCTCTCTGTGACGGTCCATCCGGAAGATGATGAGGCATATCGTTACTGGCATGAGAAAATCGGCATTCCAGCCGAGCGCATTGTGAAGCTGGAGGGGAACTTCTGGGATATCGGGGAAGGGCCAAGCGGTCCCAATACGGAGATTTTCTATGACCGCGGCGCGCACATTGGCGACCCCAACGATCCGGAGATGTATCCAGGGGGCGAAAATGAACGCTTTCTGGAGATCTGGAACTTGGTGTTCTCCCAATACAACCACAATCCGGACGGCACCTACACCCCACTGCCCAAGAAAAACATCGATACTGGAATGGGCTTGGAACGGATGGCTTCGGTGATGCAAGACGTGCCGACCAACTATGACACCGATTTGTTTCAGCCGATCATCCAAGCCACCTGCCGCATCACCGGGGCAACCTATGGACAGGACCTTGATACTGACATTGCGTTAAAGGTGATTGCCGACCATATTCGCACCATTGTGTTCGCTGTGGGGGATGGGGTTCTGCCATCCAACGAGGGACGCGGGTACGTCTTGCGCCGCTTGTTGCGCCGAGCGGTGCGGTATGGACGGAAGTTGGGGATGGAACGTCCCTTCCTGCATGAACTCACCCCGATCGTGGCGGAAATCATGCAAGATTATTATCCGGAGCCGCTGGATAAGAAAGATTTTATTGAACGCGTCATCAAAAGTGAAGAAGAGCGTTTCCTGGAAACCCTGAGTGAAGGTTTGCATATATTGGAAAACGTGGTGGCGACCGCAAAAACGGAAGGACGTGCCACGATCACCGGGATGGAAGCGTTCAAGTTGTATGATACTTACGGATTTCCCGTTGATTTGACCGAGGATTTCGCACGGGAACATGGGCTGGAAGTGGATCGGGACGGATTCGAACAGGAAATGGAAACGCAACGGGAACGCGCCCGTGCCGCCCGCCAAGATGTGGACAGCATGCAAGTGCAAGGGGGCGCTTTGGCTGAACTGGAAGCGGTCTCGCGATTTGTGGGCTACACCGAGCGCGAGAAACATACCCGCGTCTCCGCGATTATTGTTGATGACCAAGTGGTTGAGGAGATTCAAACGGGACAAAAAGGCCTTGTCATCTTGGAAGAAACTCCTTTTTACGCGGAAAGCGGCGGACAAGTCGCCGATACGGGTTGGATTGAATCGGCCGGCGGCACACTGCGGGTGGAAGATGTGAAAAAAGGGCCGCGTGGCGAACATGTGCACACCGTGGTGGCGGAAGCGGGAACGATCCGGCAAGGGGCTGAAGTGCGCGCTTCCATTGATGAGACCTTGCGGCAAGACATTGTCAAAAACCATACGGCGACGCATTTGTTGCACAAAGCGCTCAAAGAAGTGTTGGGAGAGCATGTCAACCAAGCGGGTTCCCTGGTCGCTCCCGACCGCCTCCGTTTTGACTTCTCGCATATCGGGGCGATGACATCAGACGAGATTCGTGATGTGGAGCGACGTGTAAACGAGCAAATCTGGGTGAATACTAAAGTCAACATCATGCAAAAACCACTGTCGGAAGCGAAAGCGATGGGCGCGATGGCGCTGTTCGGTGAAAAGTATGGTGATGTGGTGCGCGTGGTGCAAGTGGGTGATTACAGCCTGGAGCTTTGCGGAGGAACCCATGTGGAAAGCACCGGCGAAATCGGCCTCTTCAAAATCCTGAGCGAGAGTGGGATTGGTTCGGGCACACGCCGGATTGAAGCTGTGACGGGCCGTCGCGCGTTCGCATACTTGGAAGGGCAATTGGAACTTCTAAATAAAGCGGCTGCCCTGCTCAAAGCGAAACCTGCGGATGTGGCCGAGCGCATTGAGCAATTGCAGGAGCGGATGAAAGAATTGTCCCGTGAAAACGAGTCGCTTAGGGCGAAGCTAAACCAAGCGGCAGCGGGTGAACTGGTGAACCAGGTTCATGACGTGGACGGGGTGCCGGTTCTTGCGGCGCAAGTGGAAGCCAATGATATGGAGCAACTGCGGTCCATGGTCGACGACTTGAGACAAAAAGTGGGGCAAGGGGTCATTGTGTTGGGCTCCAACGCAGGCGGCAAAGTGCAAATCGTCGCCTCTGTGTCGCCGGACTATGTGAAAGCCGGCTTGCATGCGGGCAAATTGGTCAAAGAAGTGGCTACGCTCTGTGGCGGTGGCGGCGGCGGCCGTCCAGATATGGCGCAAGCGGGCGGCAAACAGCCTGAGCGTTTGCCTGAAGCATTGAGTCGGGTCGCTGAATTCGTCAAAGCGCAAAAATAGAATTTAACAGGAGAATGTCCGGGCAAGGGCGAAGAAGTAAGAAGCTGGTCATCCAAATAGAGAGGTGTGAAATCATCCATGGATGAAACAATGAAGTTTAATTTTCGGGGTGATCAAGACCTTGACCCTAAGGATGTCTTGTTTCAAGTGTACGAGGCGCTGAAGGAAAAAGGATATAATCCGATCAACCAGATTGTGGGCTATCTCATTTCCGGAGATCCTGCTTATATACCGCGCCATAAGAATGCCCGGACACTGATTCGCAAGTTGGAGCGCGATGAGATCATTGAGGAACTGGTCAAATACTACATTGAACAGAATAGTCAATAGAGAGGAAACGACATGGGGTTTGAGGAGTTCTCTTCATTGGATATAGATTCTCCACGCATCCTCGGGTTGGATGTGGGAGAGCGGAGAATTGGCGTCGCGGTCAGTGACTCACTGGGTTGGACGGCCCAGGGAGTCACCGTGATTGACCGGAAAGCGGGCGATTGGTGGCAAGCGCTGGATCGGCTGGTTCAGGAGTACCGCGTCAAAGAGATCGTGATCGGTCTTCCGCGAAACATGAATGGGACATTGGGACCCCGCGGAGAAGCTTGCCAAGCGTTGGCTAAAGAAATTCATGAGCGCTATTCCCTTCCCGTTCACATGTGGGATGAGCGTTTATCCACAGCCGCGGCGGAACGGACGCTGATCGATGCGGACATGTCGCGGAAGAAACGCAAGCAGGTGGTCGACCAATTGGCCGCCACTTGGATATTGCAAGGGTATATTGATGCAAACAGGAGGGTTTAAACATGGCAGAACAACAACAAGAGTTTCTTATGATTCCAACCGAAGATGGAACTGAAGAAAGATTCGAGATCCTGTACACCTTTGAAAGTGACGAAACAGGAAATAAATATATGTTTGTGGCTCCGGCGGATGAATTGGAAAACGAAAACGAAGAAGAAGGCGGCGTAGAGGTGCTGGCTTTCCGTTACACCGAAGAAGGCGATGACATTACGCTGGAGATGATTGACGAAGACAACGAACAAGAATGGAACCTCGTGGAAGAGATGTTTAACACCCTCTTTTCGGGCATCGAATTGGAAGACGAAGATCATAAATAGGTGAGGTTTTTAGACGATGGGTGGAACAGAGGCACGCGAGGTTCAGATTCTACGGCAACAGCTGGCGAATGGACAAATGATCCATCAAGAGACACCCTACCATTTGGTGAATGAAGTGGATGTGGCGGGGCAACATTACGCCTTGTTGCGCAAAGCTGACGATCATCCGGATGACGCTTATCTCTTCCGCGTCAACCAAGGGGCGCTGGAAGAAATTGAGGATGACAATGAATGGGAGAATATTGCCGAAGCTGTTGATGAAATGTTATATTTTCATGAATATCAGTAAAAACGGGGAGGTTTCCCCGTTTTTTTTTCGTTTATCTGTGATACCCTATAAAAGAGTTTTTTTGCAAAAAGGAGATGTTATTTTATTTAGGCAAAAGGGGTACTAAGACAAATGAAATGGTTTTGGCGTATCTTCTTTACCATTGCTCTCTTGGCCGGGTGGGGAATATTGGGTTACTTCTTCGCCGATTTCACCTTGGGATCGCCGAAACGAACCAAACCGGTAGAGGTTGAAATCCCCCCTAATTCGACCTTACAAGAGATCGGGCGCATTCTCAAAGAGAAACGGTTGATCCGCGAAGCGTATTTTTTTCGTTATTATGCGGCATGGAAAAACAAAACCACTCTTCGAGCGGGAACATTTGAAATCTTGCCCGGGGAAACTTTGGATGACATGTTGGCCAAGTTTGCCGATGGGAAAGAGAATAAAGTGAAAGTCGTCATCCCGCCGGGCTGGACCGTATATGAAATCGCAGATCGGCTAGAGGCCAAAGGCTTTGACAAGCAAGCGTTTTTAGAAGCGCTGAACAATAAGAAACCGCAATTCGCTTTTGAATATAAAATCACCAAAGGCCCCTACCGCAAATATAAATTAGAGGGCTATCTTTATCCGGATACATATTATTTCAAGCCAAATGAAAAACCAGAGAAAATCATCAATACAATGTTGGGCCAGTTCAATGACCACTATGAGAAGTTAAATGTGGAAGAAAAACTGCAAAGCCATCCGCGATTAAAAAACATGACGTTGGATAAGGTGGTTACAGTGGCCTCGCTGATTCAGCGCGAGGGACAGGATAAGAGCGAACTTCCTCGGATTGCGGGAGTGATCTATAATCGGCTGGATATCCACATGCCTTTGCAAGTGGATGCGGCGATTGTCTTTATGTATAGAGAGAAAGGGCAAAAAGTCACCCGGGTTTACCAAAAAATGTATAAAGGTGTCCGTCATCCGTACAATACGTACGAAAATATAGGCTTAACTCCCGGACCCATTTCCAACACGACCGAAGATGCGTTGGCGGCGGCGTTGGAGCCTGAGAACCATAAATTTCTGTATTATGTGACGAGAGAAGATGGCACTCATCGTCACTATTTCGCCACCAGTTATGAACAGCATCAGAAATATAACGCGATTAGTAAGAAAAATAGGGAAAAAGTCCAAGCTGTCCAAGCAAGTGGAGAATAAGTTGAGTAAACAGAATCCCCTTCCCTTATAATGAGGAGGGGACTTTTTGTTTTCAAAGCGTGTATGGGATATTTATGTAAATAAAGGATTGTTTTATTTATATAGTGATTGCACGAGTTATGTTAATATGGAATAAAGTTTGGTGAAAGGTTTTTATTTTATTTTGGTAAAAGGAGACCTACGATAATGAGATGGTTTTTGCGTATCTTCTTTACCTTGGTGCTCTTGGCCGGGTGGATCGGATTGGGTTTGCTCTATGTTGATTTTACCTTGGGGTCGTCCAAACGTTCACAACCGGTGCAAGTGCAAATCCCGCCACAAACCTCCTTGCAGGGGATTGGCCGGATTTTGGAGGAAAAAGGCTTAATCCGTGAGTCATACTTCTTTCGTTATTATGTCATTTGGAAACAAAAAACCAATCTGCGTGCGGGCAATTACGAAATCGCGCCCGGGGAAACATTGGACCAGATGTTGGACCGGTTTGCCGAAGGAAAGGAAAATACGGTCCGCATCGATGTCATTCCTGGCTTTACCGCGTATGACATTGCGGATCGCTTAACGAAGAATGGCTTGGATGGACAAGGGTTTCTCAAGGCGCTCAACAACAAGACTCCCAAGTTCGCCTTTGAAAAACAGATTCCCAACCATCCGCAGCGCCCTTATAAGCTGGAGGGGTATCTCTATCCGGACACTTATTACTTTCCTAAAAAAGAGAAGCCGGAAAACATCGTGAACGCGATGTTGGAACGGTTTAATAAACAACTGGTGGAATTGAAGATCCAGGAGCAGTTGCAACAAGATTCACCGCTGAACGGCAACAAGCCGATGACGCTGGACCAATTGGTGACCGTCGCTTCCCTCATTCAACGGGAAGGCCAGGTCAAAAGCGAAAAGCCCATTATCGCAGGCGTGATCTATAACCGGTTGCAAAAAAACAAAAAGCTGCAAGTGGATGCAACGATCGTGTTTATGTATCGAATGAAAGGGCAAAAAATTAAGACAGTGTTGGAGAGAATGTATTATGAAAAGCATCCTTACAGCACTTATGCGATCACCGGATTGCCGCCCGGCCCCATTTCCTCTCCGACCAAAGTGGAGTTGGAAGCCGCCTTGCACCCGCAGAAGCATCGATACCTATTTTATGTGACAAGGGATGACGGCTCCAACCTTCATTATTTTGCGGAGAATGATCAAGGGCATAAAGCCAATTTGCGAAAACGGGAGCAGAATCGTCAAAGAGCCCAAGCGAGTCGACAATAGGACTCCCCTCCACGTCACCCGCTTGAGCCCTAAAAAGCCTGGCTATGTATGAGCCAGGCTTTTTGATCATTTTTGGATGTCCGCGATGAGCGCTTGCTTCGATTCCAGCTTCGCGATGGCGGGAGCCACTTCGCGCGCCGGAGAGACCTCATTGCCGTTCACTGCGAATTTGCCTTGGTAGGCGCCAATGATCACATACGCCTCCTCAGCGGTAACGGGACCTTGGTATTTTTGCAGGAACAGGACATAAGACTGGTTCTTGTCCATGATTTTATTGCCCTCGACGGTATAATGATTGTTCCCATCAAATCCGCCGGTTTCCAAGATGCGAATCGTTTTGCCGTTCACACTGCCTTTGATCGTTTGCGTCACTTTAAAATCCGTAGTTGTGAACAGCATATTTTGATATTTGATCCCTCTTTGTTTGGCCAAGGTGGTTCCTTCGACGATTAATTCAGCTTCCTGCTTCATTTCATCCACACTGCTATATTGCTTGTCCAGGGAAACACCCAGTTCCAATTCTTTGGGTGCGAAAAAGGAATAGTATAATCCGCCCGCAAGCAAAAGAACGAGAGCGACCATCAACAGGGGATAGGAACTGCGCTTGATGTGGTTGATCATGGGGTTGGTTCCTCCTTTATGAATCAGTAAATGGCATTGACGCCGTTAATATCGTCTTGTGTCGGGGAATAAACGGTCCGTCCATCGTTGTCGTACATGACAGCCCCGCCGGGTCCCAAGCGGTTTTCATGGCCAAGTCCCAGGGCATGTCCCAGCTCATGGGTGATGACTCCTTTGCGTTTTTGGGAGCTGTATCCATCCGTATAGTAGGTGTTAATGGAGATATCCATGCGATAAACAGTGCTGCCGGAGCTGGAGCCAACGGAACAGAGTCCACTCCAGGATACGTTGCCAAAGTTGCCGGCCGTGGTGGTGATGCCGGGGCTTGAGCTGTAGGACAGATTGGCATCGGTCCAGTTGCTCCATTCCGTTTTGCCGTTGTTGCATTGCGTCGTGTAGTCGCCGTACATGTCGCATTCATACGTGATGTTGGGACTGGACCACTTATAACCCCACAGCACATAGGCAAATGTGGGCGACCAGGCACCCAGGACAAGTAAAAACATGGCGATCGCTAACCCTTTTTTCATGATGTTAACCTCCTGTAGCAATAGGTTAAAAAGTTTAATATTTAAATTATTTGATAACCAATCATATTTAACCTTTGTTTAAATGAAAAAATATTAAGACAATATATTTTTATAAAATCAATAAAGGATTGAGTCGTTAAATTGTGGCGGGATGTCGTATTTTTCTTTATTAATTGGTTAAAAATAACATTATTGCGATAAATTTATATAGAAAACACGAGATATTATCTGTTTCGAAAAAAGAAAGGCGATGGCCAAAAATATGAGAATCTAATTCCTACGGTTTCTTTATGAGTCGTTTACGTGTTGTTAACATCATTCCATTAATTTAGAACATGATAGAACCGCATTTCCGGATGGGGAGTGAGTGTCATCATGGCAGAAAATCATATAACACGACGAGAATTCATGAAGTTTGTCGGGGTGGGGACAGCGGCATTGGTCGGAGTGACAACGGGAATGGATCAAGTGGCCCAGGCGGCGGAAAAGGGAGCGACCGACGCCTTTAAGAAAATGGCGCAACGCCCGCCATTTCGCCCGATCTCTCCATCTGACCAGGACAAGTTGCTTTTGCCTCCAGGGTTTCAGTATGATGTGATCGCCGCTTGGGGCGATGACATCGGAAATGGCGAAAAGTTCGGTTATAACTGTGATTTGACCGTATACTTCCCAATCAAAGGATCATCTGAACACGGCCTCTTATGGGTAAATCATGAATATGTGGGCTCTGGGGCGTTATGGATGTATACAGCCGATACGCCGGATGCCCGGAAGCATGCCATTGAACAATACAATGTCGGTGGAAGCGTTATAGAAATTAAGAAAACGGATGGCAAGTGGAAGCTTGTGAAAGAGAGCCGCTATGCCCGTCGGATTACCGCCAATACGATGATGGATCTGACCGGTCCCGCATGCGGGGATGCCACGGTCGGTCACGTTACCGAAGTGAAAGGGACATTTGCCAACTGCAGCGGGGGCAGAACGTTATGGAACACCGTGCTTTCTTGTGAAGAAAACTTTGAGGAAGACGCGGCGCGTTGGGGACGCAACTCTACCCACTATGGTTGGGTTGTGGAAGTCGATCCGTTTGACCCAACTTCCAAACCTCGCAAACATACGGCGCTCGGTCGTTTCGCCCATGAAAACGCCGCGATGACCTTATCGAAAGATGGGCGCTTGGTTGTGTATATGGGTGATGATTCCAATGACCAATATTTCTACAAATTTGTGAGCGCGGAGAAATATCAGCCGGCTCTGGGCAAAGCCAACCACACGCTACTCAGTCGGGGGACGCTTTATGTGGCGAACTTGGGTGATGGCGTATGGGTGCCCTTGGATTTGGAACGGAGTCCGGCTTTAAAAGCGAAGTTCGCCACACAGGGGGATGTGCTGGTGCATGCCCGGGATGCGGCCAAATTAGTGGGGGCCACGCCGCTTGACCGTCCGGAAGACGTGGAAGTCAATCCGCGCGATGGCAGCGTATACCTCGCCTTAACCAATAATACGAAACACGGAAATTTTCACGGCCAAATCTTGCGCCTGATGGAAGCCGGGGATGATGCGGCGGCTGAACGATTTATCTTTGAAGTGTTTGCCGTGGGGGGGCGCCAAAGCGGCTTCTCTTGCCCGGATAATCTTCTGTTTGACAAGCAGGGCAACTTATGGGTGTGCACGGATATTTCCTCAAGCAAGCTGAACCAAGCCAATACCTATGAAACGTTTAAGAATAACGGGATTTTCTTTATCGCGACCCAAGGGCGGCAAGCGGGGGAAGCCTTCCAATTCGCTTCGGGGCCCCGGGAAGCTGAGATGACAGGGCCTGACTTTACCCCAGATCAACGCACGCTGTTTATCGCTGTCCAGCATCCGGGTGAAGAGACTCAAGATCCGCAGAATCCAACCAGCCATTGGCCTTATGGTGATATGCCGCGTCCGGCTGTTGTCGCCATTCGCGGATTCTGAACGGAGATTTGAATCAACTTTGACAACACGTTTTCGCGCGTATACCCCGCTCATTTCCTGTCCAAGCTGGAGAGAGAAGAGCGGGGTGTTTATGTATGAGAAAGTGGCGTACCTGGTTAATCAGCTTCGGATTGATCGCCACGTTTGGCCTGATCGTGTGGCGTCTTTATTATATTCAGATTGAGGCGACACGCTCATTTTCCATGTTCAATCAGCGGGTGGATCTCATCAAATTGGCGGAAGAGCGCCACCAGGAAGAAATGTTGCTCAACAGCGGCCGGGGTGCGATCTTGGATCGTCACGGGGAGCGATTGGCTGGTGGGGATGATTATCACCTCCTTGTGTTTCCGCAGACCCCATATCAGTTAAAATCGAGAGCGAAGCAGTTTGCCCAATTGGCCTCCTTTATTCATATGCCGGTTGCGGAGCTGGCCGACCAATTGGCGCGGATCCGTTTTCCCCTTCTGCTCTCGGGAAGGATGGGAGAAGAAATGGTCTTGTCCCAAGCGGATAAGGAAATGATTCGCCAGTTGAATTTGCCGGGGGTGTTGGTGGTTCGCTCCGACTATCGGATGGCGATGAACCAGCCAGCCCAACAGGTATTAGGGCGTGTGATTCAAAATCCCGCCCTTTTAAAAGCATGGTATCCCGATCATGTGGCGAACGGCCAATGGTCACCTGGCTCTTATATGGGGGTGACGGGAATCGAAGCCTCCTTTGAACCCTTTTTGCATGGCGGCAATGAGGAGCGCCTGGCTTATACGACGATGGGCAGCGGGCTGCCGCTTATCGGCGGGCAGATGAAGCTGAAACAAAACCGGGCAGGAGGCGATGCCATCCCTTATACAGTGGTGACCACGTTGGATAAGGAGATCCAGTTGCGCGTTGAACAGATCCTGCGTGAGGAAAACATGCAGGATGGAGCCGTCGTGGTGCAGGAGATCGCCAGCGGGGATATCTTGGCGATGGCAAGCCGCCCAGCGGTGACCAAGGGGGAAAATGAGAATCAACCTTGGGATAACCGGGCGCTGTTGGAGACAACACCCGGTTCAATCTTTAAGACCGTGATCGCGGTTGCGGCGCTGGAACAGGGAATCGTGAAGCCGGATACGGTCTTTCATTGCGATGGGGAATTGGAACAGGCCCGTTTAACGGATGAACAACCACATGGACGCCAAACGTTTGCGGAAGCTTATGCCGACTCCTGCAATGTGGTGCTGGGCATGATTGCGCAAAAATTGGGCGCGGAGCAAATTGAAGCCTATGCCAAGCGGTTGGGCTTGACGCAAGAAGTGATCTGGTCCGGCAAAGTGTTTCACGATAAGCACTTTAAGCAGTTGCCACAGGAACAGAAAGGAATGGTCTTTGCCAAATCGACGCCGAAAAACGATCTCGGCGTTAAGGCCCAGACGGGGATTGGCCAGCGGGATGTGAGGGTGACCCCATTGCAAGCGGCCAATATGGTAACGGCTTTGTTTCACCAAGGAAAACCACCCAAACCCCGGGTGGTGAAGGAAATCCAAGATGGGACTGGACAGGTGATTTATCGGTTCCAGCCTCAATATGTGCCGGAAGCACAACCATTAAAACCGGAGACGATTGAAGCGATGAAGCGGATGATGCGCATGGTGGTTACCGAAGGGACCGGCCAATCGATTGCCCATGCCGAGTGGCCCCTGGCCGCCAAAACAGGAACAGCGCAAATAGGAATGGATAAAAAACGTTATAACAAATGGATGATTGGTTTTGGTCCATACGCCAAACCGAAAGTGGCCATCTCCGTGGTGTTGAGAGGGATAGGAAACCCGGATGATCCGCGGGCCAAGCGGATTTTCATGAAAATAACGGACGAAATAGCAAAACTGGGGAAATCGGATGAAAAGCAACGCTGAATGAAGAGTTGATTTGTTTTGAAATAGAAGATTATATGAATATAAAAGCAACCAGATCGACTTCTGGTTGTTTTGTTATGTCGATATGATTATCATATAGTTAGGCTAAAAGGATAAGGTAAAAGGAGTAGAAACGATGAAGATCACAGTGAACCTGACAAAGGCTGAACTAGATTTGATTGAAGAAGCACTCTTACAGTACCAAAATCTGTTGTTGAAGTCCAAAGACCAGGATGAGATGGTATCGGATGAGTTGAAACTGGTTCGCCGCGTCTTGGAAGAATTCGGCATGGAAGGATTGGATGATGAACAGTTGGAGCAAATCCAACCACAAGGACAAAAAGCATTGCCGATCCCACCCGCCAACAACCAATATCCAACCCAACCCAACCAATTCCCTGGACCGAACCAATACCATGGTCCAGGCACGTTTGTAGCACCCAATCAATACCCGTTTTCTCGTTGATGCCAGCTTGAATAAAAGGTGAACATGGGGATGGATTCACTCCCTTTCTTAGCCTGATCCGTGCATGTTCATGCGCTAATAGGAGTTGCCTCACTTGATGGGGTCAACTCCTTTTTATATCAATGCGAGCAAGAAAACCCCTAGCTTCAGCTATGGGGATGAGAGCGAGCGTCGCGGGATAACCCAAGAATTCCCTGCCTTTAGGCATGGGGAGTGGTCAATTGACAGGCATAAAGAACAATGAACCAAGTAACACGATTTACTAACGGTTGGTTTAAAGAAGAAAAAACGAATATATTATTGTATAATTAATTTTGATATAAACGAATTCATGTCTCAGGAGGCTTTTATGCATGTTTTAAACAAGGGTTTGCTGGCTTTTACCCTGCTATTCTCTCTATCCGGTTGTTCGATGCCTTGGCAGGAGGAAAAGCCTGTCTTGGAAAAAACGGAACCTTCACTGCGTCCGCCCACGTTAGTGGAAGTGCTGGAATTGGCGGAGACAACGTTGAAACGAGGAGAAGGCTGGAGCTTTCAGCTCAAAAGCCAGGAAAAATTAACATTGAAGCAGCAACAGACGGGAGCCCGGTTTGAAGCAAAGGTCAATGTAACCATAGACCCTTATGCGTTAAGCAGTCAGGGTACCATCTTATCCAAGGGGAAGAAAAAAGCGGAGCAGTTGGTGATCATCGGGGAAAAAGGTTACCTCAAAGAGGGGAAAGGGCCTTGGAAGACGGGAACACGCGTCCAGATGCAGACGAGCATAGAAGATCCGACGCAAGCACTGGTTGAATTGGCATCAGTGGCCAAGCAAAAAAACGCCAAGCTGAAGATGGTGGAGTCGCATGGATACACCAGCGTTACGGCGGAGTTGGCCCCGGGGCAAAACGAAGGGGTTTTGTGGAGCAAGGCGCGGGCGGAGCTGGAGCCCACCCTGAAACAATTAAAGGGATTGGGAATCCGGGTTAATCCGGCTAAGATTTCCTTAAAATCCTATAAAAGAGAAGTGCATATCGATCCAAAGACGCATGTGCTTCACGCCGTTTCGACTCAGTTTGTGTTTCAGCTTCCAACGGCGACGGGCATGATTGCCTATCAACAAATCCAAACGGCAGAAGTGCGCGGTGTGTTCAAGGGAAGAATCACGCTTCCGGCCGAGTTACAACCGAAAGCAAAGTGATGCGGGAACCAACGCTCTAACCAACAAATGAGAAGCGCCTCTCATTGACGATCACCTGGCCTTGGACTGGGTGTGATTGTTTTTCCCCGACATGGCGGTTTGGGATGGCTGAGCTCAACTAAACTCCGAATTCAATTCAGAATGTTGAGATGATTTGGATTGACCTTTAATCGAGGGAGGAGAAAGGATGAACCGAAAGGACAAGGTGCGACAACAGTTTGGCGCAACGGCGGAGGGTTATGCGACGAGCGAGATTCATGCCAAGGGACAAGACTTGGCGTGGATCGTAGAAGAAGTGTCCCGCTTGGAACCGCGCTCGCTCCTGGCGCTCGATATCGCAACAGGGGCCGGAAATACGGCATTTGCCTTAAGCTCTTGTGTCGGACGCGTGATTGGTTTGGATTTGACTGAGCAAATGGTGGAAGTGGCGGCACGGGGGGCACGGGAGCGGGGAATTCGGAATGTGACTTGGATGGTCGGTGATGCTGAACAATTGGCCTTTCCCGACCAATTGTTTGATGTGATCACCTGCCGGTTGGCCGCACACCATTTTCCGCGCGTAGCCCAGGCTTTTAAAGAAGTGGTTCGTTGCCTGGTGCCGGGTGGCTGTTTTATCTTGATCGATAATGTCGCTCCTGAAGGGCCGGGTGAAGAAACGCTTTATAATCAGATTGAGGCGTTGCGGGATCCGTCTCATGGGCATATCCATACGGTTGAAGGTTGGACCTCATTCCTGAAAGAAGCGGGTTTTACGCGGGTGGAACGGGTGCGCGCATGGACATTTGCCGAAGATATGCATCAGTGGTTTGAACGCATGAAAACGCCCCAAGATCACAGGGAAAAGATATTGGCGCTGCTAAAGGCCGCTCCATCGGCACAACAAGCCGCCTTGGGATTCGATCCGAGCAGTGACCGGCCCAAATGGCTGTTGCGCAAAGCGTTGTGGGTTTGCAAGAAGTAGCCTGCATGACTGTTAAATAAATGAAAAAGCTAGGTTGAATCCTAGCTTTTTCTATTTCGCCCTAGTTATGTTTAATCAGGGGATGGTTTTTATTTTTTGATTTGGCAGGAAATGATTGCCGACGAGTCGTATGCAATATGGAAAGGGTAACGCAATCGCAATGGATTACATAACAGGGAAGCGAACAGATCCGTTCAAGAGAGGTTCTACCAGATCCAGTCCCTTACCTAATTGGTTGCATGACATAAAAAAAGGAGAGTCGTTATGTTGAAAACGATGGATACAACAACAGCCGCGGAGGAAGGGTTCGTGGGGAAAATGGCGGAGAATGGCAGTGTGGCATTTAACAAGTCAAGTAAAAAATCCGAACGGAAGAATGACCACTCCAAAGGAATTTTGGCTCACTACATGGCCACCAATGTGGTGGAAAATTACATCCGTGTGGAAACCAGTATGCCGGAATCGCTCTATCGTTTCTTTGAAGAGTATTGCCGGCGTTATAATATCACTGTCGCGCAGGCCTTGTGTTTGTTGGTGGAGATTGAGCGTGATCTGATCCGCGGGATCGAAGAGTGAACCGCTCTTTTGTGAACGCAGATGATTCAGTTGTCCAGGTTTAAGGGGTTCCCAAGCGGAAAAAAGCGGTTCTGACGAAGCCGATGAAGGAATGGGCATCCCTCGCAGCCAAAGGGGAGAGAGAATGGAGATTGCGGGCGTCATCTTAGCCGGGGGACAAAATCGGCGGATGCATGGACAGATGAAGGCATTGTTGCCAATAGGGGAAGAGATGATCATTGAGCGGCAAGTCAGGGAGATGAAGCGGATTTGTCAGCAGGTCATATTGGTGACCCAGCAACCGGAAGTGTTTCCTGCGTGGGTTAAGCGGGAGGTGCAGGTGATTGGGGACGAGATTGCCGGATGTGGTCCGTTAAGTGGGATGGATGCCGCCTTTGCAGTAGCCGCGACGCCGTATGTATGGGTGGTGGCTTGCGACATGCCGTATCTTTCGGCGGTGGTAGCGGCCGCGTTGAAACAAGAACTGGAACGGTTGCGGAAAGAAGCGGCGATCCCGCGTCTTCAAGGCAAAGATCATCCGCTGCATGGGGTGTATCGGGTCGACACGGGTGAGCGAATACGGGAACTCCTGTTGCGGAAGCAGTATCGGGTCAAGGAGTTGCTGCAACAATTGTCATGCGCTTATGTGGAGGAACGTTTCTTTGCCGAGCAAGACCTTTCCACGCGATGTGTGATCAATATCAACACAAGGGAAGAGTATGAGGCGTTCGTTAAACAGGGAGCTTCCTGATGCGGGAAGCTCCCTGTTCTTCAAATGAACCGGTAATAGAAACAAGGTGAAACGAATCTTGCGCATTGGCACAAACATAATACCCTTAGGTAACAAGGTAAACCCTCTTATTAGCAATGCCCATTTGCCGGATTGAGTGGGCATCTAAGGAAAAGCGATTTAAGATTAGACAGCATTGGAAAAGAGGCTGGTTGGGACTAAAAATAACCAAGGCGCGGTGATGATGCCCATGGTTAAGCCCAGGCGATAAGCCACTTTCTCTTCAACGCCGGCACGGTATGCCAGCCAATGGTTGAATCGGAACAGGAGGTAGCCGCAAAAGATCACGACCAACAGGTGAATCAGTACAGTGGTCGGTTCATTCCATATGAAGTAGATGTCGAGGATTTTCCCTGTCATTGCTTCGTATGACGAAATGAGGATGCTCAGCGTCAACACGCCGATGATATCGACAAGAAACCCGATGCCATAGGCCTGCAAGATAAGTCTGCGCATGTTTTTCCATGGCAAGGAGACGCCATTGTACCGCAACTTGAGACTCCACACGGCTGAAGCCGTGGGATTCTTGGGTAGTTAGCGCACTCAATCCATTTCTGCTTCATGCAACTCCCAAGTTCAGGGCTGTCTCATCAGCCCATCCCATGCAGTTCTACAACTCATGTTGCATGTACCCACATGGGCGGAACGCCTGTTACCAGCGTCCTAGTTCCGTTTCACTCACTCTCATGATTTTACCCAGTGGGAGAGATTGGTTCGCCACTGGAACCCCATATCATGACGTACAGAGGAACAAAACCCACTACCAGTGGGATGAGCACCGCTCATGCGTTAGATTATACTGAAAATTGTTGTTCTTAACAATCCCATAAAGGGATTACCGAGCAACGCAGACTTTCATCCCATCCTTGAAAGAGTTGGGCTTTCAGTCGGCAACTTCTGTAAAGGGATGAAGATGAGTAGCGGGATAAAAATGGCGATCCACAAAGGGAAGATGAGATTATACAAGTTGATGCCTGGTTGCGTATTCCTCACCAGGGGCCTTCCTTGAATAAGACAATCGGGAATTATCGGGGATTCCCTGTGTGTCGATATGGCCTAATCGCTTACTCAGGCAGTGTCCACTTCCACCAGTGAGGAATCCCCGGGGAATCTTTTGTTGCCCGCTTTACCCCTTCGCATCAATGATCAGAAAATATTCGCATGTTGTATCTTGACGGTTATCAAAGCGATGGTCCACATTGGCTTCGAAATAAAAAGAATCTCCTTCGTCAAGGTTGTAGCGATATGTTTCATCCAACGTGACCGTGAGGCTTCCTTTGCTGACGTAAACATATTCTTTGACATGTTTCTTATGGGCGGGGAAAATTCCAGTGCTCTGACGGGGCGGCAAAACATTCAAAATGAATTCAATCCCTTTGGACGGAAACGCGGGCGAGAGAAGGTGGCGTTTAAAGCCGCTTTCGTCATCGCTTAAGATGATCCGTTCCGCCCGGGGAATGAGAATGGCGTCGCGGATTTCGCGTTGCTCCAGCAGTTGGGAGACAGATACGTTGAGGGAATTCGGTTGCCCGAAAACGGTTATGGATCGCGTTAACCAGGGGGATGTGTACAATGCCAAACCAAGAGAAAGGATTTTGTTCGTATCAAGATTGGATGTGATGATGCCGAAACGGAATGGCTTTGAAGTGTGCAAGATGCTCCAAGCCAGGTTTGATGTGGGCGTGATTCTTCTCACCGCCAAGAATGATATTGTGGACAAAGTATTGGGGCTGGAATTTGGGGCGGATGATTATGTGACGAAACCGTTTGACATCCGTGAATTGGTAGCCCGGGTTAAATCCCTTATCCGGCGTTTGGATAAGAAACATCCCCATTCTCCTGCGGAATTGCGGGTAAGTGGACTGCGGATCGGCTTAAAACAGCGCAAAGTCCTGGTGCATGATCAAGAGGTCGAGCTGACCCCCAAGGAATTCGACCTGCTGGCTTTGCTGTTCTCCAATCTGGAGCGTGTCTATACGCGGGAAGAATTGCTGGATTTGGTCTGGGGGATGGAATACGTCGGAGGGACGCGGACTGTGGATATTCATATCCAACGCTTGCGCAAAAAGTTGGGCCCTTCATGCCAACAGTTGTTGCAAACCGTGTATGGTGTGGGATACAAAGCGGTCGGTGACTGCGGATGAACCTGAGCATCCGGATCAAATCCAGTGTTTTTTTGGCGCTCTTACTTTTGTTGACGGTCTTCATTTTAAGTACGATGGTGCTGAAAAGTGTGGAAACCAATCAACGACAACAGCAGGAAGCCGCGCTTGACCACCAAATCAAGCTGGCCCATCTGACCATCACCGAAGCGTATTTGGTCTCCACATCAGAGCAACCGCAATCCTTCACGCGGTTTATGGACCGCCACGGCCAGGAGCTTGCGACGCAAATCGGCTTGACGAGCGGTTTGCATGTGCGCCTCTTCAACCAACAAGGGACGGAGATCGGGAACTCCGCCTCCAATATTAATTCAAGAAACATCCGCCCGCTCGTTTCGCAAGCGCTCAAGGGGAAAATCGCATATCAAACGCAAGGGGAAACCTTGGTTTATGTCTCCCCTCACATTGGAAATGAAGTGCAGGTAGATGGAGTATCCAGTGGCAAAAGATCAGGCCTTCTATCATTATATCTATACTCGTTTTCTATCTATCGGCACATTGATTTTCATCATCAGTTTTATTGTCGGCTACCTCTATTTCAGCCGTCTCACCGGGGGGATCATGCGGTTGAAAACAGCAGTGGAACAAATCCGGCGAGACGCGTTTCTGGCCAAGTCGCCGCTCGATCGGAAGGACGAGTTGGGCGACTTGAGCCAAGGCGTATATTATATGAGCACGCAAATCGCCCAGCATATCGAACAGTTGCAAGAAGAGAAAGACAAATTGCGGGCGGCGGTCGAACAGCTCAAACAGCTGGAGCAAAAACAAAAACGTTTCATCGGCAATGTGACGCACGAATTTAAAACTCCCTTGACGGTCCTGAAAGCGTATACAGATTTGCTCGAATGGTATCCGGATGATCTTGAGCTGATCAGTGATGCGAAACGGAAACTTGGCAAGGTGACGGACAACTTGATTCAAATGGTGGAGAAAGTGCTGTATTTGGCCTCTTTGGAACAATACGATTTCACCCATTACGCCGAGCCGGTTGCCGTCAAGGAAACGCTGGGTGAATTGTGTGAACGGATGAAAGGGAAAGCGCAAACATTGGGCATCAAGTTGCATATTGCGTTGACCGAAGCGGTGATCTGGGCAGATCGGGAGAGTGTGATGCATATCTTCATGAATCTGTTGGATAATGCGATCAAATATAACCGACCGCAAGGGGAAGTGTGGGTGGATAATGAAATCCAGGGAAACGAAGTCGTCATTCGCGTCGGCGATACGGGGATGGGAATTCCCGAGGCCGCCCGCGCCAAAATCTTTGAGCCGTTTTATACGGTGAACAAAGACCGTTCACGCCAATCCGGGGGAACGGGATTGGGATTGACCCTCGTCAAAGAGTTGGTGGAGAAACAAGGAGGCAAGATTCAGCTGAAAGAAGAGAAGGGGCAGGAAACTTGTTTTGTCGTTACCTTTTCAAGGCATCAACCCTGAAGTTACAACTTTGAAACAATGAATTGCTAGTTGGAAACGATCGTTGATCTTGTGGAGAAAAACGTTTGTTATGCTGGAAGCAAGAGAAGGGAAGGAGGCTTCAGAATGGGATGGTTCCCTAAAGGGATGAGCGGTTTGGCCTTGGTTTCGCTTGCTTTTTTAACAGGTTGTTCGATGGAAAGATTGTCTGAGACGGAAGCATCCACGACGGGTCGGCAAGAGATCGCTACGCCATCCGGCACGATGACTGTGAAAGATAGCCCGAGACACCATGTGTACAATGAAGTGGCTTTGCGGAAGATCATGCGCTACGAAGGCTTTCACGGAATGGATTTCCATTCGGAGAACCAATTGTTGATTCGCCAGGATAACAAAGATTACCCGCCCATTCCGGTGGAGGATGGGGAAATCTATCCGCGCAATCTCTATCTGTATCACACCGTCAAGAAAGAAGCGAAGCTGATCTACGGGGCACCAGAAATCCACTGTAACGCGCAATATTCACCAGACAAGCGTCATATTTACTATGTACAAAACACGGAAGAGACCGGCACCGCTTATATCATGGATCATGAAGGGAAAAAGCGGGTGCCTGTGTCGGAAAAAGGAAGGGTCCATGTCTTCTCCGGTCATTGGTTAAACAACGAGGAAGTGTTGTATGCGACCTTCTCCGGTGAGATTTACCGGGCGGATCTCAGCGGGAAGAAGCAACTGTTGGTAAAGACGGGCAAATCCTCCATCAAAAATACGTATTTGATCAATGACTGGGTGTATTACACCACCATTGACGGCGAACTGGTTGCGTACAATTTGAAGACGAAGCAAACCAAAGGGTTGAAAAAGAATGTCGTGTGGGTTGCCCCTTCTCCGGACCAAAAGTGGCTGGCCCTTGTGGTGAATGAGGCGGACAGCCACATGACACTGATGTTGACCGATTTGCAGGGCCGGTCCAAAGCCAAATTAAACGAAGCGTCGGAAATCCATGGAGTGAGCTGGTCTCCGGACCAGACAAAGCTTTCCTATATCTTGTCTTCCCAGGACGCGAAACAAGGGTTGTTTGTCACGGATGTGCGATCAAACAGAGCTGTCCAACTGACGGCGGATGTCTATCATCTCATCGCTCCCATCAAGTGGGATGCCGCCAGCAAGAACATGTTGCTTTCCACAGTGGGTGAAAAAGGGTTTGTCACTTATGTATTCAGCTTGAAATGACAAGATAGGCCTGGGGTCATGGCATGTTCATCCGCCCATGGCCCGCGCAAACATGAAAAAGCAGCCGGATCCGTTTCCGGCTGCTTTCATCATATTTGAATGGGTTGGGAGAATGATTTCGGTGGAAACCTCACTTCCGCATGCCGAATGCGGCGTTGATTTGACCCCGAATCATTTGATCGCGCAGTTGGCGATGTTTCAATTGGTTTTCCATTCGTTTGATTTCCAACGTTTGCAGACCATCTTCCATATGATTGGCAATATCCATCAGCTTCTCAATATCCGAAAATGAGAATTTCCTTGTACCGCCTTTGGTTCGCTCGGGAAAAATCAATTGTCTCTCTTCATAGTAGCGAATCTGCCTAATGGATAATCCCGTTATTTCGCTCACCGTCCCAATATTAATGACTTTGCGGTCTTTGTAGGACATAAGCAGCTCACCTCGCTTTTTACTTTAACATAAAAGCGGGTTGGCGCATGGTTTTTTGTTAGATTTTCTTACAAAAAAAGTGGATATAGGTGTTTTTTGTGTAATGTAATCTAACATAAATATGGAAAGATTATTCGTGGCTATGACATAATTATTTTGAAAGGATAATGAGGTCGGTTAGAGAATAGTTGATAAATTGGCATTCGATTCCAATATGGGCGGCGCATGTGGATGGTACTCGCTTTGGCATGTGCGGAGAAATCTCCGCTGTTCACGTATCTATAAGATGAGAGGGGATGGAAAGGTTGGAATATTCGGCTTGTTGTCAAATCCCGTCAAAGATTGCGTTGGTTGATGTCATCCGATTTGTGGAGAAGGCCGATCAATACCGTTGTTATATTATCATCGAAGCGAATCATATCAGCATCAATGCCAAAAGCTTGCTCAGCATGTGCATGCTGGTGTCGGGGTTGATCAAAGGTCCCGCCATCATCCGCACTTCGGGCGAGGATGCGAGAAAGGCGCTGGAGGAAATGAAGTGGTTGCTCACACAAACGAAGCGGCATCAGAGCCAAGCGGAAGCGCGTGTGGAAGCGGACACCTTGGCGAACATCGATTTGTGTCCGGTTGACGCCAAAGAAAAGTGGGGCTCTTCTCCGCCGGACATATAGGACAAGTTGTTGGGGTGCATCGCCATATGGGCAGGGCTGGCATTCGGGAAAAACACATCAGCCTTCAGAGACGCGGCCTGGAGGAAATGCCCGCCAAGCTAAACGGACCGCGATCAAACCGATGATTGGTGGGATTGGAACGGAAATGAGCGGGAATTGGTTGAAGAAGGGGTACCTGAATATATAACTGAATACTCGGTTCACCGTTGTGGACTACGCGCCTCGGGCTTTGTGTACCAGCCTGGGGTTTTCTTTTGAATAAGGGTATGTGTTCGCGAATTTCATGTCAGTCCGCAAAATAAACAAGTGTCTAACACCACATTTAAATGAAAAAGGTGTGTTGACCTTGACGTTGGGTCAACCGTTACTCTGATTCTTGAAAAAAGTTGATTGGGAGGGGTTCCCGTGCCAGATCACACAGTCATTTATACTAAGAAAGCCGAACAATATGACCTTTTGATTTCAAGGCAGAAAAGTGTTTATCAAACCTTGGAAAAAATTAAACCATTTGAGGGATTGGACATCATTGACATGGGAGCGGGGACGGGAAGGCTGACTTGTCTTTTGGCCCCAAAAGCCAAATCGATTCTTGCTCTTGACGCTTCACAAGCGATGTTGGATGTGACGGCAAACAAGCTCAAGGAGATGGGTCTCAATCATTGGAAAACCCGAGTGGCCGACCATCGGCAACTCCCTGTTGGAGATAACAGTGCGGATTTGATTGTTTCGGGATGGAGCATTTGCTACTTGGGCAGTTCAAATGTGCCGGGCTGGAGACGATATGTTCATCAGGTTATGGAAGAAATAAAACGGGTTCTAAGGCCCGGTGGCAGCGTGGTGATTTTAGAAACAATGGGTACAGGAACCGCCCTTCCGACTCCTCCTGATTTTCTAAAGGGCTATTACTCGCTGCTGGAAAATGGTTATGGCTTTTCCAAAACGGTAATTAGAACAGACTATGCTTTTGCAAATATTGCGGAAGCCGGAGACTTAACGAGACTTTTCTTTGGCGATGAGTTGGCGGATCGGGTTGTTGAGCAAGGACTCGTTCAATTGCCGGAGTGGGCCGGAGTTTGGTGGCGCGAGTTTACATGATACTTGCCAAGCAACAATGGCCACTTCTAACATGTCAACTGAACAGGCATGAAATCTGCGAAAAAGCGTCAAATTCCTTTAGATGGCATGGAACGGGATGCAAAAGAGATCGATTGATTTACGAAATCACAATTTCGTAAATCAAAATCATAAAACCAGCCATGCCAATGGTTTTCTTATAGATTGATTCGGTTTTCTTGGTGTTTGAATTTGTCATCTACTTCTCGTTTCTCATTTTGTTAAGTCATCTTGGTTTTGTGATGCGGGTTGTTCTTATAAGCTTGAGTTCACATGTTGAAAATTTGGTTTGTCAACAAACAAGATGATGATTGCGTTCATGGCAGGTCATGGATTGTTCTGGTGGATACTTATTACCGCGTCCGGGATTGGGCGTTTTTTTTGTTTTTGCTTGCTGCCAAACGCACTCGCATCTTGGCGGAAATAGGACAAAAACCCTCCATCATATACATAAAAAGTGGTTAGGCAAATAGGGGTCACCCATAAGCCCAACGTGTCATAAGGTAGTATTGTCTGCGCTTACGAACGGGTGGAGGTGGAGTTATTGTTTGGACTTTTTTCTACAGTGGCGATGCTGATCAAAGAGATGATCGCCTTTGTTTCGTATATTAAAAATAATGCCTTTCCGCAACCCTTGTCAGAAGAAGAGGAAGCGGAATGTTTGAGGCGTTTGGCTGCGGGAGATCAGGATGCGAGAAACAAGCTGATCGAACACAACTTGCGCTTGGTGGCCCATATTGTGAAGAAGTTTGAAAACACAGGAGAGGATAATGAAGACCTCATCTCGATTGGCACGATTGGCTTGATCAAAGCGATTGAGTCTTACCAGCAAGGCAAAGGAACAAAGCTGGCCACTTATGCTGCTCGTTGCGTAGAAAACGAAATCCTGATGTTTTTGAGATCGCTCAAAAAGTCACGCAAAGATGTATCGTTGCATGATCCGATCGGAACGGATAAGGAAGGGAATGAGTTACCACTTAGAGGTTATCTGTTTTAAGGCATCATTAGATTTTTGGGTGTAAAGTCAGCTCGAATTCTTCTCCTCGCTGGTGTTTTTCTTTACGGTATATGCAAAATTCGAGGACACTCTTGAGCAGAGTGTTTTTTTGTTTGGGGTCATCTAGCTGGGGATATAATTCCAAGACGTGCTTGACCCGGGGAATGATTTCAATTTGGGCTTTGGCTTTTGATTTTTCCTTTTCAAGTTCCATGAAAGATCGTTCAATCGCTTCACGCACTTCATTTAATCGCACCGCCAAGTTTTTGGACCGTTCCAGATAGGTCTCTTCATCGTAAATTTGCCGTTCCAACAAGTCATGCAACCGTCCCTTTTGCGCTTCCAGGTTCTTGATCTCCGTTTGCAAATTTTTGATCGTTACTTCAATCAAATCGACCTTATGGTTAGATTCTTTAGGCATATCCTCTTGGCTCCATTGGAGTTGATATGCTTCGAGCCAAGTGTTTAAACCGGTGATCACCCGGTTTTCCACCAAATCGAATCGGGTGCTTTTATTGTCGCAGTGGCGGTTTTTGCAGATCAAGTGTGGCTTTTGTTTGGTGTAGGGTCTTAAGACCATCGATGAATTGCATTTGACGCAACGAATTAAACCTGCCAGGGGATTGGTTATTCCATTCATTAAGTGATATGGCACATGATATTTTTTCTTCAAAATCTCTTGTGCTTTTTGGAACTGTTCTTCAGAGATCAAGGGTTCATGTTTTCCTTTTACATCGATCCATTCTGATTGTGGACGCGTTTTTGATTCCCGTGTTTTAGTTGGATCGAGCGACTTTTTGTAGGACTTTTTCTTCCATTGAATGCGACCGATATAGACGGCGTTTTTAATAATGGTTAAGACACTAGAACTGTTCCAGAGTTTGTTGGTATAAGTGCGCAGGCCCAGTTCATTTAAGCGATTGGCGATATGACCGCAGCCTAGTCGTTCATTGGGGTTATCGTTGGTGTACCAATCGAAGATCATTTTTACCACTGGTGCTTGCTCGGGATCAGGTACCAAGTATCTGCCGCTACGATCGTCCACTATCTGGTAACCGTAGGGCGGACGGGTACCGATATAATTCCCTTCCTCTACTGAGCGTACACGACCGCTTTGCAGTCGTCGGGTGATGATTTTTAACTCCTTGCGTGCCATAAACGCTTCAAATTCTGTATACTCTTCATCAAATTCATCGCGCAAGTCATATGTTTTACGCGGTGTAATAATCTTCGTGCCGGACTTTTTAAAGGTATCCAAGATAATTCCTTGTTCCTGCATGTTACCGCGTCCCAAGCGGTCCATATCCATCACCAGAACCCCATCGTAAAAACCTGCATCCACTTCTTTCAAAAGCTCCATCATTTCCGGCCGGTGGATCAAGCTTTCTCCGGAAACGACCTCTTGCCGGATGCGCACGATATTTAGGTTCATTTTCTTTGCCAGTTTAAGTAGAGCTTTTTTGTGTTTGGCCAGTGTTTCCCCTTCGCCACGCGCTTCGGCTTCTAAATCGGCACGAGATTTACGTAAGTAGATTGCGACTCGTTCCATAACGACCTCCTAAAATTAGTTGGGTTGTCCTCGTCTTGCTTCTGCATACCTTTTAGCGAGGTGATCAGGATGAAGGCAGACAAGGCTTTTGCTGCGACTTATCGAGTGGGAAAGACCATGATTCATATCGTTCCTCCTCAAATTACAGAGGTGGAAAGAGAGCGCAGGATTAATGAAGTGAAAAAGGTTATTATTTCGATTCTATATCAACTAGATAAGAGAACGAATATTCCTAATTCATTATAGCACTAATTTGGTTTATAGGAAGATGGAAGGAAAAGAACAAACCGGAAATGGGTTTGTTCTTTTTATTTTTATTCAAGTAAGGGCTTGCTCAGTATTTAAGGATCCGGTCCAATGACCAGATTTTATAAATTAGTCGGAGTTATGAAGAAGTGATATACAAAAAAATCATACATAATTATTGACGTACAAAAATCTTGTATGATATATTGAGGTTAAGTTGTACAAGAGATTTGTACATATTTGAAAGCTGAATTGAAGTTGTTTAGAGGAAAGTGTTGTCTAACAAGGCAAGAAAGAGAAGGGTGTGGATTTTTTTTGAGGAAAATGTACAAATTATTCATACAAAAAATTGACCATTAGTACCAAAACACAAACTGCATTAAGGGAGAATGATTCAGATGGTAAATACTGCAGAAAAGTTACTCCTTCAAGTCATTCACCATGACAAAAATGGCGCAATCTATCAGATTGGTCAAACTCGATGTGTAGTGTTCGCACCGCAGATTACTGATGAGGAACGCGAACGCCGCTGTAAAGAAATTCAGCGAGTCGCTTGGGCGGTTTGGAATGAGATGTGTATTTCAAAAATTGAATGATCCCCCTCTTGATGGTGTGATTCGCCAGGCTCAGAAAAGAAACCACAAAAAGGTGAGATGGATGGAACAATTTATGTTATCTGGTCTAAGCGTTAAGGAGATGCGAGAATTAAACCGAAAGGCTAAGGAAGCCTTTCTTGTGGTAGAAACTCGATTGGAGGAATTAACCACGAAGGTCATTTGCAAAAGCGGCGTAACCCTCAGGTTCACAAGTGATGGGCAAACAACCATTACTAATTCACGTGGTGCTCAAATTGGATACAAAGACGGGGAACTTTCGATCAATGGCGTGCCGGTAGAAAAGCCAGCCTTCGATCATGAACAAATCAAGAAATTGGAACAAGCCATCGAGCTTTTGAAGCATTTGCGGATGATATCTGGCCTAGAGATCGGATTCATCCAAGGAGATTTTGAACCCAAAGACATGGGATATTCCGCCGGTACTGTGCCACCAAAGGATGTGGAGGCAGAACGGGCAAAGGTTAGGCAATTCATCGGGATGTGTGATCAATTGATTGAAAAGGTCAGGTAAAAGGAGCGGCCGGTGATATCTTACATCGATCCCACATATGTGAAGGGGGGTGAGAGGTTGACAGTCATTCATGGGGTTTTGAAATTGGAAGAGGTTCAAGTGGGAATGTCAGTGTCGATAGTCGTAGAAGGTAAGCTTCTAACAGATAGAGTGGCGATGATCACTGACGAGCATTTGGTTCTTGGCGTGGCAATCCCAAAAGAAAAAATAGACCAAATATTCGATACGGAAAAGAGATTTGTATTACAGGAAGATGATTTGGATCGCTTTGTTGTTCGGCCTGAAAAGGATGTGCCTTCGTCATAGGAGGTGAGTGAGTTGTTTTTCAGTAAAAAATCAGAGGAAGATGCTTCAAATGCTATCCAAGACATCTTCTACATGAGTAAGGAGGAATGGGAAGATAAGTGGGGGTCTAAGGCTGAAGAGAAAGAAGACGACAACAGCGCTTATGCTTGGAACAAATAAAAAGCACCTGCAAAAATGCAGATGCTGAGAAAAAATGGGTTGCTTTAAGTGTATCACGATTTACATCAAAAATGAAAAGGAGAGATTCGCATGGGTTGGGGAAAAGATGCTGAATGGAAATTTAAGTGCGATAACTGCGGCAAGGAGTGGACAGATAAAAGCGTTGATGCGACCAAATGTCCGCTTTGTAAATACGACAGTACAAGGAACTGGACGGGAGATAAAGAGTAAAAGAAAACGCGGGGGTTTCCCTCGCGTTTTTATATTTTGTCAGGAGATATTATGTATTTTACTCCAAGGTGTTCAACTTCAACATTAGTCATAGGAATTCTAACGTTTTTCCATAACCAATAACAAATGTCCAATGCCTGCTCAACATTCCCGACAAAGTAAATGCCGCAATACCGAAAGGCGGCTTTTTTTGCACGTAATTCAGGTTGTTCCTGGCATCGAGTAAAGAAATCGACAGCTTGCGGGGGATATCCTAACATTTCGCCTATAATCCGGTGATATTCATGACTACCAGGTTCAACGAGATCCAAGCGGGTCACGAAATTATTTTTTAGTTCTTCACTTTTAAAGAACATGACGTTTCTCTGATTTAAATATATATATGGATATTTTTCTATTAAGTCTTGAAATCCTGATTCTGATTCGTCTGATATGTAGGCTGGTTTAATTCCAGAGGCAAACAATGTGAAAGCAGTCTGTTCTATTGATGTTTGTGTCATTTGATCTCTCCTTTGTCACTTCCTATCTTAGCAATTCTATAACAAAAAAAATTAACCTTCCCAGATCATTGGGAAGGGTCTTTTGCGTCTCGCTGATACACTTCTATTCGCTTTGCCTGGCGTCGGACGGAGCGGCAACGTCATCTACGATTTTTTCGCGATAAATGGGTTATCTATCTTGATCCAGTACTTGGAGCCAGCAGAATAGGGTTGACACGTGTGGCGGGTCCCACTTGGAAATTATCCCCTTGTCATAGACTGAAAAATTAGATATGTTGAATAGTAGGGAGTGAGAAACGGATGAGTGAAAACCATTGGGAAGCACGACTCGAGCGCATAGAGGAAAAGTTGGAGCATATCCCAACGAAAGAGGATTTGGAAGCGGTGATCCATGTTCAAGAGGTAGCGGCCGCCTCCCTTCAGGAGAAGACCCATCAAGTAGATGATAAGTCCGAGAGTGGGTATGTTGTCCTGGAATCGTTGTTTAAGGGTATGGAAAATAGAGTGGCAGCCATGATCCAAGAGTCCGAACAACGGCTGACAGAACGGATGGACCATCTCGACGAACGTGTTGATCGGATCGACCAGAATGTCTTGCAAATGGGAAAAGTGCTGGAGATGGTCGCACAACTCAACCAGAAGCAGGATGAACGGTTAACCCATTTAGAAGTCAAAATGGATCAGATGGTAGACCAAATCAGCGCGTTAACGGATATCACCCGCGCATGGATATATAAAGGAAATCTGATTGAGAAGGAAGTCCAAGAATTGAAGAGGCGGATGGGGGACGAGTAGTCGTCCTTTTTTTATTGCGTCCAAAAAAGATCTAATCCGAACTATTTGCATGATTAGAAAGGAAAAAGGGGAAATTTATAATAAAGAGAATTTTGTTGCTAATCAGAGAAAGTAGGTGAATTAATGGACAAAGATTTTATGGTAGGGATTATCGTTTTGGGTATCGTTTTAATATTCGCTGTTACCATTGTTGTACTACCAAAGTTAAAGAAGAAACAAAAACCTCATCATTATGACCCTTATATCAATCGGAATAGCCAAATTGGCTCAGATACTAGTACTAGCCACCTTCCAAGTGATGCAGGAGGAAATTCCGATATTTGATTCTCAAAAATACAAGGTGATCTAAATCTGATCACCTCTCTTCAACTTCATATACCCTTTCAATATCTCCCCGCACTCCACTCGCATGAACTCATTTAGATATTTTACCTTGAGACGATACCCCTTCCAGACATACTCCACCATCCGCTCACCCACCAATTGAACCGTTTGGATGATCTCCCCTTGGGATTGGCGGAAGTAGCGGCGAAGTTCGGCCATGTCCTTTAATATTTGGTCGCTGATGTAGTCGATCTGGTCTTCGTATACCTCCGCCATCTTGAGGTGGCCAAGCTGTTTCTTATCTCGGTTCAACGCTTCGAGTAGCACTTCAAGGTGGACATATCGTTTGAGTTTGACTTCAAAATCGAGATGGTCGTCGTTGTACAACATCTTCCATCACCACCATTTATCATAACACGGCAATCAAGGGAATGAAAAAAGACCGCACAGAGCAGTCCTTTAACCTTTATTATTGAACGATAAACTTAACACGAGTTCCATCTGGATACGGCTCTAATTGATTTCCTACCCATGCACCAGCACCACGGCAACCTTAGACTTGAAACTCGGAAAAATATGTGGGTGTAGTTGAAGTCGATTGCATTAGGTGCTAACCTGAACATTGAAGTGAAAGGAAGTGGTCAAGTTTTGGCTACCCACTACCAATGAAAAAACGGCAGACAGACGACGGTGATGAATCCAACCTCCGCTAAAAAAGAAATTCAGAAAGCGAAACAAAGTGGGAAGTTGCCCAAAACCGCAACATCCTACTCGGTAGGCGCAGTTTCGGGTGCTGGGTGATGCAGTGATGGTTGGCTGCCGTTGATTTAACTAATCTTGAAGAAGGGGACCCTTCTTTTTCTTTAAGGGGGGAAACACTCATGTGATATAAAAGAATCTTGGTTAATTCCCTTGCCCTAATTATCTCTATTATCAAATGGGTCTTATTTTGGCTTTTTTTAAGAATACAATTAGCACTTATCTTTTGGTTATGTAAGCCGTTATTAGATTTAGATTCAACAGGTTGGAGCTATTTAGTTGTATTGCTAATTGTTGTCATAGTTGATTTGTTTTTGTTTATCCGCTTTCCTTTGGAAAAGTATGAATCGAAATTATTAGCCCGAAAGTTGTTAAAAATGCATTAAGGGACCCTATACGGCCCAAAGGTAGCGAACGTTGATTTCGAGGCCATTCAGGGAGAAACTACCATCCAAGGTAAATCACCACTACATTTTCCATTTATCTAACCGAATTTGAGCTTCGCTCCCCCACCCCTAATAAAAAGGGCTCCTACATTGTAGTCATATAAGCAAAGTAAGAGCCTTATTTTTTCTACACATTTTTCTTTTTAGTCTTGATTTGCCGATTTTGGTATCATCAATTGTTTCTACATCCAAAGAATTAACTATAGACCGGTTCTTTTTTGCTCAGACCAAGCGTCTGCGCTGTTGAAGTATGAATTTCTTGGAAAAGCTTTGGGTTTTCCACTAGTGATACGCCATAAGAAGGAATCATTTCTTTTATTTTCGGTTCCCACTCTTTCATATGTTGTGGGAAGCATTTTTCTAATACCTCAAGCATAGCGTGAACGGCAGTAGAAGCACCCGGAGAAGCGCCGAGCAATGCCGCTATTGAGCCATCAGCGGCACTAACAACTTCCGTACCAAATTGAAGTGTTCCTTTACCGCCGGCCTCAGTATCTTTGATAACTTGCACACGTTGGCCCGCTACCACTATATCCCAATCCTCGCTTTTGGCGTTCGGAATAAACTCGCGTAATTCTTCCATGCGCTTTTCATTCGATAACATAACTTGCTGGATCAGGTATTTTGTCAATGCCATCTCTTTTACGCCTGCCGCCAACATAGTTAAGATATTATTCGGTTTTATGGAACCTATCAAATCAAAATTTGAACCAGTTTTTAAGAACTTTGGTGAGAAGCCGGCAAACGGTCCAAACAGCAATGTTTTTTTGTTGTTGATATATCTTGTATCAAGATGCGGAACAGACATTGGAGGAGCACCAACCTTAGCTTTACCGTATACTTTTGCATGATGCTGCTCTACAAGTTCCGGATTGTTACATACCATAAATAGTCCGCTTACAGGGAATCCTCCAATATGTTTTGACTCAGGAATACCGGTTTTTTGTAGTAAAGGAAGACTTCCACCCCCACCTCCGATAAAGACGAATTTTGCAGTATGGTATTCGATTTTACCGCTATCAATATCATGCACTTTCACTTTCCACGAGCGGTCGCTAGTACGTTTAATATTCTCAACACTATGCTTGTAGTTTATCTCGACGTTTTTACTCTTTAAGTGGTCAAACAACATGCGTGTTAAAGCACCAAAGTTGACATCCGTTCCAGAGTCGATTTTTGTTGCCGCTATCGGTTCATTCGATGTACGGCCTTCCATGATAAGCGGAATCCATTCCTTCAATTTTTCAGGGTCATCGGAAAATTCCATCCCTTGAAACAGGTGAATGTTTATCAGCGCTTCAAAACGGTTTTTCAAAAATGTTACATTTTTTTCCCCTTGTACTAAACTCATATGAGGTATTGGCATGATAAAGTCCTGCGGATTACCAATCAGATTGCTTTTTACAAGATAAGACCAAAACTGAATTGAAAGCTGAAACTGTTCATTAATTTTTATAGCTTTGCTAATATCTATAGATCCGTCAGATTTTTCGGATGTATAGTTAAGCTCGCACAGTGCAGCATGACCCGTACCCGCATTATTCCATTCGTTAGAGCTTTCTTCTCCTGCGTGTGCGAGTTTCTCAAACACTTTGATTTCCCATTCAGGTGCTAACTCTTTCAGTAATGATCCCAAAGTCGCGCTCATGATTCCGGCACCAATTAAGATAACGTCTGTTTTTTTCTGTGTGTTGCTCATTATAATCTTCCCCTAAAAGTAGTTTCGTTCCAAGTCAGATAAGTTTGAAGCTATGGACAAAGAATAAAACATGAATTAATCGAAAGAGGTGAAATGATATATTTCATTATACAATAGAAAAGCCGGGGATAATCCCCGACTCGTTTTTTTCTTCCAAGTAGATATCTCCAATTTTTTTGGATGATAATTTCCATCGGCAAATGCTTGAATTTCAACAGACTGGTCTTGTTTCGGGCCATTCATCGGGCGGCCTTATTACGACATGGATAGCTTCCAACCGACCAGAGCTTGTAAATGGCGTGGTGCTTGAAGATCCACCCTACTTCTCTTCTATCATGCCGCGCGCCAAAAAAACGGCCGGTGGTGACCTCGCTAGGGTGACGCATGACTTTGTTTCGCAAAAACAAGAGACGGACTTTCAGAAGTACTATGTCCAGAACAGAGAATGGCGTTCTGATGGCGGCAATGGATGATAAGGATGTGGCGAAGATAAAATCACTGTTAAAGGCGTGGAAGTTGTCGACGTCGATTCCGGCCACCTTGTCCACTTTGAAAAGCCAGATGAATTCACGAAAGTACTCCTTGACTTTGCCTCAAAAGTGAAATAGATCGAGGCAATGTGATTAGATTGAATCTCTAAGACGCTAGCGAATCACTAATTGAGCCAAATCATCAGGGAAATCAAGGTAATGACAGCACAAAAATAAACCGCCCGTTTTTTATAGTGCGATGAGCTCGGACAATGGTGCTGTCAAAAAAACGACCCAGTCAACATCGGAAACTGCATGGGAGTAGGTTTGAACATACTTTAGCAAACGATCCCAAGTACCATACTTTTGCCAACGAGTAAAACGATAATACCGGTGAGGCTACATTGTCTTTATTTCTAAAACGATGAAATCATTCACGGGTAAAAGGGAACACGATAAAAATGGCATCCCATCATTAAAAATCACCGAACTTTCACCTGTTTTGCCTTCCATGCCGCTTTACATTCAAACGGCCGAGGAGTAAGATGATCTCAAAAAATAATCTCCATTCCAATCGCTGAATCCCATTTTTGGGAGCGGGGGAACCACGCGTAGGGATGACTTCGGTCATGGGCTACATGGGGTGAATCCTGGGCAAGCTTGTCCGGGTAGGGTGACTCTCAGCACCCGAATCCATCAGCTAACCTCGTAAGCGTTATGAGAGGAGGAGTGTCGTCGTGCTGAGCCACGGTTTGTTTTGTGGTGCCAAAAAAGCCGCGAGAAGACTTCCTTCTCGTGGCTTTTTCGATTTGGCAAGGTGGTGATTGGTAGAATTTTTGCTTCCGCTGGCAAAGTTGTTGAGCATCTGGTTAACAGCTTGACTCCATTCTTTTGAAAGGGAAGTGAAGTGTCGTGAAATATGTATTGCATTTTGAGGAAATTGATCGCCACAGCTTGCCGATCGTGGGTGGAAAAGGCGCCAATCTGGGAGAAATGGCCAAAGCGTGCTTTCCGATCCCTCCCGGCTTTTGCATCACCACAACGGCTTACCGCCATTTCATGGATGAATTGGATGAGATGGATCAATGGTTGGACCGCTTGAACCGGTTGAAACCGGAACAGCTGGACGAGATTCGCGCATGGGGACAAAAAATCCGTGACCGCATGCTGTCACTCACGCTTTTGGACCCGATCAAAGCATCGATCATCGGGGCTTGGGCCAAATTGGGAAAAGATCATGCGTACGCGGTCCGATCCAGCGCGACCGCCGAAGATTTGCCAACCGCTTCTTTCGCGGGCCAACAAGAAACCTATCTGAACGTCAAAGGGGAAGAGCAGCAGCTCCTTGAAGCGGTCAAAAAATGTTGGGCATCCCTGTTCACGGATCGGGCCATCGTGTACCGCATCAAGAACGGGTTTGATCACAAGTCCGTTTCCTTGTCTGTCGTGGTGCAACGGATGGTTTTCCCCGAAGTGTCCGGAATCCTGTTCACCGCGGATCCCGTGACGGGACATCGGCGCACGGTTTCCATCGATGCCGGGTTCGGACTGGGAGAGGCGCTGGTTTCCGGCATCGTGACCGCCGATTTGTACAAAGTGCGCGACCATGAAATCATCCAGAAACAAATCGCGAAAAAGGAAAAAGGGGTTTTCCCCGTTGCTGAGGGCGGAACGGAAGTCCGGGAACTGCCGCCCGAACTTGGCCAAAAACAGGCGCTCCCGGATCAGAAAATCTTAGCGTTGGCGGAGCTGGGGCGAAGGATCGAAAACCATTACGGTTCCGAGCAGGATATCGAGTGGTGTTTGGAGGGCGATGACATCTATATTCTCCAAAGCCGGCCCATCACTTCCCTTTATCCCGTCCCTTCCGCGAAGAATGACGAATACCGGGTCTATCTGTCGGTTGGCCACTCGCAAATGATGACCGATTATATGAAACCGCTCGGGATTTCGGTGTTCCAATCGCTCGTTCCCCTTGATGATGATTCGGCTCCGATCGTTGAAGCGGGCGGACGTCTCTTCTGGGATTGTTCCAGTTTCCTGTTCCTGAAGCCCATCCAGCGCAAGCTTCTCAAAAGCACGATCGCGGACGATAATCTGTTGGCGCTGAAAAAAGTGGTGCAAAGCGAAGACTTTCAACGGCTGGCACCGAAACGGGGCGTGATGCGGAAAGCACTTTGCGCAATGAAACAAATGTTGGCCCTTTACCGGAAGATGATCCCCCGGTTGATCCAAATCTGGTATTGGGAAGATCCGAAACTCGCTGTGAAACGGGCCTTTGCCACGTTCGAACAAGATTTGGCCCAATTCAAACGGGCATTGTTCCAACGCTCCGGCGCGGAACGGATTCGGTTTATCCGAGAGCATGCCGTTTTTGGGACCATCGTCGATCCCGGAGCTTACACCTATGCTGGATTCATCGCCTTGCCGGTTATCAAAAGAAAAATGAAAAAATGGTTGGGCGAAGAATGGAACCCCGCCATTCAAAAGTCCCCTCCCGGCAACATCACCAGCGAAATGGGGCTGATGATCGGGGATTTGGCGGATGCGGCCAGACCCTGTCCCGAAGTCGTCCGCTATCTGGAACAGGCGGAAGACCGCACGTTTTACGAGGGATTGAGCCAAGTGGAAGGCGGCGACGTATTCCGGGCGGAATTGGACCGGTTCATGAAAAAATTCGGGATGCGGGCGCCCGGTGAAATCGACATCACACGGGTCCGCTACAAAGAAGCACCCACCATGCTCGTCCCGTCCATTCTCAGCCATATGAGAAGCAATGCGCCGCAAGAGCACCGGGAAAAATTCAAACAAGGGGAACAGGAAGCTCATGAAGCGATCCAGTCCTTGTTGGCGCGGGTGAAAGCGACGCGCGGTGGGGCCCGGAAAGCCAAGAAACTGGCCCGGCTCATCGCGCTCTACCGAAACACCGTGGGAATCCGGGAACTTCCCAAATATATCATGATCCGTTATTTCGACCTTTACCGGGAAGCCATTTTGGAAGAAGCCCAAACCCTTTATGAAAAAGGGCTGCTCGAGCAGAAAGAGGATGTCTTTTATTTGACGCTGGACGAATTGGTTGCCCTGCTGGAAAACCGCCTGAAAAAGGATGAGGTCATGGAACGCATCCGTTCCCGCAAGGCATCGGAAGAGGTTTACCGAAAACTGAACCCTCCCCTTGTCATCACCAGCGAAGGGGAAACATTCTCGGGGGTCATCCGCAACGAGCAGGCACCGTCCGGAGCTTTGGTCGGCATTCCTGTATCCCCGGGTGTTGCGGAAGGCTATGTCAAAGTCGTTCGCCGATTAGAAGAAGGAAAACTGAACAAAGGGGACATCTTGGTCGCCCCCTACACGGATCCCGGTTGGACGCCCTTATTCCATTCGGCCAAAGCCCTCGTGACGGAAGTCGGGGGGATGATGACCCACGGTTCCGTCGTCGCTCGGGAGTACGGAATCCCCGCTGTCGTCAGCGTGGAAAATGCGACCCAAATTTTGAAGGACGGTCAATACGTCCGTGTGGACGGGACCAACGGATATGTGGAGATCTTGGATGAGAAAAATGAATAGGGCGTGCCGATGATTGGGGCTGGAGCGGCATCCTTGCTCAATGCCATGTGACTGAACGCTCCAGTTTTTATGGGTCTCACCATGATAAACAAAGTCTGTCACCTCCCGCCTTGGGGCAGCCTGCGGAAGGGTGACAGACTTCTTAATGAACCCCATATGTCCAGACAATTATGCAACGGTTGAAGTTACAGATTGACGAAATTCTCGCGGCGACAGATATCCAAGCGCAGAGTGAGGTCTTTAATCATTGTAAAAGGCTATGTAATGATCAATGTCCTGTTTAGCTTCCAGGAACGATCCATATTCTTGAAGCCAAACCGTTTCCTCTTTTAGCGTACGAAACCAACGCTCAATGTAAGCATCAGCGTCAGGATTGTTGTAACCCGTTCTTTCTTGCTTCATTCCAGCATCTTTCAGCGCTTTTACATAACGTCGGCTGGTCATTTGGCAGCCGTTATCACTCCGTATGCTAAGCCCTTTGCCTTTTACCCCTTCAGGAAAACGGTAATTCAAAGATTGGTTTACAGCCATAAGAAGCTCCTCGGTTCTGCAGAACCGAGAGAAAGAATAGCCTACGATTTCTCTGTCAAATGCATCGATCACCGCAAATAAATACCCCCAGCCATCTCTACCACACCAGACTTTTGTCATATCTACTTGAAAATGCTCATTGGAGCGAGTAACGGGAATCTTTCCTGGTTGCTTTTTTCGTTTGGCTTCAAAACGCTTCGTCTTAACTAGTACATTCAACTCCTTCATCATTCGTAAACACGTTTGCCATTAACCTTGAGTTGAAATCGCTTTTTTAGCCATACTCGAATACGGCGATATCCATTCGTAGGAAACTCGCCACACAACTCTAAAATCTTTTGACGAAGCGATGCTTCGTCTGTCTTTTCTCGTTTCTTAGGTTGTTCTTGCTTAAGTAAGGCATATCCGTAGGTACGGTTGATTTGAAGGGCATATGTAATTTGTGGGACCGAATACCCTTCATCCACCAAGGTCCGTGCCAACTCTCTTAAACTTACCTTCGGCCCCAATTGGTCTTTTTTCTAAGGATCTCAATCTGCATTGCTTGTTCACCAAGCAATGCCTTGGCTTCTTTTAATTCTTTCTCTAATTCTTGTTCCCGCTTAGATGGACTTGTTGCCAGGGCTGAAAGCCCTCCTTGAAGAAACGCCTCCTTCCATTTGTAATACTGAGGTTGCAATATTCCATATTCTCTGCATACAGCAGTGATGTTAGCTCCAGATGCCATGCCAGCCAATACAATCTCCATCTTCTGTTCGGCCGTCCATTTTCTTCTCCCTATAAAAAACGCCCCTTTCTATCGATTTTGCAGCTGATACACAGAGGTACCGCCAGCGGTGAAGGTTGATTTCATGGAATCATTTTGTGGACACAAAATTTGATAAAAGCAAATATATAGTTGACAATGGCATTAAAAAGGGGGCGAGATACAGATGAAAAATCTAGAGGAGAAAATCGACGCTGTCCGGCATTTCAACCGCTTTTTTACTCGGCAGATCGGTGTATTGCGCGAGGGATTGCTGCACAGTCCCTTTTCCCTGACCGAAGTCCGTATCCTGTTTGAACTTGCGCATCACGATCATTTGACCGCTTCGGATCTGTCCCGAGAGATGGGATTGGATCCGGGTTACCTCAGCCGCATCTTGGCCCGGTTTGAGGAAAAAGGGCTGATCGAAAAAGTCCGTTCGGAAACCGACGCCCGGCAGAGGCTCCTTTCCCTGACTTCCCAGGGCAAGCAGGTATTCTCGCTGCTTGATCGCCGCTCTCGGGAGGAGGTGGCCGAAATGCTTAGCAGCCTCTCTGAAGGGGACCAAGAGCGCCTCCTGGAGGCCATGAAGACTATCGAAGACGTGCTTGCCTGTGGCCGGGGTTTCAAGTTCTCCGAACCCTTTTTCCTGCGTCCTCCCGAACCCGGGGACATGGGCTGGGTCGTCCATCGGCACGGTGTCCTTTACGCCCGGGAGTACGGCTGGAATGAGCGCTTCGAAGCGTTGGTCGCACAGATCGTTGCCGATTACATGCGTCGTCATGATCCGGTCAAGGAGCGCTGTTGGATCGCTGAGATGAACGGGGAGAATGTTGGCTGCGTTTTTGTCATGAAAGACAGCGATACCGTCGCCAGACTCCGGCTTCTTTTGATCGAACCCAAGGCGCGCGGTTTCGGACTGGGCAACCGCCTCGTCGAAGAATGCATCCGTTTTGCCCGGCGATGCGGCTACAAGAAACTGGTTCTTTGGACGAACGACGTGCTTAAGGCGGCTCGGCATATTTACCAGAAGCACGGCTTCAAACTTGTAAAAGAAGAAAAACACCACAGCTTTGGTCAAGATCTGGTGGGGGAGACGTGGGAGTTGTCGCTTTGAAGGATCTTTTTCATGTGCCAAACAATCAAGTACAGTCCCGCCTGTTGGGCGTTGGTGCGGTCAACAAGGCATGGGAATGGGTAGGGGAGACCGTCAACGAGCTTAATGACCGAAATATCAGATTCCACGGCCTGCAGGAGAACATCACGATGGACCGATCGAGCGCAACAGGGCAACTGATGTTTCATTTGTTTGCCGCCTTTGCCGAGTTTGAGCGAAATCTTGATTCAGGAGCGTTCAGCCGCAGGACGTGCAGCCGCGAGGGCAAGGGGAAGATTAGGAGGTCGACCAGAAAAATTGGATAAGAAGGAGATTGAGATGTTGAAAACCTTTGCCGCCAATGAGATGCCCATCAAAGATATTGCTTAAATGCTTGGTATCTCGCGAACGACTGTTTATCGGTACTTGGAAAAGAACGTATAACAAAAAAGCTCCTGGCAGCCACCAGGAGCGAAGGTTGAGAAATGTATCGGTACGGCAAGAGTCAATTAAAGCCCATTCTATCTACTTCCTAAAAAGTAAAAAACGCCCATAGAGGAGAACGCTTTTTACTATTTTTTTAAATTTAGCGTTTAATTACAGCAATGATTTTATTAATTGGTACAAATATTTTTGTCCCCAGTAATGATTTTAGTACGACTACTCCTTTTTTCACTTTTATGACTACACCTCCTATTTCTTCCGCTGATACAGTTTTAAGCACAACAAATTTCCCACGAGAACGATTCAAAATTTCATTAACAAGCATGGAAATCCCCCCTTCATGTCTCATATTCTATTACTATGAGATTGAAACGATATTGGTTCGAGGCTTATGTTTACTAGAAGTAGTATATTTTATAGAACTGATTGATTTTATGGAGTTTCCTTCTGTACTTTACAATCTGGCAGGACACTACCTAATAAATTATAAGGAATGTGTCGTAAAGTATTGATGGGGTGGGAAGTTGTCATCACCGGGAATGAGGTTTTTTGTTGTTTTCAGGGGTTTGTGTTCTTTCTATGTGATTAGTGAAGTGAAAATGTATACGTTGGAAGTTGCTGGCTTCGTTTCGTTTGTGTTTATGCTATGTGATTTATGAAGGAAATCAGAGTGTTGTTGGTGCAATTCGTAATAGGTTTGTGTTCAATCGATGAAGCGAATTGAATAAATGATCATAAAACGCAAATGACTTGAGTTCCCTATACGGTTTCTCAAGTCATTTTCCATTTATCAGGAATAGGGCCAGATTTAAGCCTCAGACCCATAAAATATAGAAAAGAGCATGTCTCCAAACACCTCTGCCGCCTTTAGGCATCATTTGTCGCTTGCGGTCCCGGTGTTTTGGTCAATGCTCTGTCTATTTCATTTATTGGCAATTGTTGCGCGGTTTATACATGCTGCATCACATATTCAGTTTAGAAAGAAGCTGAACATCGAAGTGGGAGAAAAAGTGTGGGTGTACATGAAGGATGGAAACATCGTCATCTCCAAGTTCAACAAGATCAGCTCCAGCAGATTGTTGGCGGATAAGACGAACCACCCTGGTGATTCCGGGGTGGTGTCTTCTGTCCATTGTTACAATCTTCGCCAACATGTGGTTGGCGAGCCATATTTTCGTGGCATGTCTGCCCAAGGGCAGCCTGTTTTCAAGATGTAGAGTATTCCATTTAAAGTTTTTCTTGGGTCTGCTGGAGGCCTACCCATGTTTGTTCTCTTAACGGGCAGTAGAGGCTCGATGATTTCCCATTGTTGTTCCGATATCTCATGTCTACTCATAATATCTATATTTTACCGTATTTTCTAATCCTGTGAGTACTTTTGAAACAACTTATAGAAAAAGAGCGGAGATGATCCGCTCTTAAGCCTTTAGACTGCTTATCTATTCTAATGGACGTTCTTACACTTAAATAGAGACGTCCTTACTTGATTATTCAATATTCGGGATATCCAGTGATACAAATATCTTCTCCAAAGTGTTGAATTGTAACATTCTTTAATGGAACAGCCAACCTCATCAGTTCAAACCCCTGACCTGAAATCGGAGTAATACTGTCTTTGCCACCAAGCAATTTTGGAGCAATAAAAGTGACCACTTTTTGGACAAGAGAGGCTTCAAGCATTGACCAGTTGAGCTGACCGCCGCCCTCAAGCAAAACAGATGTGATTCCGTTTTCTCCCAAATGCTTCATTACTTTTACTAAATCAACGCGCGGACCACTTCCAGTGCGTACCACTTTCACTCCATGCTCTACGAGCTGTTTTTCTTTTTCTGTGTCTGCTTCATCGGTACAAAAGACCCAGGTTGGAGCGTCTTTTGTAGTGGTCACCAGCGGAGTATCAAGCGGGATACGTAACAGGCTGTCAGCTACAATGCGGGTTGGATTTTCCCCCCCACCTCCGGGTAAACGTGTAGTTAGTTTCGGGCGATCTTTTAGAACAGTTCCGATCCCGACCATAATACCATCGTTCCAATGGCGCATGTAATGAACGTTTTCTCTCGAAGACTCGTTAGTTACCCACTTGCTGTCGCCAGTTGAGGTTGCAATTTTCCCATCTAATGTCATTGCTGTTTTCAGTGTTACGAATGGGAATCCTGTCCGCTTGTGATATTCCAAAGCAATATGCTTAGTGTGTTCATGTTCCACAATAAAAACCTCCCTTTATAATGTAAATCGATATACAAACTTATACAAATCTGTCCGGCTTGTTAATTGGCAATACTCCACAAGGTTGCTGGATGCGTCAAACGTTTTACGTGTTATTCTCGCAACGGGAACATGCTCTGGCATTTTCAAAAGTTCAATCTCTTCATTAGAAGGACTCTCTATGACCAGAGTTTCCTCACATGTGATTGGTTTTCTTCCGAAGGACTCCAGGGTTTTGTATAAACTCAATGTAGGATTCTGCTTAACCCCTTCAAGAATGTTTTCCAATTCCTTAAGAGGTAGAGAGTTGGGAAGATAGGATTGCGATATTGTTATTGGTACATCATCTCTCAACTGTAGAACTTGGTAAAGCAATACTGGTGGTTGTACCTCCCTACGTACATCTTCTGGAAGGTCTGCTAAAGTGTTGAGCAGACGAAGGTCAAGATATTTTTTTGTAGCTTTGTTTTTGTGGTCTCTTCCAAACCCTTGACGGATCGAGGGAAATCGACCCAAAAGCCAATCAGTAGAAACATTGTATAAATCAGCTAACTTCAATAAAGTTTCTGGATCTGGGTTGCGAATTCCATTTTCATACTGAGAAAGGGTTACATTACTTATCCCTAGTTTTTTTGCAGCATCTTTTTGCATCATATTTGCTTTTTTTCTTGCTTCCCTTAATTGTTTGGCCAACATAATCACTATACCTCGGTTCTCGATTTGTTAAATAAAAGTATACACGAATTTTTCGATATGAAGAACAATTTTCTCAAAAAGTTAATCAAAGGCTTGATTTAACAAAATGAGAATTATATACTTTATTTGACGGAATAATCAATCAGATCATAATTGTTGGGCTTTAATGTGTCGAACGCGAGTGTAGTGATGATAACAAAAAATATAACCACTGGATCTATGATATTTGGGAGGGTATTTGAACGATGAAAAAAGCTGAAAAAACAACATCACCTTTTGTTGCGAGTAGTGAATTGGATAGACAGCTATATAACTCAATATTAAAGAAAAATATAGTCCGTTTGAGCCGAAAACTTGATCTTGAAATCAGCGAAGACATTGGTCCTCTTATTGATAAGTTGCTAAGCCTAGGACTATTAAAAGATCATGAGATTAGGCAGTTGAAAGAGTTAAATTAGTGGATAACTAAAAGGTTATCCGCTTTTCTTTATATATAGTCAATTTTTGCTTTTGTCCTCTCGATCAAGTATCACTTCCAGCATTTTTGCAACCTTAACCATTTCCTCGTCAGTTAACTCTCTACCTTTGTATTTTGTTTGTATTTTGGGGTTATTGATGAATAACTCTTCTATCTCTACTTCTGTCATCATATTTGACTTCACCAGATCAGGACGATCAGAACGACCTAACAAATAGTCTGTGGTTACATCCAAAACATCTGATAATTTTATAAGCATTTCATTTGACGGACTGCTGTACTCGTTTTCATAGTTGGAAATTGTCGCTTTAGTTGTTCCAACCAACTCAGCAAGCTTTTCTTGTGATAAATTTTTCTTCTTTCTAGCGGATCGTAAACGAGCAGAAAACATTTACTTCATCCCTTTCGATTACTGTACAAGTAAATTGTACACTTTATTTACTAAGAAAACAATGTACAATATAATCATACAAAATTGTTGACGTACAAAAATCTTGTATGTTATATTGGGGTTAATAAATACAAAATTTTTGTACATTGTTCTTGGAAAGTAAATAGGGATTTTGGAGAAAGGTGATGCTTTAATGAAAAAATTAGCTAAGAACTTGGCTTTGAAACTTGCAAGAAAAGAAAAAGGGTTAACTCAATTACAATTAGCAAAGTTGCTTGGTTATAAAGGTGGGCAATCGGTATCAAACTGGGAAAATGGTCGAATTAAACCACCTTTGACCGTAGCCTCGAAAATAGCGAGAATTTTAGAGAAAGACATCGATTCTCTTTTTTTTGAGGATAAAGAACAAGAAAATCATACTTAAGGAGTATTGAGAAGGGGTGATCATAGCGCAGTCCCTATTAGCGGAGAGGGGGAAGAATAATGGCAATATACAGACATGTGCAAGTTTCATTCTGGCAAGACGCAAGAGTCGTTGAAGAAATGACACCAGAGGACAGGTACTTTTACCTGTACCTCCTTACCAATCCAAATACAACACAGATCGGCATTTACCCAATTACCAAAAAGCAAATCGCCTTTGATATGGGTTATTCGATCGAAAGCGCCAGAGCCTTGATGGATCGGTTCGAGAATTACCATCGATTGATTAAGTATAATGCCGAAACGCGTGAGGTAGCGATCCTGAATTGGGGTAAGTACAACTTTAATCGAGGCGGGAAGCCTATTGTGGATTGTGTCAAAAAAGAGTTGAAACAGGTTAAGGATAAAGAGTTGATTGCCTTAGTGGGCCAGAGAGTAACCAACCAAACGATCAAAAGTATTTACGAAAGTTTTTACCTGACAAACGAGGTATATATGTCGCCGTCCAAACTGTATAAACCATCGCTCGGAGACAAAATCGCCACAAAGGATTATGTGATTTGGCGTGATAAACAAACTTGCTTTTACACCGGTAAGGTTTTGCAACGCAATGACATTGAAGTCGATCATATCATTCCTGAATCGTTAGGCGGTCCCGGCACTCCTGATAACTTGGTGGTTTCTTGGAAGAAGTTCAACCAACTGAAAAGTGGAAATGACAACTTAGAAATGGCTTGTCAGGAGTGGAACAAACAAAACCCTCTTGATCAGGTTGATTACGAGCAAATCAAGGTAAAACTGGCTGCTTTGAAGATGTTTGAACGTGAGCGGTGGGAGTTGGGAATCACATATCGTGAGGCAATCGAAAACGAAATATACGATACGTATACGTTACGTATCGCTCAGGATACGATACGTGGACAAAAAGAAAAACAAAAAGAAAAAGAAAAACAAAAAGAAAAAGAAAAACAAAAAGAAAAAGATAACCCCCCGAAAAAGCGAGCCAAAGAAAATCTTTGCTCACCAGAGGACATTGAGTCCTTTGTTGAAAGCCAAATGGCTTCCAACCCGTTGTCTGTAAATAGAAAATTGTTGGTTAAATACATTGATTGCTTACGTCTTACAAGAAAGAATGGACGGATCTCTAAAAGCATTATCCAAACAGAGTGGGAAAAATGGAGTAAATTTTCCCAAGCAGTTATCACATACGCCATGTGGACTCACGTTGAAAAGCATGATGACAAGAAAGAAGAATACACGCTCGGGATTATGCGGAACACGATAGAACATGAAGCGAACCGTGGATTGTTGATCTTGAAGAACAAATCCCAAGCTTTAACAGAGGAGGAAATGCAAAATGATGTCCTTTCGACAAGCAATGAATCCAACGAATCTGATGAATACGCCAAATATTACATCTGATGATCCAATGAACGGCGCACATTGTTGTCTTATTTGCCGGAAAGAAATTAAACGTCTGAATCTCACTTTGATGGGCCGCCCTTTTCGCCCTCTCCCTGTATGCAATTGCGTAAAAGAGAATTTTTTCCGAGAAGAAAGGGAAAGGGAGCTGGCCGAGAAGCGGGCGCGGATCTTGCGCATCTATGGCGACGGGTTGATGGATGAAGAGTTGAAGAGGGCATCATTCGCCAACTTTGAGCAACGAACGGGAACGGAGAACGGCTATAAAATCGCCAAAATGTTTGTCGAGAAGTTCACGGAGCAGGACGCGGGATTGTATCTGTTCGGCCCCGTAGGTAACGGAAAAAGCCATCTGGCTGCATCTATCCATCATCAATTGCTTGACCAAGGCTACGCATCCGTATTTATCAACGTAAATCTACTGTTCAGAAAGTTGAAAAGTACGTTTGGATCAAACAGCCAGAAATCAGATTTTGATTACATTCAAGCGGCTATGCAATGCGAGATCCTGACGCTGGATGAGATTGGACTCAAACCGCTGTCAGAATACGAATTTGGCGTACTCTATGACATCTTGGACGGGCGGAAAGGGAAAATCACCAATTTTACCAGTAATCTGGATTTCAAGCGATTGCGCGAATGGCTTTCACAGGACAAAGATGGCCGCGAGTTGGATCCGGATAGTCGGGCGTTTGATCGAATCGTAGGGGGGACGTTGCCCATCCGCTTTCAGGCAGAGTCATCATACCGGGAGTTTAAACTGCAACAACGGCTGAAAGCATTACAAGAGGTGATCTAAATGAGCGCATAGCCAAGTTACCAATTGGCTTTGGTTCATTGTGACTTGGAGTAAATGATTGAACCGCGATCAGGAGGTATTTACGAAAGGAGGCGGCAGGCGTGATTGATTCAAAATTCGGGGAGCAATTGGAGTTGTTTCCCGAGATATTGGAGAAAGTGGCGCGAGAAAAACAACAAGAGGCTGACCAACGAAAACAAGAGGCACGGAAGCGAGCACGGCTACGCGCCAGGGAACGCCGGCAGATGATGAAAGAACGGACCAAGTGGGTGGAACCGCCGAAGTTGGCGGAGGTCATTCCGTTCAAAAGAAAGGACAAACAGCACCTGTCCAGGGGAGGTGACGTATGGTAATAGTGGAACAACTTGATTTGTTCAGTCAGCTAGCGCCGGAGTCGGAACCAACACCCAAACCGAAGCGGCAGCGCAAGAAGAAGACAACCAGACCAGACGCATATCTGGAAAACGAAAATCCCATGGTCAGAAAGTACGGCTTGACCTGGAATGGCGCAGGGTGTGGGGCAGTGCGCAAAGGCCAGAAACCTTGCAGGTTCTTTGATCATGAAGTGGGGCAATGTCAGATGCGGAACAAAGAGCATTGGCGCATCAAGAAGGGCGGGCACGATCCGCGATTTGATGCATGCGGATTGTACCAGCCAAACAAGGAGTGACGACGATAAGACAATTTTATCACAATGAGGGAGTTCCAGCAGGTTTCGGTATAGATATTGAGTTGATAAGCCAAGAAGGGATCCTGGAGATCCACCGGATATGGGCGTAGTAACAATAAAAAATCCCCCTTCGGCAAAGTGACACTGAAGGGGAATCTACTCTATGCAAAAGGAGTGATTAGAGTGTACCACAAAGACAACCATAAACGCGACAAATTTGACTATGCGATCTATGGAATTTTCATCTGTTCAATCATCGTGTCTTTTTCCAAAACGATCTATTTGTACGAATCCGGAGGATTTGATACCCCGATCGGATGGATGAACAATCACTGGACTGAACATTGGTTTGGCAAAGGTTTTTTCAACCTGGCATTGTTTGCAACACTGGCTGCAGAGTCAGCGTTCAGCGTAGGATTGTGGGGGTTATACGAAGCATACAGAACAGAACACAAATTTCCTGGCTTGCGGTATTTTTGGACTTGGGGAATGTTCATTGGAGGGCTCGTTATAATCGGATGGTCAAACATCAGCGCTACTCTTGGAAGCAATTATCTTTTTGGGAATCCGATCAAAGGCTTGGTCCTTGGCTTGTCTGTTCCATATTTCGTTTTGAATTCAGTATTGGTACTTTTCAGCCGTTCACAGTCTGAAGAAACGGAAACAAATGAACAGCCTGAACAACCCAAGTTAACATTGTGGGCCGCCTCACTAGGGAACGCAGTGAACACTTTCAAATCGATCACCCAAACACCTGAACACCCCAAACAGGAGCAATCAAAATCCTCTGTACAGAATACACCACTTGTACATGAACACTCAGAGAATGTGAAAGATGTACAATCAGAGCCTAAACAGATTACGCAGGATGAGGAAGAACACTCGGAACAATCACAGACGAAACCACATGTACATGTACAAGAAGAACGCTGGATTGTAGAGAAGGAAAATGACCCGGAACATGTACAGGAGGAACAGGATGTACATTTGCAGGATGAAGAATCGGTATCTAAACAATCTGTACATGTACAAGGTGAACAAAGAAAGGGTGAACAACGTAAACGTAAATCAAAAGCTTATCTGTACATCGTGAATGGAAGCAAAACGGAACAAGCCGTTCAATGTGCAATCGCTATGATGGAACGGAACGAACCGTTCAGCGTTCGCAAGTTGGCTCAAGTGGCAGGGTGTTCAACCACAACGGCACAAAACGCGATGAACAGACTGAGAGAACAAAAACATTCATAAGGTGAAACGGGGATACGGCAGATGAAAAAAACGTTTATAATCACCGTGATTTTAATAATGCTCACCGCATGGGGCGTGAAAGGTTTTTCTTCTGATTACCAGAATTTTTTGTATAAAACGGGTATTAACTGGGGAACTGTCATGATGATAGGGAGTTTTTACTTCCTTCGCATCCATATTTACCTTCTGTTTGTTTGGTTTTTTTATCGTCTATTCAGTGACGGAACCAAACAAGCTATAAGCTTCACTAAACAAAGTGTCACCATATTACATTGGAAAAGTACAAGTCGCGGGATTATGATGGCCCATAAGTGGGGCTTGCTTACAGAGGTGGTCATCATGATTTTAGGATTGTTGTTGATGATCTTTTGCACCATCGTTTCAATGAGCATGTCAATTATCAAAGGTCTGATGCTACCCGTTGCCATATTCCTATTGATGGCAATGTGGACACGGTTCAAAGCATTTGTTAATAGCTAAAGCCTACCCGTTAAGGAGACTGATGCAAAAGCATAACATGATTTGTAAAAGTGCCTTCGGGCACTTTTTTTGTTACACTG
>NZ_JBHTBW010000022.1:0-646 GCF_042665195.1 Laceyella putida
GCTTTTCTTGGCAGTGTGAGATCAAGAACTTCGGTACTTTATATTTCCCTCGCCATCACAGCCCAACCTTGAGAAGGGACGGATTTGCCTATCCCTTCGGCCTCACTGCTTGGACGCGCACATCCAATCGCGCGATTCTCTACCCTCCTGCGTCCCCCCATCGTACAAACGAAAATAGGTGGTACAGGAATTTCAACCTGTTGTCCATCGCCTACGCCTTTCGGCCTCGGCTTAGGTCCCGACTTACCCTGAGCGGACGAACCTTCCTCAGGAACCCTTAGGCTTACGGTGGAGGGGATTCTCACCCCTCTTTTCGCTACTCATACCGGCATTCTCACTTCCAAGCGCTCCACCACTTCTCACGAAGCAGCTTCGCTGCTACTTGGAACGCTCCCCTACCATCGTGTCGGTTTCACTCCAACTTCAAGGAAGTCGTTTAGCTGGGAACATTTGGCCGCAAACCTCGATTCAAATTGAATCTTCCTCCACTGAGCTGCAAGCTCAGCCTGCGGAAGGCGGCTTGGCGCCTAACGCGCAGAGCCCATGGAAGGTTTTCGGCAATCAAGCGTCCTTGTTATCCATTCCTCAAAGGCAGAGTGAAACCGACACCATCCACAGCTTCGGTGAATCGTTTAGCCCCGTTACA
>NZ_JBHTBW010000023.1:0-33153 GCF_042665195.1 Laceyella putida
CCCCATCACTAGTAGTGTAATCCACTTACACTCTTAGTGTCCAAAGTCATTAGGGGGCTAAAGAGGTTGTGCGAGAACCCTATTTCTTCCATATAGTACCTTGAAGGCACCCAATGGGTGCTTTTTTATTTCATCGAAAAGGGGAAATGCTCATGTATATCACTTGGGAACAGCTTGGTGTCATCGTGTCAATATTACCTTAGCTGTGACTTTGATGAAATAAGGGGCCGTAGATGGCCCCGTTCCATTTACTGGAGAAATGGCCCCAAAATCGGCCAATGCTCACTTTATCCCTAATACGATATAGCAACTATCGGTGTGACTAAAAAATCAAAATAATACTTTCAAAGGTGGGTTGTTTTTTTAGAATGAATAATCGTAAACCTCTGAAAAGGAGGTGTTATTATGCAGAAAGAAAACAAAAAGCAACGAAGATGGTGGCTCATCCTCATTGCTTTAATGCCAGTAGTAGAACTACTGGACACGATATTAGACATACTATTCAAGTAAATAATTATTCAAAGCATAGAGCGTCTGGTCCACGCTTTATGCTTTTTTTCTAACTCTTAGTTAAGAGTTAGTTTCGTCAACGTGTTACCACAGTTGGAGTTGAAAATAAATCTTCAAATTCACTTTTTGTTTTCACTTTTTTTCTCTAATTGCTATGGATCGACCAGCCCACCGCGGCACGCTCAGTCCACTTTGCCAGGAAAACTCGAAAAGGCCCCCTGATCGGATTAACTCCAAATATTCCTGTTAGTCATTGTAACTGTTTGGTGTACCCTGTCTCAATGAATTGCCTTACGCTTCGTACTGAATTCGGTTTCACCATACTGACGTTGGTTTTTGCTCCGCTTAAAAAAAGAACAAAGCGGCCAGTGCCGTTATTGCGGCGAATGGTATGAAGAATCCTGACGTTTGAAGTTCCGGCTGCGGATCGTTACTGGAATTTGCTTTCGATGGATGATCGAGAGGTCCAAAAATAATGCCATCGTGTTTAACCTCTTTGATCACGCCCGTCAATCCTTCGCCGTCATGTAGAAAAAGTTGAACAGGTTTTCCCGCACATTTATTACACACTTGGATAATACGATCTAATCTTTTCTTCTTTGCACTTTCCTCAATCATTTAATCTCCTCCTTGTTTCTTGGATTTCTCCGTATATGCTATGTATGCTTTCACTTGAGGGTAAGGGCGAATAAAACAGCAAATGAAAATAGGTTGATAACCATAGCTTGCTGAAATGAAATAAGCCAGTAGCTCCTAATGGGCACTGGCTGTCGTTTGTTAATCTTCTTGCTTTTGAAAGTGAACATTAAGTCTGCTCATTGACCACTCCCCATGCCTAAAGGCAGGGGATTCTTGGGTAATCCCTTCCATCCAAGGGAACTTAACCAAGCTTAAACCGCTAGCCCAGCGGCAATGAGCCTTAAACCTTCTTGTAAAATGTTTATCGATGTGTTGATATCTCTGTCATGGTTTGTGTGACACTCTGGGCATGTCCACTTTCTGAGGTTTAGACTTTTTACTTCCTTGTTTCTGTAGCCACAGTTGGAACATAGTTGGCTAGATGGAAAGGTTTTTCCGACTTTGACCATGATTCTTCCATACCATTTAGCCTTATACTCCAGCATGGATACAATGTAATTGATTTAGCTACGTTGTGGTTTTTAATTATGTTTTTTCCTGTAGGGGTGTCGGGTGGGTCAGGCTCCTTTCGGAGCCGTTCCCCCCCTAAGAACCGTACGTGACAGTTTCCCGTCATACGGCTCAAGCCTCTTCAAACGCCCTGTAGGGGACGCGGTTTCTCAACGGTTATCCCTAGGTTGTGGACTTGGGCGTGACAATTTGGGTGCAAGAGAACGCGGTTCTCTTGTAAATCTGAACCACCAAGAGATTGCCAGACAATTTGATACTGCTCCGCGCTTCTCGTTTTCCTATTCAACGGCACGTTAAGGTGAAAGCTAAAGCGATCCAGCGTGGGAACTATACTTTGAGAAACGTCTCGGCATCAAGATGGTGGACAAACTCAAAGGAAAGCGCCAACTCCCGCAACTCTGGAAAGAACCTTCTAGCAGGTGGTTACTCACTGGTTTTTCACCTCTCTTCCCATCTTCGGCTTAGTAATATCTTGAAAAATTCGTCAATCAATGAACAGCATATTAGAGTTGCCGCGATAAATGTCAAATATGCGAACATAGTTTTAAGCCATGCGTATTATTGTGTAATAACGCGGGATTCATTGCACTTGCTGTTAGTAATAAGTAAAGTTAATTATCGTTTGTTCAATTTGCAACCAACTGAACATGTTCTTACCTTTATCCCTTTTGAATTACGATCGAACCGATCAGGCAACTCAGTCATACCCAAAGTACAAAAAATATTATCAAGAGTTTCAGCTTCGGTTCCTAGTTGATCATCTACAAACTGGGAAATGAGTGGCTTGGGTAGTGCTTCTCCTGTGATTTCTTCAACTAACTGAGAAAGCTGAAGTTGAGTCAGCCGTAAATCAAGTTGAAACATACGTATAGGAAAATTTCCCATGAACTCTTTCATTACCCATCCAAAACGCTTCGCCAGAATTATCCAAATGGAAACCTTTTTTGTTGGTCATTAGCGATTTACTCTCCCTAACTTAATTTCGATTCATATTACGCCATGGGCCTATGAAGGTGAATCCAAATGAAAAATTTGGGCTCCATAACACACCAAACTTTAGGAAATTCACCCTTGATACTCAAGAAAGTATAAATTCAAAAGACTAAGGTCAAGTCAGAATCCTTGATTTTTGATGGATTTCACGGGTGTCAATACGCTGTTTCATACAGATAACACAGACGGGACAAAATAGGATTTTGGTATAAGGCGTTTCGACAGAAAAAAACGTCGGCAATTATCCATCCATGCAAAACAACGCTCAATTTTCCAGCGGTGTCGGTAGCTTGCACTCTGTTTGATAGGACGACCACGCTTAGGCGAGCGTCGTTTTCGACGCTCGAAAGTGGGAATACAGTTTAACCAGGTTCGGAAAGTACGACTATCATAGGCTTTGTCAGCAATCAATTCTTTTGGACGGTTTTTAGGACGGCCTCTTTTTTGGGGGACGGAAATGGATTCCATTGTCATCTGGGCGAGCTTACTTTCATGAGGTTGAGCACTTGTTACACAAACTCCAATAGGCAGACCGTTTCCGTCTGCCACAACCATAACTTTGGAGCCTTTCCCCGACTTGTACATGAGACCCCCTTTTTTTGACGGTACGAAGCTACCGTCGAGGAAGGCTTGAGCCCACACTATTTTTGATTGTGTGTCTAATTGTGAAAGAAGGGCTCGCCAAATGCGATCCCAAGTACCGTCTTCTGTCCACTGTTGTAATCTTCGCCAACAGGTGGTTGATGAACCGTATTTCCGAGGTATGTCTGCCCAAGGGCAGCCTGTTTTGAGAACATAGAGGATACCATTTATTGTTTTCCTGGGGTCTGTGGTGGTTTACCTATGTTTTTTTTCTTTGGCAGTAGCGGCTGGATGACTTCCCATTGCTGATCCGTTATCTCATGACTACTCATAATATTTATATTTTAGTGTATTTTATGTTCGCTAGGTACTTTTGAATAGCTTCTAATAACAAAGCCGGTCGTCGCTCAAATGACTGATTTGGGCACTGGCTTTGTTTTAGTGAATAATTACAGAGAATGAAAGGAGGCTGCTGATCTCAAATCATAGTGGCAGCCTCAGAACCTGTTTATTTTTTTTTACGGCGGATTTTTTTCTTTCCTGTCAAAAAATCCATACCCATGTTGGGGTTTACTCGAATACTGTCAGCAAATTGTTTTAACTCCTCCATATCGACATCGGCTTGGGTTACTTTCATCAGATATTCCAATACAGCCGCCATGCCGCCTTGTTCATGTGCTTTTTTAGCACCGCGCATGATTTGCGTCAGTTGTTGTTCAGATAGAACCTGTTGACCCATGACATTGTTAATCAGCTCTGTCAGGTCCTTCATGGATAGACTGTTCCCAGACATTTGGCACTCTCCTTTTATATTAATTTTTACAATTTTATTCATAAAAGCAAATTATCGTCACTTAAAAGAGCCTTGTAACCAAGCCCAATCGTCTGAAATTAAGTAAATAAACTATCAATTGCCATGATATTCTCCCATTTGTATTAGTCATTTAGCGATGTTATTCATCGCCTTGGTTTCGTGACAACATTTCAAAGTCTAGGTCTAGCTAGGCGTCTATGTTTTTAGCCTGGATTAAAAACAAAGCCGGTCGCCCTTAAATGAGGCACCGGTTTTGTTTTGGGGAAAATGTCTAATTGCTCTACCAATATTGATTTGATAAAGAGACGTTTATCGCTACCAATATCCAGCAAACCAGAAAATGACGGGAATAATCATTAAGAAAAGAAGAAGATTGGTTAGTTGGAAGGAATAAAAGGTATCATCATAAATCATTATCATACATTCCTTTCTTTTGTTATTTATACCTATTCATAATGTTCGTGTGAATTGATGGTTTATTCTCTCGATTTTAAGAAAATAGGGCTTAATTTATTGGTTTTAAGATGTAAGAAAAAATAAATCGTCTGGAGATGATTAGTTAACTTGGAAAGCAAGAGAAGGGTAAAACATTTCACAAGATGTCTCAAGAATGAATGTCATTTAATTTATTGTAATATACATTACAAAATCAACTATTTTTAGACTTATAGTATAGTCTTGCGGCGACAGATATCCAAGCGCAGAGTGAGGTCTTTGCGTTCACGATTTTTCCTGAAGTCCCGCGGGAGTTTGGACTTAACATGCATGCATGCGCCGTCTCTACAGTACGGATCAATGAATATTCTAAAGGTGAAGTCTATATGATGGTAGGGGAGGTTTATTATGAGCGGATTCGGATTTGGTGGTTTCCCTTTTTTTAGTTTCGGATTGCGTCGCTTGTTAATTTTCCTGTTGGTAATCGTAGTAGTAATTTTTGTTTTTTTCTTCCTTTTTTGATCTTTTGATGAGATGAAAGGGAAGAAGCCCTTCGCAACTCTCGATGCTAAGGAGTGGGTTCGTCAAAACCGGTTAAGCGAGCGGAGAAAAGCGCTCTACAAGCGAAGGAAAGAGACGACCTAGCGGTTCGGGGATGCGAAGGAATTGCACGGACTTCTCTATGTACGGATGAGAGGGCTTGCCAACGGAGCAATGCCTTCTTATTGCCGTGTGCCAGAACATCAAAAAAATGGCGAGATTCAACCCATACTTTTGTTACCAATCCTATGATCATTTCTGCTTCTTTTTCAGTAAAGGCTGTAACAGAAACTTGACTCATAAGATCACCTCTTGGCTTTTTGCTTCGAGGTGATCACTGTTATTCTCTTGCTATCGCAAAACTTCTCATTCTTCGACGTATTGAGATTCAATTCTCCAAATGGTTAAGTAAGGATGAAAACCGTGGGTATCAAGGGGCCAGCATGGATAAAATTAATCGAGTTTTGCAAGCGCTGGGGGTTGAAAAGATCACGATTCTTACGGCAGAAAAATATCCACCGCAGTATCACGAGTGGTTACAAAAGAAAAAGGCCCTACAAGAGGTCAGCGCAAGCCAAGACGAAACATCGGTAACAAAGAGGCCATCCAGCTTCTTTTTATTTCGTGTTTACAGGAAACTCAATAATCGTTCTTGTTGTGAATTATCGTGAATATTTCTTCCCTTTTCAATAAAATATAGTGGGAGAAGATCCGCGAACACTATAAGGAGTTTTTTTTATTGAACGAGAACAAAGAAAAAGGAAGCTGGAAAACAAACGCTCTAGTTATTTCACTATTATTTCCAATTATAGCAGGTTTGGTTGTATTAGTAGTAGAAAAAGAGATTTTTGACAAGAAGGAGGATTCAATAAACGGTTCCACTCAGCACACATTTGATTCTCCTAATACAGCCGGCGAAAACCAACTGAATCAATCAAATAAACCTGTCTTTAAAAAACAAGAGATTTATTTTGATCAAGGGGATCCCCTTGGGAAGTAAGAATTTGGGTACAAGAGTGGTCCTGGGGTATGGGTTTACACCAAAGAGAATCATCCTCCTATATTGGATAACTATATAGATTGGGATCAGAAAGATTTAATTCTCATTCAGGCTCCAACAGATAGATATAATTTCTTTACATTAGGATCAATTACGCAGATACAAAAAACAACGTATGAGTTTGTTATAACCTACCATGAAGATCCCTTGATTCATAATGAGTCCAGAAAAGCATTTCCTGAAAAAATAAACAACATTATAGAAAGCGGCAAAATGGAAACATCTGAAGTATTAATGGAATATTACAACTGGTCTTTGGATCCGATCGGACGAGTTTTTGTTATAGTGAATAAAGGAAAATTACCCGATGGATCAACTTGGATAATCAAGGATCCTAAAGGAAAGGTTATGTATGACAGTAGAACAGCTCTATGAGGGGTATAAGTTGCCGCCTTTTGCCCAAAAAATAAGAAAAAGACGCCAAAAAAATTCTCCACCTTTTCAGGGGGAGTTCCAGCTTAGCTGTCACCAAGTGCGGCAAATCAGTAAATCATTTCCACCCATTGAACTACGGGAGAGACGGAATCGATAAAGACTGCAAGCACTTCAAAACACAAAAACAGGCCCAAGCCTACTTCATTAAAGATGGTGGGTCAAAGAAAAATAACGTGGATAACCTGGATAGCGATGACGGGATCGCTTGCGAGCACTTGCCAAAATGTTAATGAGTCCCATTGGGGGCTTTTCTTTGTTCTAAAGGATACTCCAAGTCTTTTTACAGGATATGACGGAACCATCACACAGGAGGTCGTAAACAAGGTCAAGTCTTGGCTGATCGATGGCGAAGAAGTGATATCTTATACCGGGATTAAACAAGAAGCCATTGAGTTTATTTATGATATGTCAGATCTTTCCCCACAAGTTGCTACTCACTTAAAATAACTTGAACAGAAGAAAGAAGAAGAAATATCTTTATGGAGTTACCAAGAGGTTATGGATTACAAGAAAATGATTCTTGATTCAAAAAATATACTTAGTGCGATTGTTCTTACTTATGGTAAGAAGGGACAAGTTTATGCAGACAAAGTGAAAGAGTATCAAGAAACCAAAGGCAAATCATTTAAGTAGTTCACCTTGGAAGAAATGCAAGAAATTCTTTTCATCTTGCATGAAACAAATAAACAAGAGATCGATAAAGCCGCTTAACACAGGGAGGGTTATGCCCGCCCATATACATCAAAGATCGTAAGGGGTTAGACATGATGGCGTGCCACTTTTTCAGGCAAGCTCACAGTCAAGTAGCGCGTATACAAAAGAAACATGCTTCTCGAACATATACTCCCAGGGAAATGGTATATATGAATCCATTCTTTCGAGATGTGAAAAGTGGATAGGTGTTATAAGGGTAAATCAAATATGGTTTACCCAAATTTGTTTAGTAGTAGAAAATGGAGTGGGGTTGAGTGAAAGTAGAGTGAAAGTTGAGGGTCCTATTTTGTTCGATGCTACATACATTTATGAGGTAAGTCATGAAGTAGGGACCGGGGTATTGAAATAGCTTGTGTGGGGACTTCCGAAAATTCGCCGCCTAGTTTCATCAGGTCGGCTAAAAGTCATATAGGACACCGTATCCCTAACATCCTGCTACCAAGATGAAGCTACAAGAGTAACTTGAAGTGACGAAGGATATTTCCAATATTAACGGTTTGATCAAGGAGAGTTGGCGCTTGATATGGAACACTTTTTCCGCTCTCTCTTCCACACGGTTTCTATCGCGTTGTGCTGTTTTTGAATGTTTAGGAGTTTCTCCTTGAGTGGAACCGAGTGTGGTTCGTGCCAACCTTCGGGGCAGAGCAGATGTTTGTGGTATACCTTCTGAGAATCAAAAAAAGGCCAGAGGCAAATACCTCCAGCCTTTCATATCCCTTTATTCCTGATCAGAGACAAAGACGAGATGCTCTTCAAAGAACTTGTTCAAATCCCGGCCGCTGGTATCTTCCATGATGCGGATGAAGTCTTTGGTGGTGGTGATGCCAAATTTCTTCTCCTTGAAGTAAGCCTGCATGGAAGTGTAGAATTGCTCATCGCCCAACAGCTTGCGCAAATCGTTCAATGTGCGGGAGCCGTAGTCGTAGATCATGTCGTAGTAAGCATTGATGCCCTCTTCCCCGTGGGCAGTGAAGTTAGAGACAGGGAAGGAGAGATGATAACCAGGAACGGGTTCCGCCGTGAGTTGATCCAGCTCCTTGTCATAGAGGGCGGCGGAGTAGGTGGCAAATGATTCGTCCAGCCAAGCCTCGTCATACTCGTTGTTGCCGATGATGCCGTAGAACCATTGGTGCCCGATTTCATGGGCGTTGACGGAGCGCACCCAAGCCGGGGTGGCGCTGTCCCGGAGTGAGATCATGACCAATTGGGGATACTCCATGCCGCCGAACCAACCGCGCATGCTGACGACATCCAGCTCCGGCCAGGGGTAGGCGCCAAACTTTTCGCTGAAGAGTTGAATGCTGTCCACTCCGCTTTGCAGGAGGTCTTGGGAGAACTTAGCGTGCTCTTCCGCATAATAGACATTCACTTTGACATGGTTGACGGTAGACGAGATCACTTTGTAGTTGGGGTTCATCTCCATGGCGAAGTCGCGCACATTTTTGGCGATATAACGGTGGGTGGCCAGATCGCCTTTAATAATGGGTCGCCCGATTTCCGTGCCGGTGGCGGCGATCACTTGTTGTTTGTCGGTGGTGACGGAGACATCGAAATTTCCGGTCAAAGAGTAGAAACTTTCGCCATATGGGAAGTATGGGTCAACATTCCAACCCTCGTCATCATAGACAGCCAAGATCGGGAACCAGTTGCCGAGGGAGACGATTTGCCCATCCCAACCAAAACGGTCTTGTCCCTTTGGCACATGGACGGTGAAATCCATGGAGACAGTGGATTTCTTCCGCTGTGGCAACTTCACACGAGGGATATGCAAGGCGGTTTCTTTTATTTGAAAGGAAGTGGCCTGTCCGTTGACTTTCACGTTTCGCACATCCATCCCACCCCCGTTTTCGCGGAAGCCTGCATCATTGCCCCAGAGGTTGAAGTAGATTTCATGTAAGGGGTTCTCTATGTTATTGATAAAGGTGACTGAAAGTTTCCCCTTTATGATGTGCTGGTTGCTATCATATGAAACGTTCATTTTATAGTTTGGATTGATTGGGCCGCGTATGCCATGCCGTTTGCCCGCTTGTGCGCGGATGGGCGCCGTTGTTTTCATATGCGTCAGGGCTTGTTTCCCTTGTGGAGGCAGATACGCGCCGGATGGGACCTCTGTCGGCGTTTGCGCATAGATGGAACTGGGGGCGAGGATGGTTCCCAATGCAAGTGTACTGGCAAAGAAGCTTTTCCAATTTTTCAACATGATGGAATCCTCCTTGGAATTGAGATAGCCATTACATTCTCCATCCATTAATAAAATCCTTTATTTTTAAAATTGTTATATAAAATAAAAAAGCCCGGCTTCCAAAAGGAAGTCCAAGCTAGAGTTTGGGGAATGATGAACAGCTTACTTGTCCGGCTTTCCGGTTGGACCAAATGAACCTCTGCTGACAACAAGCCGGATGTTGTCGCTTGATTCAGAATAAAAAGTCGAAAGATGAAGGGTGTGGCTCGCTTGCGCATCGTTCCCTTCTGAGCTACGATATTCGGGATGAAAAAGAAAAAAACTCCCAATGATTACTATTTTTCAGAGAAAAGGGGAAAGCGCATTGAAGACGATCATGATCCAAGGCACCGCATCGGATGTGGGCAAAAGTGTGATTTGTACGGCCTTATGCCGATATTTTTATGAGCGGGGCTATCGTGTGGCGCCGTTCAAATCGCAAAACATGTCCTTAAACTCTTATGTGACGCAAGCAGGTCATGAGATCGGACGGGCACAAGGGGTACAAGCGGAAGCGGCGGGGATCGAAGCGACTTATGACATGAATCCCATCCTGCTCAAACCCAAAGGGGATATGGTGTCGGAAGTGATTGTGCATGGAAAGCGCCTGGCGGATATGCCAGCCATGTCTTACCGCGCCAGGTCGCTTGAAGAGATGTTGGCGCCCGTTCAAGCGTCACTGGCCCGTTTGGCGGAAAAGACGGAGGTGTTGGTGATTGAAGGGGCGGGAAGTCCGGCGGAAATCAACTTGAAAGACCGGGATATCGCCAACATGCGCGTGGCGGAATTGGCCGACGCTCCGGTATTATTGGTGGCGGATATCGAGCGGGGCGGGATGTTCGCTTCCTGTGTGGGCACATTTGAACTCTTGGATGAAGAGGAACGGAAGCGGGTCAAAGGGTGGATCGTCAATAAGTTTCGCGGCAGCAAAGAGTTGCTCGAGCCAGGGCTCACATGGCTGGAAGAGCGAACGGGCATCCCGGTTTTAGGGGTTCTGCCCGCGATCAAGATGGAGGTGGACCCGGAAGATTCACTCGCTCTCACACGGTTGCAGTCCAATCGGCAAACGGCGTGCGATACAATCAATATCGCCATCATCCGCTTACCCTATATCTCCAACTTTACCGATTTTCTGCCTTTGATGCGACAATCGTCATGTTCGGTACGTTATGTCCAAACGGCTGATCAGTTGGGCACACCTGATGTGCTGATTCTCCCCGGCACAAAGAACACAATGCACGACCTGGCTTGGCTGAAAGCGAATGGATGGACGGAAGCGATACAGCATGCTTATCAACGGGGGGCGCATGTGGTGGGCATTTGTGGGGGGTATCAGATGTTGGGCAAGGTGTTGCGTGATGATGGCAAGATCGAGGGGGCGGGCGGTGCGGAAACGGGTCTCGGCTTGCTGGAGGTGGAGACGGACTTTGTACCGGTCAAAGAAACGAGGCGGCAAGCGGGACATCTGTTGGTGAAGTGGGCCAACCAGGTGGAGGTGGCGGGTTACGAGATCCACTTGGGCCGCTCCAGTCGGGGAGAAGGCGAATCGCCGTTGATTCGCTGGGCGGATGGGACGGAAGATGGCGCGATTTCGGCGGATGGACGCGTGATGGGCACATATCTGCACGGCTTGTTTGATAATGAACGGTTTGTGCAAGAGTGGTTGCAGTGGCTCGGACAAGCCAAGGGAATGAAGTTGGCATGGAATCCCGTCCTGGATCGGCAACAGGTTTATGCCGGCTTGGCGGAGTGGTTACGACAACATGTGGATATGGAGCGGATCGAAATTATCATGGGGTTAAAATAGGGGAGGGTGATCCCCTCCCGATTTCACCCTGTTACACTTTATGTTTTCGCGTGTTCAGTTCAGGGTTGAGAATATGTTTGACGTACTGCTCAGCGCTTGCTTCGATTTGTTCATCCGTGGCGGCATTGGTTCCGTGGAAACGGAAGGGTTTCAGGTAGCGCTGGCGTGCTGAGGGGAATTGGAAGACAATCCGCTCATGTTCTAGCAATAAAGCTTGTTCCTGTGCCACATCGATGCTTCCGTCCGGATAGGCCGCATATAAGTCATGAACGGTCACTAGGTCAGAAAAATCGCGCAATTTTTCCGCCCAACGTTTGTTTACGCGGGAGTTGTTCAAGTGGGGATGGGCCACAATCACCAATGTTTTCATATGGTTAACCTCCTGGAAGCCGACATTATTTGTATGTACAAACAAATTAGGGGTGGAAGCGCTTGCCGAACCCATCATTCCCCAGGGCCCGACCCGTTTGGCCGAAATTGCCAAGGGATATCAAACGACACAGATCGGAACCATCATTGAACGAGTATAGTCTCCATCGCGTGAAGATTGGCTTCTTTCTTCCTGGGGATCACATCCATTTGCAGAATGCTTGCGTTCATTGCCATCCGCTCCTTTGGTCATAAGGTGTTTGCGCCAATGAAAGAGCAGTCTCCTCAATGGATAAGGAGACTGCTCAATTCATTATTCGTCGTTTCTGTTGAATTTGCGGACCCATTGGTAACTCACCGCGAGGATGCCGAACCAGACGGGCCCCACATACAAGGCAATGCGTGTGCTTTCTTCCAATGACAGGAGAACCGCCACAAAGATTAAGAACAGGATGCCAATCCAGTTGGTCCAAGGTGTGCCTGGCATTTTGAATGCGGTTGGCTGATGTTTTTGCCTGAACTTGATGTGGGCGTATAAGATGATGCCCCATACCCATAATGCGCCGATTGTTGCCACGCTGGTGATATATGAAAACGCTTTCTCTGGGATGAAATAATTAAGCACCACACCAATCAACAAGACGATCGCAGACACGGTGATCCCACGCGAGGGCACATGGCGTCTGCTTACATAATCGAGTGCTTGTGGCGCTTGTTTGTGCCTTGCCAACGTATACAGCATACGACCGGTGCTGAACACACCGCTGTTGCAGGAGGATAAAGCCGCCGTCAAGATGACGAAATTGATAATCCCTGCCGCGGCGGGGATGCCAATCTTGGTGAAGGTTAGAACAAACGGACTGGTTTGACCATCCAACTGGTTCCATGGATAAAGAGAGAGGATGACCACCAATGCCCCGATGTAGAAGATTAAAATCCGCCAGATGATTTTATTTATGGCAGACGGAATGCTTTTTTCCGGATTTTGCGCTTCGCCCGCGGTAACCCCGACAAGCTCGACACCCAAGAAAGCGAACATTACCATCTGCAAAGCGAGCAATACGCCGATGAATCCTTTGGGCATAAAGCCGCCATGTTTCCATAGGTTTGAAAAGCCGATCGCTTCGCCGTCATTGCCCCATCCGGTTGTGATCATCACCAAGCCGACCACGATTAAGGCCAGGATGGTAACCACTTTGATCAACGCAAACCAGAATTCCACTTCGCCAAACAATTTGACAGCGATGAGATTGATCAAGTACACCACAACGAGCGCGACGAGAGCGGGTATCCACTGAGGCACTTGCGGGAACCAGGTGTTCACATAGATGCCTACAGCCGTAATCTCCGCCATGCCCGTGACGACCCACATGAACCAGTATGTCCAACCTGTGATAAAGCCAGCCCATGGGCCGATCAATTCAGTGGCGTATGTACTGAAAGAGCCTGAGACCGGTTTATACAGGATGAGCTCGCCCAAAGCGCGCATGATAAAAAAGATAATGATCCCGCCAAGAGCGTAAGAGAGGATGAGTGCCGGCCCGGCCGCTTGAATTGCGGAAGCGGAACCCAAGAACAGCCCAACGCCAATGGCACCCCCGATGGCGATCAACTGAATATGCCGATCGCTTAATCCCCTGGTCAGCGATTCATTGTGTGTTTGCTTGCTCATAAAATGCCTCCTTGTTCTTGTGTGTTTGGTGGATTTTTCAGCATTTATTATTTCTGACCAAAAACTATTAAATGCAACATGATTGTATCTCAGAATACAGCCGGGTTCAAGTTGAGCGGGATGATAAGAGTCCCCCAGCTGTTTAGAAAAACGCCGGGGGAGACGGGTTAGGGTGTGTCCTCCCCTTTGAGCGACGCGAGTTCCTCAGGGGTTAATTCCCGATATTCGCCGGGTTCCAAGTCGGGATCCAGGCTGAGGGGACCCATGGCGATGCGTTTGAGAAAAACCACTTTTTTGCCGACCGCTTCAAACATGCGCTTCACTTGATGATATTTCCCTTCGTAGATGGTCAACTCCACTTCGGACCGGGGCCCGGCAGAGAGGATGGTGAGTTCACCCGGCATCGTTTCATAGCCGTCATCCAAGGTGACCCCATTTTTGAAGGCGATGGTATCTTCTTCCGTGACTAGGCCATCCACTTCGGCATAGTATGTTTTGGGCACGTGTTTTTTGGGGGAAAGCAATTGGTGTGACAATTTCCCATCACTCGTAAGCAAAAGCAGCCCTTCCGTATCTTTATCCAGCCTGCCGACGGGAAAAGGCTCAAAAACGCGGTGTTCCGGTTCCAATAGGTCAGTGACGACTTCCTCGTTGCGGTCTTCTGTCGCCGAGATCACGCCTTGCGGTTTGTTCATCAGCAAGTAAATGTGTTCGCGATAATCAATCGTTTCCCCATCGACCGTGATCTTATCTTCTTCCGGCAACACATGGAGACCGGGATCATCCGCCACGGAGCCGTTTACTTTAATCCGGCCGGCTTTGGCGAGCTTTCTGATTTCTTTGCGAGTACCAATGCCCATATGTACCAACACTTTATCTAAACGTTGACTTTTTCTCACTGCCACGTGTGTGCCCCTCCTGTATGGTTGATAAATGAATCAATTGCCATCATAGCATATTGTGGAAGAAATGATAGGGGTTTTATCCGCAAAACCGCAAATTAAGGATGGTCAGCCGCATGGCTAATGCTTATAATAAGAAAGATTATAACTTTAAAAAAGTAAGGGGGGACACAGGTGATCATCGAACTTTTCCAAGATATTGTGTGTCCTTGGTGCCGGATCGGCAAAAAGAATTTGTTTGCGGCATTGGAAGAGTGGCGCCGGGAACATGACGAAGAAGTAACGATTCGATATCTGTCTTTTTTACTTGATCCGACCATGCCACCGGAAGGCCGTCCCTTCCGCGAGGTGATGACGGCGAAAATGGGTAACCCCGAGGCGATGTGGCAGGCGTTTGCCCATGTGACCCAAGCCGGTGCGGCGGTGGGAGTTCATTTTGATTTCACGAAAATCGAGCGGATGCCCAACACTTGGTTGGCGCACACCTTGATGAAATGCACCCCCGCATCACAAGCGGGCGATATGCTGGAAGCGTTGTACACGGCTGAATTTGAGGAAGGAAAAGATGTGGGTGCCGAAGAGGTTTTGCTGGAACTGGCCGAGCGTCAAGGGCTGGATCGCGGGGAAGTGAAAACGGCCTTTGCGGATGATGCCAAACGGGAAGAGATTGAGGCCGATTTGTTGATGGCGAAGCAGATGGGGATTCAAGGGGTTCCCTTCGTTATCATTGATGAGAAACTCGCGCTTTCCGGCGCCCATGCGCCAGCCAACTTCTTGCGCGCTTTTGCCGAAGCGAAGCAAATGGGGCCAAAATCAGATTAGAATGATTCTAAAGAAGTAGTTTGATTTATGTGGTTGCGGGGAAATATAAGACGCGTAATCCACTTCATCATAAACGACGGCATGACGGAACGGATATGGTCTCGCTAGGCAGAACCCAGCGTTGGATGAAAACCCCCTTGCCGGATGGTGGGTCTGGGTTAAAATAGATGATGTCAACCTATTTACGAGATACATATCGAATCAAGTCTAGGCGTAGGAGGCGAAACAAAAATGAATAAAGTCATTGTGTTGGGAACGGGTCCTGCAGGATTAACGGCAGCCATTTATTTATCCCGCGCCAATATGGAACCTTTGGTGATTGAAGGGCCGGAGCCGGGCGGGCAATTGACGACGACAACCGATGTGGAGAACTTCCCGGGCTTCCCCGATGGCATCATGGGTCCGGAGTTAATGGACAATATGCGCAAACAAGCCGAGCGTTTTGGCGCTCGTTTCAAACGGGGCTGGGTGAAGAAAGTGGATTTGTCACAGCGCCCATTCAAGTTGTATATGGGAGACGAAGTCATCGAAACCGAGTCTTTGATTATTTCCACCGGCGCTTCGGCAAAATTGTTGGGCATTCCAGGCGAGAAGGAAAACATCGGGCAAGGGGTGAGCACGTGCGCGACTTGTGACGGTTTCTTTTTCAGAGGAAAGAAAATCATCGTGGTCGGCGGTGGCGACTCCGCGATGGAAGAGGCCAACTTCCTTACCCGTTTTGCCACAGAAGTAACCGTGGTGCATCGTCGCAACGAGCTCCGCGCATCGAAGATCATGCAAGACCGCGCCCGTGAAAATGAGAAAATCAAATGGAGTTTAAACCGCACTCCGGTGGAAGTGCTTCGCGGCGATCATGGCGTGACAGGATTGAAAGTAAAAAATAACGAGACGGGTGAGGAAGAAATCATCCATACGGATGGAATCTTCGTGGCGATTGGGCATAAGCCAAACACCGACTTTTTGGAAGGCCAACTGGCGATGGATGAACTGGGTTACCTCAAAGTCGAACCGGGAACCACCAAAACCAGTGTGCCCGGAGTATTCGCCTGTGGTGACGTGCAAGACCATGTTTACCGTCAAGCGATTACCGCCGCTGGTACCGGTTGCATGGCGGCATTGGATTGTGAACGTTTCCTTGAAGGAAATGCGGTGCACGATTGGAGCAAATCGTTATAATTCTTTATTTAAAGAAGAAAACAGGGTGATGATGTCATTGCCCTGTTTTTTTGTTCTATTACAATGGTAAACAAGTTTGCATTACAAACAATAAAGGCAGAAGAAATGAATCACCCAAAATAGATTGTGGATAAGTGAAAATCAAGACAAATGGCACAACACATTAAAAAAGGGAAAGCCAATCGCCATCGGATTGGCTTTCCCTTTTCTCTTATAATGAAGGTTGTTTAAAGAGATTCACCATCACGCTTCCAATGATAATGAGAATGACACCAGCTAGCTGAGCCAGTTGCAACTTCTCGTCCCACAGGTAGTTGGCGACGAGGATGGTCCCTACGGTTCCCAAGCCTGACCAGATGGCATAAGCGATCCCAAGAGGGATCTGTTTCAGGCTGATGGTGAATAGGTAAAAGGCGACACCATAGCCGATGATGACGATCAGGCTGGGAACGGGACGAGTAAAGCTGGCCGATTCCTTGAGCGCACAGGTTGCGATAACTTCACTGATGATTGCGATCAAGAGAAATATGACGGATTTCATTATCCCACCCCAAATTGGAGATACACACGAGTTAAAGCGAATGATAAAAGAATTTGGAATTGTATATTTTAATTATACAATAAATTCCATCAAAAGTAAACGGTGAATCTGTTAAATAATGGTGTGGAATGTTATTTTTCTTTATGGTTCCATTGATCCTTGATTTGATCTGTCCCTTCATCCCAAATTCCGTTCCACGTTTTCCAACCATTTTTTTTGATGGCCTCCTGTAATGAGCGCCGGGTATTTGTCCGGTAGGAAGCCAATTGTTGCGTCCGCTGGTGAATGAGCTGTGCCAGGGTGTTTAACTCCTTAGTGGAGTAATGGGCGTCTTGCAGATAACGCAGGGCCGCTTTTAGATGGGCCTCTTCGCGGTCCGAGGTGGATTTCCACGCGCGAAACAAGCGATCCACGTCGCTTAATTTTTGCTGGCGAAGTTGGAGGGTTTCGCTTCCGGCTGCTTGGCCCCAGCGCAGCCATTCTTGCATTAATCGTCTGCTTTCATTCTCCAGAAACCGGTTTAACTCTTTGGCGCTGTCAACATACGTGAAGGTTCCCGCACCTGCGGCGGCCATCTGTTTCAAGGCTTTCTGCCCCTGATTGTCGACGCGAAATCCGATGATGTGAACTTGGGGACGAATCGCTTGTTGGCGTAATCGAGCCATGACTTGGACCGGATTGCCGCCACAAGTTTCTTCCCCGTCGCTGACCAGGTAAAGATGCACTTCTTCGGCATGGGAGGGAATGTCTTGTTCCATGGCTTCAAGCGCAGTCGCGATGGGAGTCCATCCGGTTGGGTTTACCGTATTCAGCGCTTTCGCAAAGGAAGCGGCTTCATATCCGGTCGCCCGCACGATCGCTTCCGTGCTTTGGCAAGAGAGGGCTTTATCCGCTACCTTGCTGCTGCCTTTATGCCCATATACCCGGAGAGAAATGGTGATGGAGTTGGGCAATTTGCTGACGAAAGAGGAAATGGCTCTTTTGGCGCTGTGCATTTTTGTGTTTGAATCTATTTTTTCAGCCATGCTACCGCTTGCGTCCAGCAAGATCGCAAAATGGGTTCGTTTTTCCAAGCGAAGATCTTCGGTCGGTTTCGGTTGTAATGTGTGGATGTCCACTGGGAAGTTGGCGGTCTCGATCACCAGAGGACGATAATCTTCATGCAACCATTGGAGCAGTTGCTGATAGGTGGCAGAAGCCGGTTGTGCCAAAGCAATGGTGTCCAAATGTCTTCGAAGGTCGGCTTCATTAAAAGAAGAGCCGTGCAAAGAGCCGGGTTCCCGCATGAGTGATTGTTCAAAAGGAGTAAGCTTGCGTTTTAAGGCGGGTGGGGTGGCGGAAACGGGGACGGAATGGGTTGGTTTGGCCGGTGGACTCGGGGCCGACGGGGTTGATGGACCCGCCGGCGTGCAACTGGTTACACACAAGAGGAAGATGGCGGTGAAACCGAGTAAACGAAAGTTTGTGTGAAGCATCAAAAATCGCCTCCCAAATGTTAAAAAGTTGTTGGAGATTTAACTACGCAGAAGTATGCTATTATGTATCTTTGGTATGTCATTACACCATTTACAAATGGAACGACTTCTTAACGTTTTATTAATATATTTCGGGTGTTAGTCAAACCAGAGAAAAAGGAGATTGATAGAGAAAAAAGACAAAAAAAGCTGGTATTGTCTCTATGATTCCTTATAAGTCTTTTTTCCTCCTTTTTTTTGATTTGGCACAATATCTTGTATTGGCTATACTACAAAAGCGACTATATATAGTAGAACGGACGTGATGAACCATGATCGATATAATTGCCGAAAAGCTGATGCGTTACCGCGGGGTGATCGATGAAGCGTGTGCGCGTTTTCCACATTTGAACAAAGAGCAATGGATTGAAGAGGCCAATATGCAACTCCGTGACAACATGACCGACAAGGAAGCGTTGCAAATCGTGATTCAAGCAGCCGTTGAAAAGACAAGCGTGGATGAGCCGGATTGGCAATTCGTCGCCGCCCATCTCCTTGCCCAGGGATTATATGAGGAAGCGGCGATGAATCGCGGTTATCAACCACAAGAAAAATACGGGGACTTGTATGCTCTGGTAAATACCTTGACGGAAAAGGGCTTGTACGGAAAATATTTGCTGGAGCATTACACCAAAGATGAGTTGGAAGAGTTGGAACGGTACATTGTGCCGGAACGGGACTATTTATTTAATTATATCGGACTGAAAGTGTTGGCGGATCGTTATATTGTGCGGGATTATGATGGGAAAGTGATGGAGTTGCCCCAGGAGCGCTTCATGATTATCGCGATGCACCTCGCACAAAAAGAAAATGACCGCGTCGGTTGGGCCAAACAGTTTTATGATGTGCTGTCCAAGCTGGAGATGACGGTGGCCACACCGACATTAAGCAACGCGGGCAAGCCATTGCATCAACTTTCTTCTTGCTTTATTGACACTGTGGATGATTCCTTGTGGTCGATCTACAATACCAACTCCGCGACCGCGCAAGTGTCCAAACACGGAGGCGGTGTGGGTATCTACTTGGGCAAAGTGCGCTCCAAAGGATCGAAAATACGCGGTCATAAAGGAGCTTCCGGCGGTGTCATCCCATGGATCCGCAACTACAACAACACAGCGGTGGCGGTGGATCAATTGGGGGTGCGCCGTGGGGCATTCGCCATTTACCTGGATGTCTGGCATGCTGATATCCTGGACTTCCTTAACTTGAAGACCAATAACGGGGATGACCGTCTCAAAGCCCATGATATTTTCCCTGGCGTGTGCATTCCTGACGTATTTATGGAGCGGGTAAAAAAGCGGGAATCCTGGTATCTGTTCGATCCGCATGAAGTGCGTGAAGTGATGGGGTATTCCATCGAGGACTATTGGGGTGACGAGTTTACCCGCCGGTATGAAGAGTGTTCGGCCCATCCTGACCTGCATAAGACCGAGATTCCGGCGATTGAAATCATGAAGCGGATCATGGTAAGCGCCTTTGAAACGGGAACGCCTTTCCTCTTCTTCCGCGATACGGTAAACCGGGCCAATCCCAACAAACATAAAGGGGTTGTCTATTCTTCCAACCTATGCACGGAAATCTGCCAAAACATGTCCCCGACGGAGTTAATCTCGGAAGAGCTGGAAGATGGCATCATCGTGACGAAACAAAAGCCAGGTGATTTCGTCGTATGCAATCTTTCCTCCATCAACTTGGGACGGCTTGAAAGCAAAGAAGATATTGCCCGCATCGTTTCTGTGCAAATGCGGATGTTGGACAATGTGATTGATCTCAATATCTATCCCGTTAAACAAGCGGAATTGACCAATAAGAAGTACCGCGCGGTGGGATTGGGAACCAGCGGATATCATCAATACCTAGCGCAACGAAAAATCATGTGGGAATCGGAAGAGCATGTGGAAGAGGCGGATCAACTGTTTGAGGATTTGGCATATCACGCGATTCGAGCCTCGATGGAGATCGCCAAAGAGAAGGGGAGTTATCCGCTGTTTGATGGAAGTGAATGGCAGACGGGAGAATATTTCGAGCGGCGCGGATACACCAGTGAGCGTTGGCAAAAGCTGCGGGAAGAAGTGGCTGAGCACGGCATGCGCAACGCATGGGTATTTGCCGTAGCCCCAACCGGGTCCACTTCACTGATCGCAGGTTCCACTGCCGGCATCGATCCCGTGTATGCGAAGTATTTTGTCGAAGAAAAACGCGGAGCGATCATTCCGCAAACAGCGCCCAATCTCAATGCCGAAACGACTTGGTATTACAAGGAAGCGCACTTGATCGACCAACACTGGAGCATTCGTGCGGCGGGAAGACGGCAACGGCACATCGACCAATCGCAATCCTTTAATTTGTACATCACGCCGAACACAACTGCGCGTGAGTTTTTGGATCTCTATATGGATGCATGGGAGAACGGCTTGAAAACCATCTACTATGTGCGCAACCAATCATTGGAAGTGGAAGATTGTGTAAGCTGTTCTTCATAACAGAGTGGGTAGAAAGGTGATAGGGCATGGCGAAGTTAGAACGGAAAAAGATTTTTAACGAACATGGACAACGGGGAACCCAACGCTTAATCAATGGGAACACCACCAACCTGCGTGAGTGGAACCGGATTAAATATGATTGGGCGCATAAACTGTACCGGGCGATGCTGAACAACTTCTGGATTCCCGAAGAGATTCCGCTGGCGAGCGACGCGAAGCAGTTTATGGAACTGTCGCCCGCAGAGAGACGCGCTTTCGATAAAACCATTTCCTTTTTGAACTTCTTGGATTCGATCCAAGGGGAGAACTTGCCCAACATCAACGAGTATGTTACGGCGCCCGAAGTGAACTCCCTCTTGAATATCCAGGCGTTCCAGGAGGAAATTCACGCTCAATCCTACAGTTACATTCTGGATAGCGTATGTTCGCCGGAGACGCGAGAAAACATCTATGACGAATGGCGCAATGACGAACACCTCTTGCGTCGGAACCGTTTCATCGCGGATTTGTACCAACGGTTCGTCGATGAGAAAGATGACAGAAACTTTGTGCGCACATGCATGGCAAACTTCTTGCTGGAGTCACTCTATTTCTATAGTGGATTTTCCTTTTTCTATGCGTTGGCGCGCCAAGGGAAGATGACAGCGACGGCAACGATCATCAAGTATATCCAACGGGATGAGTTGACCCATGTTGTCTTGTTCCAAAACATGATCAAAGAACTGCGCAAAGAAAACCCCGAACTGTTCACTCCGGAATTTATCGAAGAGTTGCGTGAGATGACACGTACCGCGGTGGAGCATGAAATCAGCTGGGGCCAATATATCACCAACAACGAAATTCAAGGCATCACCAATGAAGTGTTGGAACGGTACATTAAATACTTGGCAAACGAACGGTTAAGCCGGTTGGGCTTGGATATTCTTTATCCTGAAATCACCACCCATCCGATGAAGTGGGTGGAGAGCTTCTCCAATTTGAATGCAACCAAAACGGACTTCTTCGAGCAGAAAGTAACCAACTATTCCAAGGCGAGTTCGCTTGATTTCGGTGACCTCTAATGGAAAACGCCTCCCCGACCGGGGAGGCGTTTTCATATGGGGAACTGATTGAACAAGAAATAAAGCGCGGCGACAGCGATAGCGAGTTGGTACACAAATTCAAACCAATTTTGCGCCCGGAACAGCTGATAGGCGGTGATGACAGCATGAACCAAGATGAAAACGAGAGCGATTTGAAAAAGTAGCAATAACATGATTTTTCCACCTCCTGGTATCGAAATTATTCACTGATAGCTAGGACTATTCATATGACTGGAGGAAGTTTGATGGACAAGGAATGGAATGACGTAAAAGCGTTTCATGTGACCTTTGATGTGCCTTATCAAGAGCGACCGCGTTTATTGGAGCAAGAGCGGGTGAAGAGGCGCGCCAAATGGATGATGGAGGAGATTCAAGAGTTTATGGAGGCGGATACGCTGCCGGCTCAAGCGGATGCGATGATCGATACCATTTATTTGGCCCTGGGAACTTTGGTTGAAATGGGGGTCAAACCGGACGCTCTCTTTCAGGTCGTGCATGAAGCCAACATGAGCAAGTTGTGGGAAGATGGCAAACCGCGTTATCGAGAGGAAGACGGGAAAGTGATCAAACCGCCGACATGGCAAGACCCGGGTCCTCGACTGTGTGAAGAGATTGAGCGTCAACGGTGGGAAAGAAAGGGATAAACCGGTCATGGGATGAAGGATGGAAGGTCAATAGTCCAAGAATCGCAAGGTTTTTAGCGGTGTGGAATGTAGTTGCTCGGTATCCCACTTGCAGGGATGCTCAGAGCAACAAATTTCAGCTTTCGTTGTAAACAGGTGGCTAGGGATGATCTAGCCGTTTTTTTCATAGGGATATATGAGATAGGGAATAGTATGTGAAGGAAAACTTGAAAATGTTGCTGATGTTTGGCTTGTCTTGTGGGAATATTGGATATATGGTATAGACAACTATACATAAGGGTGCTAAACTTAAATTGTAATGTAAGGAAAAAGGAGATTGTTTATATGAATCCGGTTTCCCCTCTCATGATAAGAAATGTGACGATTTATGCAGAGACAGGAAAGATTGCGCCAGGATATATCGAGCTTGTTGATGGTAAAATCAAAAATTTCGGACCAATGAACCAGATGCCTGACCCCAAAGGTGTCCAGGTGATTGAGCTGTCGGAAGCACACCGAATCATTCCTGGGATGATCGACGTTCATATTCATGGTGCTGGTGGGGCAGATACCATGGATGCTACGGTGGAAGCGCTTGATACAATGGCCGTACATCTGGCCAAAGAGGGTACGACGAGCTTTCTCGCCACCACCATCACGCAATCACACGATAACATTGAAGCCGCATTGGTCAACGCGGCCCATTACATCGAACAGCATCAAGCTCCAGGCAAAGCGGAGTGTGTGGGTGTCCATCTCGAAGGCCCATTTATTAACAAGAAGCGTGCCGGCGCGCAGCCGCCAGAGTATATTGTCAACCCAGATCGCGAACAGTTTGCCAAGTGGCAAGAGATGGCGCGTGGCTGGATCCGCCTGGTTACCTTGGCTCCGGAAGAGCCGGGCGGACTGGAATTGACCCGTTATCTGAAAGAAACAGGTGTCATTGCATCCATCGGACATTCCGATGCTTGCTATCACCATGTCGCTGAAGCCATCGATGCGGGACTGAGCCATGTCACCCATTTGTTTAATGGGATGAGAGGTTTTCATCACCGTGAACCGGGTGTGGCGGGCGCCGCCTTGTTGCGGGATGAGTTAATGGTGGAAATGATCGTTGATGGCATTCACATCGAACGGAACAGTGTCAAAGTGGCATACAAGCAACTCACGTCGGAGCGAATCGTGCTGATTACGGATTCCATGCGGGCGAAATGCCTCAAGAGCGGGACCTATGATCTTGGAGGGCAAGAAGTCACGGTAACGGAAACCGACGCCCGACTGGCGGATGGCACACTGGCAGGAAGCATCCTGAAGATGAAAGATGCATTTAAGAATATGCATCATTTCGTCGATTGCTCCATCGAGCAACTGATTCAAATGACGGCTGGCAATGCCGCCAAAGAGTTAAAATTGGATGATCGCAAAGGAAGCATTGCGGTGGGAAAAGATGCGGATATTGTGGTCCTTGACGAAAATCTGGAAGTGATGATGACAATTTGCCGTGGGGCAATTGCTTATCAAGCAAAGGAGCAATGATCAAAAAATGGAGATCATCAGAGCGAGAGATTATGACGAACTATGTGAACACGCGGCAACGATGATCATCGCTCAAGTCCAGCAAAACCGCCATTCTGTGTTGGGGTTGGCCACAGGGGCAACCCCAACCGGCATCTATCAAAAAATGATTGCCGATCACCGGAAGCACGGGACATCGTATGCCGGAGTGCGCACATTTAATCTGGACGAATATGTCGGGTTGGCGCCGGAACATCCAAGCAGCTTTGCCTATTATATGCGCAAGCATTTGTTTGCGCATCTGGATATTTCACCGGAACAGACGCATATCCCTTCAGGTGTAGCGACAAACTTACAGGTGGAGTGCCAACAATACGAAGACGCGATTGCGTCTACAGGCGGCATTGACTTGCAGATCTTAGGGATTGGCATAAATGGACATATCGGGTTTAATGAACCCGGAACGTCATTTCAATCAGCAACGCACGTGGTTACATTGACGGAATCGACCAAAGAAGCGAATCGCCGTTATTTCACCAAGGAAGAAGAAATGCCCACCCATGCGATTACCATGGGCTTGGCAACAATCATGCAAAGTAAGAAAATTATCCTATTGGTGTCGGGTAAGCATAAAGCGCCCGTCTTGCACCGCTTGTTGAATGAGCCGATGTCGGAAGATTTACCTGCTTCCATCTTGAAACAACATTCCCATGTGACCATCATCGCTGATGAAGAGGCCTGGAATCTGTAGAGAGGGGATATGAATATGGTTTTGAAGTTTATGGAGTTAATAGAGAAGAAGCTGGCAGAGCTAAAGCGGGAAGAACTGCCGGTGATGCGGGAAGCCGCAAGGTTGATTGCTGATGCCATTCAACAAGAAGGAATTGTCCATTTGTTTGGATGTGGTCACTCCCACTTGCTAGCGGAGGATGTGTTTTACCGCGCGGGTGGGTTAGTTCCCATCCATCCAATTTTTATAGAAGAGTTGATGTTGCACAAGGGGGCCGTGCGTTCATCGCAATTGGAACGGCAACATGGTTTGGCAAAGACGTTTATGGCGGAGCAACCGATCCAACCGGGAGATGTGATGATCGTGATCTCCACTTCAGGCATCAACCCGGTGCCAATCGAAGCGGCTCTTTTGGCCGGGGAAAAAGGGGCCAAAGTGATCGGTTTAACGTCGCTCGCGTATGCCGATGGTGTGCCGTCACGCCATAATTCAGGCAAGCATCTGTCGGAAGTGGTTGACTTGGTATTAAACAATCATGTAGATCAAGGCGATGCTTTGCTTTCCCATGGACAGGTACCGGCAAAATTTGGCCCGAGTTCAACGATATTGGGTTCATTTATTTTGCAGTCCGTGCTGGTTGAAGCGGTCGAGCGGTTGGTTGAAGCGGGAGTGGAAGTGCCTGTTTTTCGAAGCGGCAATATACCGGGAGCCGATGAATACAACCAAGGTTTAATAGAAAAGTATGCCAAAAAGATACCGATTCTTAAATAAAAATATGAATATAATTTAGTATTGACATAACTTTGACAACTTTATAAAATTGGTATAGTCAATATTACAAATTTTCTTGAGGTTGGTGAAAAGGCATGCGGAAATGTGGGACAGGCCTTCTTGCAATCGTTCTTACCTTGATGATCGCTCTGACCGGTTGTTCGCCAAGCGCAGATGGCGGCAAGATCAAACTGCGCATTGTGACGATGTTTGGTGGAACAGACCCTGCGAAGAAAACATATGACCAAGCTTTAAAAGATTTTATGAAAGCGCACCCAGATGTCGAAATAGTCGATGAATCGATGACGGCTACAGGTGATGACTTCCGCACGAAAGTGAAGACGGACTTCGCTTCAGGCAACGAACCCGACGTGACATTCTTCTTCACAGGAGCGGAAGCCGAGCCGATCGTCCAATCTGGCGCCGTCATTCCTTACGATGAACTCTTTGCGAAAGATAAAGCGTGGGGGGATGCGTTTTCCGAAAACGTCAAAACGCAAATGAAAGCGAAAGATGACAAAATATACGCGGTTCCTGTAACTGGGTTCTATGAAGGGCTGTTTGTTAACAAAAGCTTGTTTGAGAAGTACAATCTCGAATTGCCAACGGATTGGGATAAATTCAACAAAGCAGTCGAAATCTTCGCCGAAAACGGAATTGTGCCAATTGCCGGGTCGTTGGAGGAATCCTACTACCTGATCGAACATTTCATCTTGTCCGCCGGTGGCCCCGCAGGTCATAACAGCAAATTTGATAACGGTATTCACCCAACTTGGGCACAAGGTTTGGAACAAATCAAAGAGGTGTATGACAAAGGCGGTTTCCCAAAAGACGCGTTGACCATGAAAGACGCGCAAGCGCAAGAGCTGTTCAAGAACAAGCAAGCGGCCATGATCGTCAACGGATCTTGGATCTTGGGCGGCTTGACGGATAAAGAAGATGTGGAAGTGTTGCCTTTTCCGGTGTTGCCGGGTGGCAAAGCCAATCCGAAAGATTTGGTTGCCGGCTATACCTCCGGTTTCTACCTGAGCAAAAAGTCTCATGAAGACAAGGATAAAAAAGGCTTGGCGTTGGAGCTGATCAAGTATCTCACTTCTAAAGACATGATTAAGAAATTCGCGGAAGCCAATGGCGGGGTGCCAGCAGTAGATGTAACGGTAGACAGTTTGCCAACCGTAGCGAAAAACGGCCACAAAATGGTGCAAGAAGCCAGCTCCCTGTCCTTGCCGATCGACGCGCAAATCTCAGCTGAAGCGTTTAACGAAATTAGAAAAGGCATTCCTTACATCGTGCAAGGCAAGAAAACCATTCAAGATGTCTTGAGCGCAGCCCAGAAAATTGAGCAAGAAAAAACGAAAAAGTAAATATCGATTGAGGCAAAAGCGGAAGTTTTGCGTATGATGCAAGGCTTCCGCTTTAAAAAAAGAAAGGAGCTTTCCCATGCACAAGGGTGATCGAAGCGTCATTTTTCTTTTTTTGCTACCAACGGTCTTACTGACGGGCGTGTTTCTATATTATCCGTTCATTCGCAGTATCATCAAAAGTTTCTATTACTCCGATGGCTTGTTCGTCAACCGGTTTGTCGGTCTCGATAACTACATTCGCTTGGCGGAGGATGAAGTTGTGAAGATGGCCACACTCAATACGTTGGAAATCATGTTGTATGCGGTGGTTTTCCAAGTGGGATTGGGTGTTGTGCTAGCCATCCTGGTGGATTCGATCCGCTTTGGCAAAAACTTTTTCCGATCCACCTTCTTCTTTCCAGTCGCCATCTCGGCTACGGCAATCGGACTTATGTTTACGCTTTTTTATAACTATGACAATGGCATGTTGAACCAGATTCTGGTCCACTTCGGTTTCAAAAAGATCGTCTGGATGACAGAAGAAACCTCCCTGCTGGCGGTCGCGATCCCAACCATCTGGCAATATGTTGGGTTTTACTTTGTCATCGTGCTGACGGCCATGTCCAAGATTCCCGATGATTTTTATGAAGCTGCGCAATTGGAAGGGATTACTGGCTTTCAAAAGACGATTCACATTACCATCCCCTTGATTTGGAGTGATGTGAAGACTTCGATCCTGTTGGCGATCACAGGCGCCCTGAAAGTGTTTGAACTCGTGTTTATCATCAGTGGCGGCGGTCCCGCCAACTCGTCTGAAGTATTGGGAACGTATATGTATCAAAAAACATTTACCAGCCAAGCTTTTGGGTATGGCGCGACGATTGCCGTATGGATCGTCATCTTGGGACTCTTGTTCTCATTCATCGCCCAACACTTGTTGAAGCAAGAAGAAATCACCTATTAGAAGATGGAAGGAAATGAGGTGGGGAAGTTGAAACATAAGACGGTATGGGAAAAAATGACGCTGGCTCTGTATAGACAGAAGATGGTGCGGATGGTCGTTTATGTGTGTTTGGGTTTATGGTCGTTGACCACGATTTATCCGCTGTTCTGGGTGATCAACAACTCGTTGAAACCATCGCAACAAGTGGTGAATGATTCTTTTTCCGTGGCCTTGAGCCCGACGGTCGACAACTATATGAAAGCGTTTGAGCAAGTCAATATCGGGCAAAGTTATCTTAACAGTTTCATCATGTCCGGTGGTACGGTATTATTAACTCTGTTGTGCGGTGGTATGGCCGCCTATGTTTTGTCCCGGTTCCAATTCCGCTTGCGCGCGCTCATTCAAACCACCTTGGTGGCCAGTTTGTTAATTCCAGCGTTTGCTACGGTGGTGCCTGTGTTTGAGATCTTGAAAGATCTTCAGCTGTTAAATACGTATTGGGCCTTGATCATTCCGCATACGGCCGGTTTTTTGCCGTTTACCATCCTGGTGTTGTCCGCGTATATGGCTACCGTCCCGAAAGATTTGGAAGAGGCGGCCATTATGGACGGATGTAACCGCTTCTCCATTTTCTGGCGCATTATGCTGCCCGTATCGCGGCCCGCGTTCATTACCGCGAGCATCTTTGTTTTCCTGTGGTCATACAATGACTTATTCTCGGCGCTGATTTTCGTTCCGCAAGAAGACGTGCGACCCATCAATGTGCTCTTGACGACGGTCAGTTCGCAATACGGGACGGATTACGGCTTGTTAACCGCGGCGGTGACGCTGACACTGATTCCCGTCATCGTGTTGTACAGTGTGGCGCAACGACATGTGATCAAAGGGTTAACCTCAGGTGCGGTGAAAGGATAAGGAGGTAGTTGGATGAGCCGTTGGGTGGAAGAGCGGTTGCAATCGCTTACCTTGGAACAAAAGATCGGCCAATTATTGGTGGGACAGGCGGAAGGAACGGAGGTGAGTGAGTCCTTCCGTCGCTTTATCGAGAAAATTCCGATAGCCGGATATCGCATCAATGGCCCCAACATCGAGCATCCGGGCCAGGTCAAGTCGTTAACCGCTGAGATTCAGCGGATATATGCGCGGTTGGGCTTGGACTTTCCCGTCATTTTTGCATGTGATCAAGAGGGGGGCGTTTTAAGCGTTTTTGGTGACTGTGTCAGTGAATTTCCTGGTAATATGGCATTAGGTGCAGCTGATTCAGTGGCCTTGACCGAACGCCAAGGCCAATTGGTGGGTTGGGAGCTGTCGGAAATGGGAATGAATCATTTGCTGGCGCCTGTGGCAGACCTGAATCTGGAAAAGCAAAATCCGGTGATTGGCGTCCGTTCATTTGGGGATGACCCCGAGCGGGTCGCCAGCCATTGCATTCATTTTCAGCGAGGGGCCAATCGCGGAGGCGTTGCGGTGAGCGCCAAGCATTTCCCTGGTCATGGAAATACGGCGACAGATACGCATTTGGGGCTGGCGACAAACCATACTGAAAAGGACGTGTTGCGACGGACGGAATTGGTTCCATTTCAAAAGATGGTCAACGCCGGGGTGGATTCGGTCATGGTGACACATGTCGTCTTTTCCGAATGGGGTTCCATGCCGGCCAGCTTGTCCCCTACCGTGATTAGCGGCTTGTTGCGCCATGAGATGGGGTACGACGGATTGGTCATCACCGACGATTTGGCCATGGGAGCGGTGCGCAACCTTGTTTCCGCTGGTGAGTCGGTGTTGCGCTTCATCCAAGCGGGTGGGGATATCGCTTATATGCATGACGGAAGGGCTTCGATTGAAGAAGCTTACGGGCGCTTGTTGGAAGCGGTTCGATCAGGGGAGTTGACGGAAGAACGGATTCATCTCTCGCTAAGGCGGATCTTGCGGTTTAAGCAAAGGATTGCGACTTATCAGCATGCCAGGGAAAAGCTCGGAACATCGGGAACGGATTTGGCGCGACAGGTCGCTGAACAATCCATCACGTTGCTGCGCGATCCGGGCCGGCTGCTCCCTGTGGCGCCGGATAAAAAGTTGTTGGTGGTCTTACCGCAGCTTTGCAATCTCTCAGAAGCGGATACCTCTGATCAACAAGAAATGAAGTTGGTCACTTATCTCAAACAAGCCTATCCCCAGGTGTCCGTTGTGGAGCTGTCGCTTGACGAAGCAGCAAGGGATGGGTTATGGCAAAAAGCGAATGAAGCGGATCTCATCTTGCAGGGAACGATCAACGCTTATCGTTTCCCTGGGCAGATCGCGGTGATGAAAAAATTAGCCGAAATCCGACCTCTTATTGCAATCATGCTGCGGGACCCGTATGATAGTGAGTTGATTCCATTCGATACGACGGTATTGGCCACCTATGCTGTCACTGAACAACAGATGGCCACCCTGGTTCGTCAGCTTCAAGGAGCGCTCACTTTTAAAGGGAAAGTGCCGGTAAAGTTAGATGACCATGTGAAAAGAAGGAAGGAAGAATGGTGAAGAAGCAAACCATGCGCAAGGTATTGAAAAACAGTCCGATTCCTTTATATTACCAGTTGAAAGAAATCATTCAAGAGATGATAGATAATGAAGAACTGAAACCCGGCGACGCGATTCCGCCTGAGCGCGAATTGTGCGAAATCCATAACATCAGCCGCATGACGGCACGTAAAGCGGTGATTGCCTTGGTCAATGAAGGGGTTTTATATCGGGAGCAAGGCAAAGGAACGTTTGTGGCAGAGCCCAAACCGAAGCACCTGATTACGCGGCTCAAAGGTTTCACCGAAGAAATGGAAGGAAAGGGCGTGACAGTGGAGACGCGAATTTTAAACTTTTCGATCGTTGAAGCCACGCTCAATTTGAAAAGGAATTTGCGGATGCTTCCGCATCACGAACATGTGGCTGAAATCAAGCGGTTGCGGATCGTCGATGGGGAACCTTTGGCGTTGGAAACGGTTTGGCTTGATGAGCAGAAAGTGCCTGGGTTAAATAAGGAGATGCTGGAAGGACAATCGTTATATGCCGTCTTAAAAGACAATTATCAGTACCAACCCCTATACGCAAGGCAAACAATTGAACCCGTTCTAACCAACGAGTATGAGAGCAAGCTGTTGGGACTGCCGAATCATTCATTGGCGATCCTGTTTCAGCGGACGACCTATTTGGCGCAGGATGAAGTGATGGAGTATACGCGCTGTATTTATCGGTCTGACCGCTATAAGTATGAGATTTTTCTGCAACCATAAATCTTTAAGGATAGAAGAGAGATTGAATGCGATCTCTCTTCTTTTTTATGAAAATGAATGAAAGTATTTATTTCATTAAGTTGAATGGTTGTGTTAAAATATGATTGAACATTTGTAATTTTAAACCTTTTACATAGAATAAGTATGGGTTTATATCTTATTATGTGGTTGTAGAAAGTGGTGAAAATAATGAAGAAAAATTGGTCTTTTCATTGCTTGTGGTTGGGGCAAACAATGGCCAACCTGGGGGATTCATTTTTTATTTTAGCCATGGTTACGTTGATTTACCAAGCGACAGGGTTGACACTGATCGCTGCCTTGTTTCCCATACTCAGGGTGCTCGCTGTTTCATCGAGTGGTTTGGTCGTCCCGTTGTTGTTGGGGCGATTTCGTTTGCAACGCATTTTGTTTATGTCACAAGCTTCCCAAACCGTGTTGCTTGCCAGCGTGGTCTTGCTCGCATTTTTAAATGGCAAGGATGAAGGGGCGATTCCCCTTTTATTGGTATTAACTTTTGTTATTTCATTTTTGGACGGTTGGACGACGCCGACCCGGAATGCGTTAGTGCCCAGACTTGTCGAGGATGGGGAATTGGTGGAAGCCAATAGTTTGTTGAGCACACTGGATCAGATCGCCCTCTTGACAGGTTGGTCTGTGGGCGGTGGGATCCTGTCCGTGATGAATGAGGCGCAATTGTTGGCCCTCACGTGGATTTTGTTTGCCGTCTCCACTGTCTTCACACTGTTCATTAAAGATCGATCCAAGGTTGAGCCCAAGCGGAAAAGCAGACGCTGGGATCAAATCAAAAGCGGGTGGGTAAATATTTGGAATAGTCCCGCTGTTAGGACAGTGACGGCGATTGATTTGTTGATCGTATTGGGTGCGGGCATCTGGACGGGAGCCATTATTTTGGTATTTGTCAACAAAGTGCTTCACAAAGGCGCTTTCTGGTGGGGAATCATGAATACGGGATATTTCGCGGGAACGATGATTGCCGGATTTGTGATTTTATCCATGTCCAAATGGGTATCCCGCCATATTGTTGCGAGTATGGTAATCGGCTTGACTGGTATGGTTTTATTTACATTTAGCTTTTCGTTCACAACGATTCCCGGATTGGCGCTTTCTTTCATTACGTTATTGGGTCCCATGTTCCAAATTCGCCGGGTTGCCCAGCAAACGATATTGCAACGAAATACGACGAACGAAACATATCCCGAAATCGCGGCAGCCCATTATACGTTGCTGAACATTTTATATGCGGGCTCTGTCTTGCTCATGGGGTTTGTAACCGATGCGCTAGGCGTGCAGTATGTGTATTGGCTAACCACTGTGTTTTATTTCGTTTGCCTTTTGCTCATCCCGACGTTGCGCCGCCAGATTGATCGGATGGATCATATCCGTAGAGAAGGTGAGAGTGAATCGAACAGGATGGTATGATGGAAAGGGCGGAGGGGGCATCGCGAATGAGGGGGAAGTGCCATGACTGATTGAATGATAGGAAACACCCGGATTTTGCTCAAACAGGGTGATATTACAGATTTTTGCTGGCTGAAAGCCCACTGTTTCAATCGTGGGATGAAAGACGGCGTTGCTCGGTATCCCCATAAAGGGGATGCTTAGAGCAACTATTTTTTATCTTTTGATGTTGCAGTTTGCGGATCGAACGGTTAGGATCTGGATATGGAACAAGACGACAGAAGAACAAGAACAACGGTCTCTTTAATCAACTATCATTTTGTTTTTTGTCCGCGCTATCGAAGAAAAGTACTGGTGAATCAAGTAGAAGAGCGATTCAAGGAACGGGTGACCGAAATTGGTGAAGAGAATGAATGCGTCATTGTCGCTATGGAAGTCATGCCTGATCATGGTCATTTGTTCTTGAACTGTCTTCCTACTCATTCACCCTCTGATATCATGGCAAAAGTGAAAGGAGTGACTTCAAGAAGACTGAGACAAGAATTTAAACACTTGTCCCATCTGGAGACTGATGCAGAACGATTACTAAATATGATCATTCTACAGTTTCTGGAATCAAAAGCACTTCCTGCTTTACAAGATCAGGGAGTGCCCACGGTGTGGGTGTCATTCGCATGGAAGACTTGACCGACATTCGCAACAGAGCCAAATCTAAA
>NZ_JBHTBW010000024.1:0-26582 GCF_042665195.1 Laceyella putida
CCCCATCACTAGTAGTGTAATCCACTTACACTCTTAGTGTCCAAAGTCATTAGGGGGCTAAAGAGTTCTGAACGATTCTAAATCACTCTTTAGAAGTTCTGTGTTAACACATCCGGGCTCAACAGACATAAGAGCCAACGCAAAATATCCCCTTGTTTGGTTGAACGCAAGACAATCATCCAAACTCTTGAAGACATTCTTGACGATCGGGGTCTTGGCCAAAACCGGTGTGATTGACACCGTTGCTTTATCGACCATTGGTTTCACAAATGGTGTTGCAAAGCTAACTGCTCCCACCAAGGCCGCCCCAGCCAAACCGGAGAGCGTGGCCTTTTTCCAATCAATCTTTTTCCCGCGCAACAGATCATCAGCAATGCTCGTTCCGACACCCTCAACCGAACCGATGAACCCCGCCTTGGTGAACATATGCTTGAGCGGGCCCGGCAACTTGCTGATCAGTTTTCCTCCACCCTTAATCACGGAACCCAACAGTTTTGAACCGGCCACAGCGGTTACAATTTTCCGGCCGAATGCGTTGCCCAAGCCTTTGGCCACGCCGCCGGCCAATCCCATCCCGAACAGGCCCAAGGCTCCCCCGATGGCCGCTTCAAAAAAGGTGTTCTTGTCCACCTTGCCGCCATTCAAACCCAGGCTGATGAGGAAGGAGGAACCCCAACCAATCAAGATGGAGACGCCCACCCCTTGCAGTCCCGGGATGAACAGGCACGCAACGCCCGCGGCCAACACCAAGCCGGAAATGACATATTCCTTGTTCTCCTTCACCCATTCCCAAGCATGGTTTAAGCCATTTCCAATGTCATGGGCAACTTCTTTCCCTTTGTCCCACAGCTTCTGATACCACGGACGGTGGTCTTCCCCTGGCGGGGAATTGTAACCGTCTCCTTTTCCGTTAGCACCCCCTGTGTCCAAATCAGGTGCTTGATAAGGATCCGGAGCGTGGTAGATTTCTGGTGCCTTATACGGCTCTGGAGCTTTATATGGATCCGGTGCTTTGTACGGATCGGGTGGCACATAAAAATCTGGAGCCTTATAACCTTCCGCCGTCACCGCCATAGGAAAGATAAATGAAAACATCAAAAAAATAAGCGCCATTCCTAAAAAACAGCGCACAACCGATTTCTTCAAACTCATCACCTCTATTTTCATTTTAATTAATAGAAGTGATTTATTAAATATTTCCCTTGTTTTAATTTTCGAAATTTCGTTGAAGTAAAAAGTATGTAACATATAGGATGCGAACAATTGGCAACAAAAACACCCCCACCGTCTCTCCAACAAACAAGGCAGGGGTATGCAAGGATTATATCTTTAGTTCGCCCAGGCGCACCAACTCAACGACCGCTTGGGAACGGCCCTTGACGTTCAACTTTTGCATCACGTTGCTGATATGGTTACGGACGGTTTTCTCACTGATGAAGAGTTGTTGGGCAATCTCTTTAGTTGTTTTGTCTTGGACTAACAGCTCAAATACTTCCCTCTCCCGATTGGTCAATAAGGGTTTGCCTTTTTGGTTACTCAAATGTTGACACCCTTCCTTGCTCAAGCACTGGAATTTCAAGGGTCAGGGACCAGTCAAGTTATACTATGAGCAGGGAGATTGCGTGGTGAGCGCTTATCACGAAATTAGGCGGTTTTTCTTGGTATCTCTTTCCTCTGCTCTGCTTTTCTCCCTATCTTATGCCGCTGGGGTGGGGGAGGTTCCTGTTCCCGCCCGTCATTCTTCCTTTAAATGGCACACGATGCAACGGCTCTTTTTCGATGAGGATACTGCGGCTATCTATGCAAACGACCCAGCCCTTGGCGAGGGTTGGGTCGTCTCTCATTCATTTTCTCCTTATTCGGGAATCCGCACAATCTCTTCTGGGGCTATGGTGATTGATTTCAATCCCGTCTCGGTAACGACATAGGTGTTTTCGATGCCAACCACCCCCCGGCCCGGGAAGGTGAATTTGGGTTCGATGGCGATGACCATGTTTTTCTCCAAGGGTTGTTCAAAGCCTCGCGCCAAGACAGGCAGTTCATCAAATTCCAGACCGACACCATGGCCGAGAAATTTGGCCTGGTCTTTGCCAAAGCCCATGAAGTGGTTCTGAAGTCCGGCTGCTTCGGCCATCTCCAAGGCCCGGAGGTATAGGTCTTGCCAAGCCACTCCCGGTTTGCCCATGCGCTCGGCTTCCTTGATGATCGCGGTGGTCACTTCGTATGCGCGGGTCAGCTCCTCATCCAATTCCCCAATTACGGCCATGCGTGTCTGGTCGATGATGTACCCTTCTACCACTGTGCTGATATCGACGAGAATCGGTTCACCAGGAGCGAATGTTTTGCGGCTAGCTCCCTGTGGACTGGCCGTGGACATACCCAAACCTCCCGCCGGTCCGTCGAAATACGTGGGCGTAGCGGCTGCGGCGCCAGAGGCGACCATGCCCAAACAGAGTTCTTGGTTATAGCCGCGCATGCGATAGATTCCGATATTTCCTTTCAAGCGCAAGGCATGCTCGATTTGCGCGGATAATTCCACTTCACTCACGCCGGTGCGGATATACTGCGGCAACATGGTGATGATCTGATTCACGTGCGCCGCGGCCAGCCGCAGCTGTTTCAGTTCATACTCCGATTTTACCGCACGCAACAGGCGGAGCGGGAAAGCGACATCCACTACTTCTGCGCCGGGGAAAAAACGGAGATACCGTGTGGCCAAACCATAGGGCAGCACATCCATTTCGATGCCGATCCGCTTTACCTCTCCGAAGGTCTCCCGCAACCGTTCTCCCAACTGTTTCATGCGGCCCATTTCTTCCACAGGGACCGAAGCTTCAAATTCCGCCCGGGTGACGCTTTTCTTGACATAAAAACGCGGCTCTCCTGACTGTGGCACGTAGAGCAGGCCATTTTGCATCGTCCCGGTCAGATAGTATAGGTCAACGTTTTGGGTAATGATGGCCCCATCTATCTGATTTTCCGTTAATTTCGCTTGGAAGCGGGTGATCCGCTCGCACACTTCAGATGCTGGCACTTTCGGCAATGGGTGCATAATGATCCTTCCTTTCTATGTAACAACCTCTACTCTTCCATTTTCTCTTTTGATCAAGATTTACCCTTTCCATTCGGCATAAAAAACCTGCTCTTAAGGTACATTAAAAGCTGAATCTAGTATATTGAGGTTGAGATCAAATGATGTGGATAAGCATTCTCCTTTTGCTTGTGATTTTGTTTTTCGCTTTTTTTCTCTATATTAACCGGCAGAGTTCCCGGAAGCAGGAAACGGTGGCCGATCAGGATGCGCTTGCTGCCGCTCCAGTGAAGCCCGTCATTTTATTGATAATTGATTCCTTGATGGACGCCCCCTTGCGCGAAGCCATTCAACTGGGCAAAGCGCCCGCTCTCCAGTTTCTCAAGGAACAGGGGCAATACCATCCCCGGGTGGTGACTGGCTTTCCCACCATGTCGGTCTGCATTGATGCGACGCTGTTGACTGGGACTTATCCCAATCAGCATCACATTTTTGGCCTGGTCTATATGGATCGGCAAGAACAACGGATGGTCAACTTCGGGACAAGTTTAATGGAGTCGTTGAAGTTTGGTGTTCGCACCGTGTTGAAAGACAGCTTGCAACACTTAAACCAAACGTGCCTCAGCCGAGAAGTGAAAACGATCCATGAGGAATATGATGGTCCGACCGCATCCATTAACCCGATGGTTTATCGGGGACGCCACGAGCATAAGCTGACTGCGCCCTGGCTTGGCGCGCTCACGGGGATCATGCCCCGGACCATCGCCACGATGGCTCCCCGCTTTTTTTCTTTTGGCGCTCTGTCGAAAATCCATCACAACAGCCGGCCAACAGGGCCGCTCCATCGGTTCGGCTTCCATGATACCTTTTCACGCAATGAGCTTGCCTATTTGTTGCAATCTGGTCAGCTTCCCCCATTTACGATCGTCTACTTTCCAAGGAATGATGAATATGTCCATCAGAAAGGGACATCGGAAATCAAGGGAATCATCAAGGCGGATGAAGAGTTACGCGAGCTGTTGAACATGTTTCCCAGCTGGGATGAGGCTTTGGACCATGTGACCCTGATTGTCATGGGTGACAGTGGGCAAGCCCCCATCATTCCCAATCGCAAAGAAGCTTATATCGATCTGCGCAAGCGGTTAAAAGAGTATCGCATCATGCCCATCAGACAGAAAAAGCCCCGCCCGAAAGATCAACTGGTCATCTGTTGCAATGAACGCATGGCTTATATCTATGTGCAAGACGAACAGCTCGACCTGAAAGAGGTGATCTCCGTCCTCAAACAAGAGCCCAAATTGGACATCATCGCTTGGAATGAGGAAGGTCTGATCTCCTGCGTCAGCGGGCAGACCGAGGGTAAATTTAGTTATAAGGCGGGGGGAGCTTTTGTCGATGAATATGATCAGACATGGCACTTGGTCGGTGATCTCGCCATCCTCGATTTGACCGTAAATGAACGCAATCAAATCCAATACGGTATTTTCCCTGATGTGATGGCGCGGTTAGCCGGCGTGATGGATACATCAGAGCGGGTGATTGTCGTGACAGTGTCGCCCGGTTATGAAATGATCAGCGAAGCCTCTCCCACCCATGTCGGGGCATCCCATGGTTCGCTTCATCATCTCGATTCACTCGTACCGATGATCATCGGTGGAACGGATTCACAACCCGCTTATCCGCGCGTGATCAACCTTAAAAGTTGGTTGCTGGAATTAATGCACGCCTCACGCAATCCGAAAGGAGACTCCTAAGCCTCTCTCATTTCCGCTCGGAGTTACTCTGGCCGAAAGTGGAATGAGCCAAGCCCTGTTCGACATAGAAGTGTGATAAACATGTCGAAAAGGGGAACAAGCGTGAAGACAAATGCGGGTAAAGCCCATCGAAAATCGTTAACTCACATCGATTTGCACCGACATTGGCCCTCTCTCGACGCACACACGCTGTACAGTCTCGAATTGGAACAAGACGAATACTACCAACACATCCCCGCTGCCGCACTCCCGCAATATGTAGAGCAGGCGATGGCCAAAGGGAAAAAGGTGGCGACCACCCATGGCCGCCTATATTCATTGCAAAAACTGCTTAACTTATTATTGAAAGAAGGGGTTTGCGTTCGCTTTCGGGATAAGCACCCGCTCGATCCCACGATTCGGGCGCAATACAACAAAAAAACGAAAACCATCGAAATCTATCGGAATTCACTCCAGCAAATCACCCATTTTTTCAACATGATGGACAAAGCAGTGGCCGATGAAGAAATCATCCTGCTCCATCTGATTCACGAGTGGTTTCACCATCTGGAAGAAACGCGGTGCGGTCGGACGGATGCCGATCTGCCCAAGGTGGTGATTAAGCAGGTGGGCCCGCTGAAACAACGGAAAAGCATTTTGCGAACAAGGGAAATCGGCGCCCATGCCTTTACCCAAGCCGTCATGCAACTCTCTTGGTCTCCCCTGCTCTTGGATTATTTGTTGGATTACCAGCAACAGGGCTGGACAAAAGCGCAGATTCGTGAACACTTTCACCGTCTTAAACAACGATTTGAGCCAAATCCCTATCCCCAATCGAGCGAAGAAAATGATACAATCAACAATAACTAGGGCGTGTCTAATATGTCGGCGGCTCCAAAACCGTTTTCCCATTCGCTTCACTTGTCCTTCGGCGCTCATCGGAAAAGGGTTTTCCGCCTCCTCCCATTGGTCAACTTGATTTGCCAGACACACCGAGCATGGATATCCCTTTTCATTCCATGCTCTTCCCTTCCCCCGACCGTCTGATATGATCCGAAAAATCGGAAATGATGTCATAGACAGATGCCAAGCCTCCACAAGATTTGTTAAGATATGAAGAGAGGTGAAACAAATGGATCGTTGCATCTGCCCTAAATTTGAGTCGGCAATCGAAATTTTAGCCAAAAAGTGGACAGGACTGATTATTCGTGTGTTGATGGAACAAACCAGTCGCTTTCGTGATATAAGAGAACAAATCCCTTTAATGAGTGAACGGATGTTGGCCGAGCGGCTGAAGGAATTGGAGGCTCATGGGATTGTCGAACGGACCGTTTATCCGGAGACACCGGTACGAATCGAATACGCCCTGACAGAAAAGGGGAAAGCGCTCGCTCCAGTGCTCGATTCGATCCAAAGCTGGGCGGAAGAATGGTTGTAAGCGGATTGGGGCAAAGTATACGTTGGAGGTGTCTACCATGTCATTTCCCTATCTTTGCCCCGCTTGCGGCACCAACCGCAGCCGGTTTAACATCATTGAGCAAATCCCCTTTGCCGTGAAAAAAGATGTCCACTCCGGGTATATCACGGAGCGGGTGTCGGAAAAGGATCCCTTTCACTTTCACTACCGCGGGGCTGAATACCGAGTGCAATGCGGGATTTGTGGGATTATCGAAAACGAAGAATTATTTATCAAAAATGCTCAGCGAAATCCATTGTCATAATCGATTTGAACCTGTCTCACCCCTAACAGGAGGCAGGTTTTTTCACGGCCCCTTTGTCGGAACATTTCAGCATGGGGATCAGATGAGAAAAATGGCAACACCCGTTATAATAGAATAAGAATGTATCAAATAACCACGAGGGATAAAAGAGGGGTTACCAATGCAATCTTTCAAAGACTCGATCTTGAAGTTGATTACCGAAACATCGACGAATTTGCCGCCCGATGTTCGCCAAGCCATCCAGCGAGCCAGCGCTCAGGAAGATGCCGGAACACGCTCGGCGCTGGCGCTCAGCACCATCACCAACAACATCAAAATGGCCGAAGAAAATGTATCCCCGATCTGTCAAGATACCGGGATGCTGACGTTTAAAATCAAGGTGCCTGTAGGGGCCAACCAAATCAAGATGTCCAAGCAGATTCGCGAAGCTGTAGCCGAAGCGACCAAGTTAGGCAAATTGCGACCCAACTCCGTCGATTCGCTCACTGGGGAAAACAGCGGCGATAACCTGGGTGAAGGTGTTCCCGTAATCCATTACGAGCAATGGGAACGGGATCACATCGAAGTGCGCTTGATCCTCAAAGGCGGCGGCTGCGAAAATAAAAACATCCAATACAGCTTACCTTGTGAATTGGAAGGATTGGGTCGGGCTGGCCGCGACTTGGACGGAATCCGCAAGTGCATCCTCCATGCCGTATACCAAGCGCAGGGCCAAGGATGCAGCGCAGGATTTATCGGGGTCGGCATCGGAGGTGACCGCACGACCGGATACGAACTGGCGAAAAAACAGCTGTTCCGTTCTGTAACCGATACCAATCCAAATCCGGACTTGGCTCGCTTAGAAGAATATATTATGGAGAAAGCCAATACGTTAAGCATCGGAACCATGGGATTTGGCGGCAACGCGACCTTATTGGGTTGCAAAATCGGCGTAATGCACCGCATCCCAGCCAGTTTCTATGTCTCCGTTGCTTACAACTGTTGGGCCTTCCGTCGCCAAGGCGTCACCATTGATCCAGTTACCGGAACCATCCAAGATTGGCTCTATACTGAAAAGGCAACCGAAGCTGAGCAGGAGGCGACGGTCACTGCCGAAAACACCGAAATGACGGGCGGACGCCAAGTGGTGCTCACCACGCCGATTACGGAAGAACAGATCCGCGACTTGAAAGTCGGTGACATCGTCGTGCTCAATGGACTGATTCACACCGGACGGGACGCATTGCACAAACATCTGATGGATCATGATGCACCCGTTGACCTGAACGGCGGGGTCATTTATCACTGCGGGCCGGTCATGCTCAAAGACCAAGACGGCAATTGGAATGTGAAAGCGGCGGGCCCGACAACCAGCATTCGCGAGGAACCGTATCAAGGCGACATCATCAAAAAGTTTGGCATCCGTGCCGTGATTGGTAAAGGTGGCATGGGACAAAAGACATTGGCCGCGCTAAAAGAACATGGTGCCGTCTACCTCAACGCGATCGGCGGCGCAGCCCAGTATTATGCTGAGTGCATTACCGGCGTGGAAGGGGTCGACTTTATGGAATTTGGCATTCCGGAAGCGATGTGGCATTTGCAAGTCAAAGATTTTGCCGCCATTGTCACAATGGATGCCCATGGCAACAGCTTGCACGCGGATGTGGAGAAAACTTCCCTTGACAAACTGGCCGAATTGAAAGAACCCGTCTTCAGGTAAACGAACAACCCTAACATCCTTCCCGCTGGCGAGGGATGTTAGGGTTTTGCCATATGCATGGCCAAGGCCCGTCAACAAGGGGAATCCCTTCGGCTTCAAGCCGGTTCCATCGACATGGAGCCCTAATCCGGCCATAGCCATAGCCATAGTCATGTGCAGGCAAGACACTTGCATAACCACCTCTGAAAGCCCCTCGGAAACCAGACGAAGCGTGTTGATCACACTCATGCTCAGAAGACCAAAGATAAACCATGACATGGGCACAGATGCGGCACCTTCATTCGCATGCTTCCCGTATATGTCGCATCAGCCAAGCGATCAATCATCCATTATGTAAATAATGCATAAATCAAATCCGTTTCCAAATCAAAAAACCTTCATTCACGCTACGAATCTTCTCTCTTTCAAGCCTTCACGGTCTTTAATCTGATCCATTCGAAACTCAGGATTGGTAATTTACCTACTTTTTTACTGTTCACAGATAAGGCGATACACGATACAATAAAATTTGATATGGACTTTCGATCTCCGGCACTTCCTTCCATCGCCGGAGACGAACCTTTTCTCTTTTATAAGGGGGTTTCATTTCTAATGAAACGTTTGAAAAAATTTAGCCTTATTGCTCTAGCCATGCTTTCGGCAGTTGTATTGGCCCTGCCAACGGGCGCATCCGCTGATGCCATCGCTGGGGAAACCGTTGTGACGTTGGGTAAAGACCTGACCGGAACCCAACGCGACGCCATCTTAAAAGAGATGGGCGTTGTGGAAAATCAAGTAAAGGTTATCGAAGTGACCAACCAAGAAGAATATCAGTACTTGGGCAAATACTTGAAGGCGGATGTTATCGGTCGACATGCTCTTTCTTCCGCCAAAATCGTACTGACCGATTCCGGGAAGGGCATTTCGGTCAAAACCAACAATATTACCACGATCACCGATAGCATGTATGCCAATGCGGCGATTACCGCGGGCATCAAGGATGCGGACATCTATGTAACCGCGCCGATCCAGGTATCCGGCACAGCCGGCTTGACCGGAATTATCAAAGCGTTTGAAGCGGCGACGGGCAAAAAAATCGATGAAAACACCAAACAAGTGGCGAACGAAGAGATCGTGCGCACACAAGAGCTGGCCAAAGAACTGGGAGATTCCAACAAGGCCGTGCAATTCATCAATGCCGTGAAGCAAGAAGTAGCGCAAGAAAAACCGCAAACAGCTGAAGAATACAGAGATATCATCATCAACGTATCCAATGATTTCAATATTAACTTAAGTGAGCAAACCATTAACCAATTAACCCAATTCTCCCAGCACTTCAGCACGTTGAACATCGATTGGGATCAACTCTCCCAACAGTTTGAGAGCCTGCGTGGAGATATCAAAAACATTTTGAACGCAGAAGTAACCCAAGGCTTTTTTGATACCGTCTTTGAATGGCTTGGCGATCTGTTCAGCGCGATTGGCGAGTTCTTCACCTCCGCCTCTTCGCAAAAATAATCTTTTTTCCATCACAGAACCAACTTACCGTTGGTTCTGTTTTTTTGGGGCTCTACATTCATCGGCACAATCAATGCCGGTTTTTCCCCATGACGCAACACAAAAAACTGCCGGCTTGTTAAAAGCCGGCAGTTTGCGATTAGATGGAAAGCCATTTTTTAAACATGTGGGTCGTCGCGTCACGGTTGCTCTTGGCGATCGCCGTCGTAAGCGGAATCCCTTTTGGACAAGCTTGCACACAGTTTTGCGAGTTCCCGCACTCTTGCAGACCGCCGTCATCCAAGAGAGCTTCCAGGCGCTCTTCTTTATTCATCGCTCCGGTTGGATGGGAGTTAAACAATTGCACTTGTCCCACCACGAACGGACCGACAAAGTTGGACTTGGCGTTTACGTTGGGGCACGCTTCCAGACATACGCCACATGTCATGCATTTGGACAGTTCATAACGCCATTGGCGGTCTTTTTCAGCGAGGCGTGGACCCGGTCCCAAATCGTGGGTGCCATCAATTGGAATCCAAGCTTTAACCCGCTTCAAGGCATTAAACATGCGGCTGCGATCAACCACCAAGTCACGGACGACAGGGAACGTGCTCATCGGTTCAATGCGGATAGGTTGTTCCAATCGGTCAACAAGAGCCGTACAAGCTTGGCGTGGCTTCCCGTTGATCACCATGGAGCAAGCACCGCACACTTCTTCAAGGCAGTTCGATTCCCACTGGACCGGTGCGACTTTTTCCCCTTTCGCATTCACCGGATTGCGCTGGATTTCCATCATCGCGGAGATGACGTTCATGTTTTTGCGATAAGGGATTTTAAACTCTTCCTTATACGGTTGACTGTTGGGACCATCCTGACGCGTCACGATCAGCTGTACATATTGTTGCTCGCTCATTAGCTTTTGTTCCCTCCCTTATCCACATCATAACGGCGCGGACGAGGCTTAATCAGAGAAATGTCCACCGGCTCGTATTCAAACTCAGGACCCTCTGGGGTGAATTTCGCTTTGGTTGTTTTCAACCAGTCTTCGTCATTGCGGTCCGGGAATTCCGGTTTATAATGCGCCCCACGGCTTTCGTTGCGGTTGTAAGCGCCAAGCGTGATGACACGCGCCAGCTGCAGCATGTTCCACAGATGGCGGGTAAACGGTGCGGCTTGGTTGCTCCATTTGCTGGTATCGATCATATTGATGTTCTGATAACGCTCCATCAACTCTTGGATCTTCTCGTCCGTTTTCTTCAGGCGATCGTTGTGGCGAACCACGGTCACGTTATCCGTCATCCATTCACCCAGCTCTTTATGCAACAAATAAGCATTTTCGTTTCCGTCCATCTTCAGAATGCTCTCGTACTTTTCTTCTTCCGTCTTGCGCTGTGCATCGAACAGTTCCGAGCTGAACGAATCGACATGTTTGTCCAAACCACGCACATACTCAATCGCTTTCGGTCCAGCCACCATGCCGCCGAAGATGCAAGACAAGAGGGAGTTGGCCCCCAGACGGTTCGCGCCGTGGTACTGGTATTCACACTCACCCGCCGCGAATAATCCTGGAATGTTGGTCATTTGGTCGTAATCTACCCATAGGCCGCCCATGGAATAGTGAACGGCTGGGAAGATTTTCATGGGGACTTTGCGTGGGTCTTCACCCATGAACTTCTCATAGATTTCTATGATACCGCCCAATTTGATATCCAACTCTTTCGGATCTTTGTGGGACAAATCAAGATAAACCATGTTCTCCCCGTTGATGCCCAGTTTATCGTCCACACACACTTTGAAGATGGCGCGTGTCGCGATATCACGTGGTACCAGGTTCCCATACGCTGGGTACATTTCTTCGAGGAAATACCATGGTTTGCCGTCTTTGTATGTCCATACGCGACCCCCTTCACCACGGGCCGACTCAGACATCAAACGAAGTTTATCATCCCCGGGAATCGCGGTAGGATGCACCTGGATAAACTCACCGTTCGCGTAATATACCCCTTGTTGGTACACCGCCGCAGCCGCTGTTCCCGTATTGATCATGGAGTTGGTCGATTTGCCGAAGATGATGCCGGGGCCACCTGTCGCCAAGATCACCGCATCCGCAGGGAACGCGACGATTTCACCGCTACGCAAGTTTTGGGCAACGATTCCGCGGCAGCGCCCTTCATCGTCTTGGACAATGCGCAAGAACTCCCAGTTTTCATATTTGGATACTTTTCCTTCCGATTCATAGCGGCGAACTTGCTCATCCAACGCATAGAGGAGCTGTTGCCCTGTCGTGGCACCCGCATAAGCGGTGCGGTGATGCTTCGTGCCACCGAAACGGCGGAAGTCAATCAATCCTTCAGGTGTACGATTAAACGGTACACCCATGCGGTCCATCAGGTAAATGATCCCAGGAGCCGCTTCACACATCGCTTTGACTGGAGGTTGGTTTGCGAGGAAATCTCCGCCGTAGATGGTGTCATCAAAGTGCTCCCATGGAGAGTCCCCTTCACCTTTGGTATTTACCGCACCATTGATACCGCCCTGTGCACATACAGAGTGAGAGCGTTTCACTGGTACAATGGAGAACAGTTGGACGTGGGCTCCTGCCTCAGCCGCCTTGAGCGTTGCCATCAAGCCAGCCAGTCCGCCACCGACAACGATCAGTTTTTCATTCATGAGAAGTGCTCCCTTCTAATGCTGTGCCAATTGATGGATAAAATCTGGTTGCGCAAAGGCTAACAGCGATGAAATACCAAGATAAGACACAAATACAAACACAGCTGCCCAAACATAGGTGGATACGCGTTGCGCACGTGGCCCCACCGTCACACCCCATGTTATGAGGAACGTCCACATACCATTGGAAAAGTGGAAGACAGCCGCTATCAATCCGATCATATACAACACGAGGTTGACAGGATTTTGCAGAATCTCATAAGTCAAGTTCGCAAGCTGAGGAGCCGTCATGTCATAGAGCGCTACTTGAACACGGGTCTCCCATACATGCCACACGACATAGACAAGGGTGATGACGCCTGTGATCCGTTGCAGCATGAACATCCAGTTGCGGAAAGTACCGAAGTTGCCAACGTTGTTCTTGGCTTGCAATGCGATATACAGGCCATACACGCCATGGTAAAGGAGCGGCAAAAATATAAAAAAGATTTCCAGAACAGTGATGAACGGAATCCCCCATAGCCATTCCACTTGTTCAACAAACGCTTGTGCCCCTTCGGTGGCAGCATAGTTGGACAGTAAATGTTCTACCAAAAAAAAGCCCACCGGTATCACGCCCAGCAACGAGTGTAACCGACGGTTGAAGAAACTGCGTTCTCTGCTCATCATTTGCCTCCAATCTTGGACATAGTCGCAGTAGAGTCGTAGAGTTTCATCACTCTCTCAGACCGCTGACATCAAGTTGAGAAAGGGGTTTCAACTCGCTATTTATTTTACTCCCATCTAGTCGGAGGCGTCAAGGAATGTGACATCGCCACTCTTTATCTAAACGGCCCAGAAAACGCTTAACTCGCCCACTCCGGCGGTTTAACTCCGCGAAAAATGTAAAATAGGCGCGATGAAAAACACAAGCGGATTCATAAAAAGATCCCCCTTCCGAAGAAGGGGAATCCGACTCAACCCGTCATTCAAGAAGCGGACGACCGATGGATCATCACGGGCGGCGCCTCGGGATCTTCCAACCAACACGCCACCAGATGGGTATCAGATAGCCGCGTGAGCGGGGGCATCTCTTCATAACACGCATTCATCGCATAAGGGCAACGGTCGGCGAAGGGACACCCTTGCGGCGGCTCGTACAAATCCGGCGGCGAACCCGGGATCGGCCGCAACTCTTGGTCACGGGATTGATCCAAACGCGGCATCGATTGCAATAAGCCCCATGTATACGGATGATGCGCATCATGGAACAATTCGGTTACAGTTCCTGTTTCCACGACTTGTCCGCCATACATCACACTGACCCGGTCCGCCGTTTCGGCCACCACGCCCAAATCGTGCGTGATGAGAATAATGGAAGTGCCCATCTCCTGTTGCAATTCTTTCATCAACTCAAGAATCTGCGCTTGGATGGTGACATCCAACGCCGTCGTGGGCTCATCCGCAATCAGAACCTTTGGACTCATCGCCAGGGCCATCGCGATCATCACCCGTTGTCTCATCCCCCCGCTAAACTCATGCGGATATTGATCCAACCGCTTCTCGGGATGCGGAATGCCGACCCGATTGAGCATCTCGATGGCGCGCGCTTTCGCTTCCGTTTCCCCGATCTTCTGATGCCAGCGAAGGCCTTCCGTGATTTGCTTCCCGATCGCCATCGTCGGATTGAGTGAAGTCATGGGATCCTGAAAGATCATGCCAATTTCCGACCCACGAATGTGAAACATCTCTTTCTCACTAACTGGCGTCAAATCTTTCCCGTTATAGCGAATCTCCCCGCTTTTAATCTTTCCGGGAAATGGAAGGAGCCGCATCAATGCCAAGGCGGTCACACTCTTTCCGCTACCTGACTCCCCCACAATCGCCAAGGTTTCTCCCCGTTCCAGCGAAAAGGTGACGCCCCGCACCGCTTTCACCTCACCTTTGCCCACCTGAAACGAGACATGCAACGCTTTCACATCGAGTAACTTCTCCATCTTTTTCCCACTCCTCCCTATTTCCGTAGCTTTGGATCAAGCGCGTCGCGCAAACCGTCACCAAACGCGTTAAAGGCTAACATGGTTAAACACAAGAACAACGCAGGGAAAAAGAGGCGCCACCACTCTCCGGACAAGACCGTCACCAGCGAATCGTTTATCATGGTGCCCCAGCTCGCCACAGGCGCTTGCACACCCAACCCCAAGAAACTTAAAAACGATTCCGCAAAGATGGCGCTCGGCACCGTCAACGTTAACATGATAATGATGGGGCCCATCGCATTGGGAATGAGATGTTTGAACAGCAAACGGGCCGTCGTCGCACCAAGCGTTTGGGCTGCCAGCACATACTCCTGTTCTTTCAGCTGAAGCACCTGTCCCCGCACGAGCCGTGCCATGTTTAACCAACCCGTCACCGTGAGCGCGATAATAATCGTGCCCATGCCCGGCGGCAAAATCACCAGCAACAAGATGACCGTCAAGAGGTACGGGAGGCCCCAAAGCACATCAACAATCCGCATCATCACTTCACCTGTGCGTCCACCGCGATATCCGGCGATGCCGCCATAAATCACGCCGATGATCAGATCGATCAAGGCCGCCGCCAAACCGATCGTGAGCGAGATGCGCCCCCCTTCGCAGACCCGCACAAACACATCCCGGCCCAAATCATCCGTGCCAAACCAGTGCTCGGCAGACGGTGCCAAATTGCGCCCCGTTTGCAAATTTTGTTCATTGTATTCATACTCGGACAACATGGGCCCAAAAATCGAGAGTATGGCAATCATGACAATAAAAATGAGACCCAACATCGCCAAGACATTTTGCCTCAACCGACGCCAGCTGTCCCGCCAATACGACAAATGGGGGCGCCGGATCTGCTCCATCGCCCTCTCCGAACGCACCACGGGTTGAAAACGCGGATTCATCGCTGGTTCCATCTCATTTGCCCCCTTTAATCAACTGGATGCGGGGATCAATCCAACCATAAGCCAAATCGACCAAGAAATTGACCGCAATCAACAGGGAGGAATAAAACAGCGTGATTCCCATGATTAAGGGATAATCGCGATTGGAGATGCTCTCCACAAAATACTTGCCAATCCCCGGGATGGAGAAGATGCTCTCAATCACGAAACTGCCGGTCAACACCCCGACCGTCAGCGGGCCCAACACCGTAACCACAGGCAAAATCGCGTTGCGGACGGTGTGCCGCACAATCACCAAAGAAGGCGGCAGGCCCTTTGCTCTGGCCGTGCGGACATAGTCTTGCGTCAATACTTCCACCATGCCCGACCTCATCAGCCGGGTCACACTGGCCAGCGGAAACGCAGCGAGCGCAATCGTGGGCATCACGGTGGAAGCAAACCCTTCCCACGTGGCCACGGGCAAGAGCGCCCACTCGACTCCCAAATACTTTTGCAGCAAAGGGGCCAACACGAAGCTGGGAACGGAAATGCCCAACACCGCGATCAACATCGAGAAATAATCAAGCCATTGGTTTCTCCTGAGCGCCGCCATGACGCCCAAGGTTAAGCCGACCGCGACCGCCAGCAACAACGCTTGCGCCCCTAACTGCGCGGAGACCGGAAACCCTTCGGAAACAATCTCATTAATCGTGCGGGATTCGTATTTGAATGATGGCCCCAGATCAAACAACACCAAGTTTTTCATATAGTTGATATACTGAATGGGAAGCGGATCATCCAGTTGATAGTAAGCGTACAAATTTTTCAGCACTTCTTCAGGAAGCTTCTTTTCATTGCTGAACGGATCTCCCGGAATCGCTTTCATCATCATGAATGTGACCGTCGCAATCACCCAGAGGGTGAGAACCATCTGGATCAAACGGGTCATCACATATCTGGCCAAATAGCAACCCCTCCTAAATATATCCTTGTAAGCAACATATTTTTCAATTAATTTTATCATCACTCAAATTATTATTTTCGGTCAACAAATAATTTTATTGCCCTCTGTTTATTGTCTTGAAAATAAAGAAAAGGTGACCCCGCATAACACGGGATCACCTTTTCTTTATTTATACTTTCACTTCCACTTGATCCAAACCAAAAGCCGTGTGCAACCGGCGTGCCCCTTCCAGGGCCAGTTCACGCTCTACCACGCAGGAGATTTTAATCTCCGAGGTGGAAACCATTTTCACCCGAATGCCCGCTTCACTTAAGGTGGCAAACATCTTGGCGGCCACACCTGGGCGTGTCATCATGCCAACCCCAACTGCGGACACCTTGGCCAAGCCCGCTTCATATAAAATTTTGGCAAAGCCGAGTTCCGCTTGTGCCGCTTCCAGCACTTGGCGCGCTTCAAGACCTTCTTCTTCATTTACGCTAAAGGCTACATCGACCCGCTCATGATCATGTTCACTCTGAACGATGATATCCACATTGATATGCGCCTCCGCCAATAATCCGAATAATTTGGTTAGGGTGTTTTCATGATTTGGCAATCCCAACACCTTAATTCGCGCTACCTGCAAGTCATGTGCAATCCCTCTGACATTGTGTGAGGTTTCCATCGCATTTTCCTCCTTAACCCAGGTGCCGGGCTCATCGACAAAGCTAGAGCGCACCATTAATTGTACCTTATTTTGCAAAGCGGCTTCCACAGAGCGCGGATGGAGCACACCCGCTCCCAGATGAGCCAATTCCAACATCTCTTCGTATGAAATCTCGTCCATCTTTTGCGCCAAAGGAATGACACGTGGATCAGCGGTATAAACCCCCGTCACATCTGTATAAATCTCGCAATAATCGGCTTTTAAGGCAGAAGCCAGCACGACCGCCGTTGTGTCTGATCCGCCCCGCCCCAGCGTCGTAATCTCTTTATCTGGTGAAATCCCTTGAAATCCGGCGACAACCACGACTTCCCCTTGCTCCAACGCGTTCATGATCGTCTCCGTTTTCACGTCATTGACCATGGCCCGCCCATGGACATGATTCGTTTCAATTCCCGCTTGCCAACCAGTGAGCGAGCGCGCTTTCAGCCCTTTCTGATGCAAGGCCATGGACAACAAGGCGATACTTACCTGCTCTCCTGTCGTTAACAGCATATCCATTTCACGCGGAGAAGGGTGTGGACAAATCTCTTTGGCCATCCCAACCAAATGATCCGTAGACTTTCCCATCGCTGACACGACAGCAACACATTGCTTTCCTTGGGCATAGGTATGAGCTATGATCTCTGCTACAGCCTGAATCCGCTCAATGCTCCCTACCGAGGTACCACCAAACTTTTGCACCACGATGCTCATGGCTACTCTCCTCTCAATTCTACATGGCTAGCTAGAAAAGCCTGTAAATAAACAGAAAGACCACAGCAGAGAATCGCTCGCTGTCGCCTTTGTCGTCACGCTCCAGCTCGCTCATCTACTGCGGATTAGCGCTTCACAAAAGCAAAAAATCGCTTCTGTGACAGTCCTGCTCCTGTTCGGACGCAGTCCCAGCCTGCCTTCTGTCGGGTCTTCCAGCAAACTTCGGCGGCCTTTCCCTTTCCTTGTTCTTCAACGGCCCGTCCTCCAAACAAGTACTCATGAAATCCGCACCTCTACTCCACAAAGAGTGGCGAGAATTCTGATATAGTATTAATTTTTTTGATATTAACATAGCACAACCAAATTGGCAAGGTGAAAAAACACTCTTTTTTTCATGACTTTTAACGATATATTATTTATTATTAATATAAAAAATGATTAAAAAGTAAAAGGTGAACCCTATATGGAACCCATGATCAAGTACCCGCGCACGCGACATTTGTCTGGCTCAGGGCTACAGCCTGGCGATGAGGATTTAACCGTCGCCTCCTATCAAGAGTTGATCGGACAACCGATTGTCATCGAAGAGAAAATGGACGGGGCCAATGCCGGCATCAGCTTCGGCCGGGACGGCACCTTGCTACTGCAAAGCCGTGGCCATTACTTGACGGGAGGCCCACGGGAGCAGCAATTTGCCTTGCTCAAAAGCTGGGCCCACCGTTATGCCCACGAACTGTGGGATTTGTTGCAAGATCGTTACATCATGTACGGTGAATGGATGTACGCCAAACACACTGTCTTTTATACGGATTTGCCCCATTATTTTTTGGAATTCGACATCTATGACAAACAAGCCGGCATTTTTCTATCCACCGCCAGACGGCGTGAATTCCTGGCTCGAGCGCCCTTTGTCGTTTCGGTAAGGGTGCTGTATGAAGGCATCGCCCCGCGAAAAAAACCACTGGCGGATTGGATTGGCTCCTCGCCCTTTATTGCGGTCGACCATTTGGAGAAACTGAGACACCTGGCCACCCAACTCAAGCTTCAGCCTGAGCTGGCTATAAGGGAGACCGATCACTCCGGATTGATGGAAGGGTTATATATTAAGGTAGAAGAACATGGCCGCGTGAAAAACCGTTACAAATGGGTACGTTCCGGTTTTTTGCAAACGATCATCGACTCCGAGTCGCACTGGATGAACCGACCCCTCATCCCCAATCAATTGCGGAAAGGGGTGAGCTTATTTTGATTGATGGAAACGCATCGGGCAACCGCCGGCACATTCTGCATGAATTCCCTTGGTTGCAAGCTCTCAGCCAAGTCCCGCAAGATCCGGAGTATCATGGGGAAGGGGATGTGCTCACCCACACCTGGATGGTGGTGGATGAACTCAGTCAGCTTCCCGCTTGGCAAATTCTGCCTCATGAAGAGCAATCCCTGCTATTCATGGCCGCCCTCTTCCATGATATCGGCAAGGAACCCTGTACACAAATGGGCGAAGATGGCCGCTTTCACGCTCCCCACCACGCCAAAGTGGGCGCACAGATGATACGGGAGAAAATGTTTTCCCTCCCAATCCATACCAGGGAAAATCTGGTGCAGCTTGTCCGTTACCATGGCTTACCTTTATGGTTTTTTGAGAAACCCGATCCCGAGAGAGCGGTGATCACCGCCAGTTGGCACATTCGCCTCGATTGGGTCGCCTTGCTCGCGGAAGCGGATGTGCGCGGACGAATCTGTCCAGATCAACCGGAGTTGTTGGAACGCATCGAAATCTTTCGCCAATATGCCACCGAATTGAAATGCTACACCCAACCCCTGCCCTTTGCCAATGCGCATACGCTTCCGTTATTTTCGGAACGCCCATCTCCAAGCGACTGACGTATTGTATGACGATACCCGGTGTGAAGTGATCCTGATGTCCGGTTTGCCCGGAGCGGGAAAAGATACGTGGATCAGCCAAACCCATCCCGATCTCCCGGTCATTTCCCTTGACCAAATCCGGCGCGAACACGGCATTTCCCCCACCGCCAACCAAGGGGAGGTGATCCAAATCGCCAAGGAGCAAGCCAAAGTCCTGTTGCGGCAAAGGCAATCATTCATCTGGAACGCAACCAATCTCACCCGCCATTTGCGCGATCCGCTCATCGATCTGTTCGCCGCCTATGGCGCGCGCATTACGATCGTGTATATGGATGCGCCACTCGATCTCTTGCTCTCCCGCAACCGGAAGCGCAAACACGAGGTGCCTGAGGCGGTGATCCGGAAATTGGTGCGGAAATTGGAAGTGCCCACACTTACGGAAGCGCATCATGTGGAGTGGATCACAGCCAAACAAGCCTGACCTCCATCCCGAGGTATCAGGCTTGTTCATTTAAGCGGCGTAATGTTTTAACACTTTTTGCAAGCGAAGGGCGGCCTCAACCGAGCCTTTCACTTTCAATTTGCCCATCATCAGGGCGGTCGTTGCCCCCAACTTCCCGGTCACGAGCTTCACTAGGACCTCATCTTTGATCACCAGCGTGCAAGTGGGCTCCCACTTGCTTTCCTCTGTCCACTCCGCTTTGCCTTCACTTAAACGCACTTGGTAAGTCCCGCTGGTCAGCTCCAATTGATACACATCATCCAATTGGGCAATCCCGGCAGGGTCTTGGTTGATTTTTTCAGCCAATGAAGCGAACATGTGAATTAAGTCCACAGCATTCCTCTCCTCTTCTTCATTCTAACTTGATTATAAAGCAAAAAAAGCTTTACTTGGCATCTTTCTCATGAAGAGATATAATGGCTAAAGAATATCTCAGGCAATACCTGCCTGTTGGAGCGTGAAATTATGGCTGGCATCGGTTTACCAGGACTCATCGTCATTTTGGTTGTCGCTTTATTGCTTTTCGGACCCAAAAAGCTGCCTGAATTGGGGCGCGCGACCGGACAAACGTTAAAAATGTTTCGCGATGCGGTATCCGGCAAAGAAGAAAACAAAGAGAAAAAAGAAGATAAATAAGCGAAAGCTCACCCCTTTGGAGTGAGCTTTCTTTCTTTCTTCTCTTCCTCTCGCTTGATCAGATGGGCGACATGCAGCCCGCTGATGGCCGCCATCGCTTGGTCGCCCCCCGGATATGTACCCGCCCCCGCATAATATAACCCTTGCCGCTTGCGATCTTTGAGCGGTTGGCGCACGGCGGTTCGAAGCCCATGAAAAGCCCGGCCATTCAACGCTCCGCCATAAGCACCCGTCATCTCCTGCAACTCAAGTGGCCCCAACCATTTCTCCACTTCAATCTGTTCGCTCAACCCCTGCAAGCCCCAGACACGTTCCAACAAATACAAGAGTTGCTCGCGATATTGATCGATCTGACCCGGTTTCAGCTCCCGATTGGCCGGAACTTGGACAGAAACGCACAAATTGCTGCCCGAACCGGCACGCTCCGGCTCATACAACCCTGAGTACCCCACATAAATAAGAGGCTGATTCGGCCATGTCCGTTGCTCGAACAAATCAATGTAATGCCGCTCAATCTCCCGGGGATAAAAATAATTGTGATATTGCAAAATGGGGTAGGTTTCTTTGCAACCGAGGAATCCGACGATTTGCGAACAACTTTGTTTGCGCAAATCAGGTTGGCGGCGGCCATCGGACAATAAAGAGGCTTTCGTTTGGGCCGGGTCGATACAGGAAACCACGATATCCGCCTCCCATTTTTGCCCGCCTGCCTCCACCCCAGTCACTTGCCGTTCAGAAAGCAGGATTTGCTCGACGGCACATCCCGTGATCATCTCCACTCCCAGCAATTGGGCCAATCGAACCAAGGACTCAATGATCCGCTCATTCCCGCCTTCGACGTAAGAAACACCCTGCACCAATTCAAGGTAAGCGAACATCGCCACCACCGCCGGGGCCTTGTATGGGGAAGAACCGACATAGGTCGCGTAACGATTCATCATCGCAAGCAAGCGCGCATCATCGAAAAAACGCCGATGAAAGGTGTCCAACGGCTGCAACAGCTTCATCTTTAGCGTCGATTTCACTGATTCCAAGCCGATCAGATCAGTCCAAGAAGCGGTTGGTTGTTCCAACAGGACTTCTTCCACCCACTCATAGATCATTTGAACCGCATACAGGTAGTCCAAAAAACCCGTTCGGTTTTCCGGCGAAACGGCGGTGAGTTGCTCCGCCATCGCATCGCCATCCGCCGTCAGATCGAGAATCGATTTATTATAGAAAAAGTGCCGGCTATTGACGGGCAGCGGAATAAACCGCAACTCGGGGTCAAGAAAAGATCCGGCTTCCCTAAAAATCCGTTCAAAAATCCATGGCATCACCATTGGGGCCGGTTCCAAATCAAATTGATATCCTCCCTCCAGTGTGAGTGAGCGACATGTCCCACCAACAAAATCTTCTTTTTCAAACAAGGTCACTTTGAAGTCCATCGTGGACAATTTGATCGCCGTGACCAGGCCCGCTATGCCCCCACCGATGATGATTCCTTTTTTCATCGCTGTGATCGCCCTTTCTTTCGTCGTTGCCACCACTCGTACACTTGTCTGAGTTGCTCTCGCAGCTTGATCCAGTTTTGTTGCAGCGATGGATATCCATTCCATGCCAACTCATATTCCGAAAGTCGGTTGGCGATCACTCGCTCACGCAAGGCGTCCAATTCAAGGGCAAGCTCCTTTTCGCAAGCGGCAATCCATTGCCGACGGTGCCCTTTGACAAAGGTGTCCGGCAAAAGGGGGTCCATCAGATGCAGATAGACATCAGGCCGCTTTTGGGTAAAGGAAGTATAAATCGCCACCGGAACAACTTGCACCTGTTCGCATTTTTCAAGCAACGAACCCATTCCCGGCATAAAGCGGACGGGGCGCGCGTCTTGATGGACAACTTCCCCTTGCCCCAAAACCCACAAAGAACGAAAACGGGCAGACAACAGTTCGCTTCCCACTTCCAGCGCCGCCTGCCACTCTTGGTAATGATCAGGATCAACGGTGAAAAGCCCTTGTTCTTTTAAAAATGGAAAAAAAGGCCGCGCTTTCTCTTGCAACATGACATACGCATCTTGACGCAAATAAACATGGTTCAACCACAACACAAAGAGCGGATCCCACCAGTGGCTGTGATTCACCAAATAAAGCGTGGGGGTAGACACATTGATGCGCTCGGAACATCTGACATACATGCGCGCAAAATGGCGCCGTAACACATAAGTAACCATCGCATGAACGATAGGGGTGAGTCGCTCATTTTTCTCTGCAGCTATCATCTGGCTCACTCCTCTCCCTGTCCTAACGCTTCCCTTTAGCAATCCCGTCCATAAACACGGCGACAACCATTTCCGCCAATTGGCCGATTTCCTCTTCCGTCACGCCCTTACGGCAATGTTTCGCCAACGTGTCCAACATCCCCAACCACAAATCGACCAGTATCGGGATTTGATCCGCTTGCGGCACCAATTCGCCTTGCTCCATTCCCTCTTGCAACAACTTTTGCAAGGGTTTCACGATGGCGCGATGCATCGTTTGATACACACGCTCGACCAGCTCTGGACGCAACTGTTCGTCAACGTCACGCATGAGGGGTTGCATGGACATCGACGCATAATGGAAAAATCCCTTCGCCAAACAAGTCAGCCGGCGCCTTACTGTTCCCCCTTCGGCAATGCCCCGTTGGATATGCATCCCGGCGAACTCCAGCTTTTTGCACATCACAGCCGCAAATAACGTCTCCTTGTCAGGAAAATAATGATATAAGGTAGGTTTGGTTATGCCGACCGCATCGGTGATCATGCTAATTGAAACAGCGGCATAGCCACTTTTTAGAAATAATCCCGCTGCTTCGCATAATATTTTTTGTTCCGTATCCATATTTCCTTCTAAATCTGTGCGTCTTGGCCTTCCAGGCGCCCTTTTTACCCGTTTCAATCTAATTCCCCTTTTGTTTTAAATTTCAACCTTGTTATCATGATATCAATCACATTCAAAATTACAAATCCATCTCTGTTAAGCCGATTCTACACGGTTTACCCCAACGTTTCCACTCTATTTTCCAAAATGAACCACAAAAAAGACACCTCTATTTAGGAGGCGTCAAGCAATCAGTTCGCAGACCAATATATTATAAATATTCCAAATTAACATGATAAAACATACCAATATTTATTTTAAGGAATCGACCACCTGGGCCAGCCGGCGCTCAATCTGCTCCAGCTGTTGATTCATCTGTCTGAACTTTGTGTTGACATCCTTGCGAAGCTCATGCAATTGCTTGGCGATGAGCGCGATATTGGTTTCGACATATTCCATATTAACATCCGGGTCCACCGCCGCGGTGTGTATTTGTGGTTGCTTTTGATATTGTCTCTCCCTCAAATACCGAAACACCTCCTGCGCGTTTCGCACTCCCGCTTCATCCAATTCGTCCGCTAACTGCAATACATATGTACGAACAATCTTGTAATTATTTTCCACTAAACAATGCTCAAACAAGGCGTTAACCACACCATTGGAAAAAGCATAATTCTTCTTAAGTTCATACACCAGTTGGACCAATTGCTTTGAAATTGGTTGGCCTCCTGTATATAACCGCAAAAATTCTATGGGTTCGGTATTTTCCATTTTAAGGAGTTGTTTTTCTTGTGTCGTCATAATGACCTCCTGCATTTTCATTGTATAAACATTATATCAAGAAACAGAAGACCAAAAATTGTATATTTGGGAAAAAATAATTAGAAAGCCCACCCCGAACATGTCGACCGGGCGGGCCTATGACTCTACCGATGTCCCTTCACCCAACACCTCTAGAATCGTTCGGGCCAATTTATCGCCGATACCGGCTTTGCGGTATTCTTCCAAGCTGGCTTTGCGCATCTTTTCAAGAGACCCAAAATGGCGAAACAACTGTTGTTTCCGCTTGGGGCCCACACCTGGAATCTCATCCAACTCGGACGCGGTCAGATGCTTGCCGCGCGTTTGGCGGTGGAATGTGATCGCAAAGCGGTGCACCTCTTCTTGTATGCGTTGGATGAGATAAAAAGCCTGACTTCCCTGTTTGATATCCGTTTCTTGCGGCGGGTCGCCCGAGAGCAGCCGGGAGGTGCGGTGCTTCTCATCCTTTACCATTCCGCCAACCGGAACATAAAGGCCCAGTTCATTTTCCAACACATCCAGCGCCGCTTGCATCTGGGCCTTACCCCCGTCGACCAAGATCAAGTCGGGCAGCGGCAAGTTTTCCTTCAAAACGCGCGTATAACGGCGGCGAATTACTTCCCGCATCGTCTCCACATCATTGGGGGAATTCACAGAGCGAATTTTGTATTTGCGGTACTCCTTTTTCTCCGGTTTCCCGTCGATGAAGCACACCATGGCCGATACGGGGTCCACCCCTTGGATATTGGAGTTGTCAAACGCCTCAATCCGTCGCGGCAAACCGATCCTGAGTGCATTTCCCAATTGGCCAAGGGCTTGAAACGTCTTTTCTTCATCTTTCTCCATCAACTGGAATCGTTCGTGCAGGGCGATTTTGGCGTTTTCCATCGCCATCTGCACCAAATTCTTTTTCATCCCCCGTTGCGGAATCGCCACCCGCACATCGGGCAGCAACTTTTCAACCAGTTCCAGTTCCACCTCTTGCGGCAAATCCACCTCTTTGGGCAGGGTGGGAGCCTCATGATAAAACTGCGCAACATAAGACAGAAAATCATCCGCCGGTTCATGAAAATGCGGAAACATGGAGACATCGCGCTCGATCAGTTTGCCTTGGCGCACGTAGAACACTTGGACACACATCCAGCCTTTTTCAGCGGCGTAACCGAAGACATCGCGATCCACATTGTCATTGAGGACGATATTTTGCTTCTCCATCACGGCATCGATATCTTGAATCAGGTCACGAAGCTCTCTGGCCCGTTCAAACTCCAGATTCTCCGCCGCTTCTTCCATTTTCTTGCACAAGTCTTGCTTCAATTCCGGATAACCCCCGTTAAGAAAACGGGTCACCTTGCGCATGATATCATCATAGGCTTCCGCCTTGACTTCGAATTCACACGGTGCCAAACATTGTCCCAAATGATAATACAAACAGACCCGTTTGGGGATCGTTTTGCACTTTCGCAGCGGAAACAAACGATCCAACAGTTTTTTGGCCTGCTGGGCGGCGCCAGCATGGGGATACGGACCGAAATACTTGGAGCCGTCCTTTTTCACCTTGCGCGTCACTTCTAAACGCGGATGCCTTTCCTTTGTCAACCGGATGTAAGGATACGATTTGTCATCCTTCAACATCACGTTATAACGGGGCCGGTGCTTTTTAATCAAGTTGCATTCCAAAATTAGGGCTTCCAATGCCGAACCGGTGACGATGTACTCAATGTCAGCAATATCCATGACCAAACGTTGCGTCTTCCCATCGTGACTGCCCGTAAAGTAAGAGCGAACCCGATTTTTCAAGCTTTTGGCTTTGCCCACATAGATGATTTCGCCGTCTTGATTTTTCATCAGATAACACCCTGGTTGGTCTGGCAACAACGACAGTTTATCTTTCAGCATCTTCCTCTTCTGCCCTCCTTTTAGAAATTTTATCCGAATTTATATCAAAAAATATTAATGAACAATAAAACCCTTGATCATATTGGGTTTGGACCCTTTTCTCACGCATCCGGTCATGGAACCCGAACAAATATATTTAGAAGCTATTTCAAAACCATTTTTTGGATGGAGAAATGGCTATGGCGATCGCTCCATAACCGTTTCCCATTCGCTTCACTTGTCCATCGGCGCTCATCGGGAAAAGGTTTTTCCGCTCATCAACGACTTTTGAAATAACTTGTAGAGATCTCATATATTATATCAATTTGAGGTGTGTGCGGCATGCAGAATCTGGCCTTTGGAACGTTTGTTTAACATTTTGACAGGGAATGGACAATGATGTTGTAAATGATTAATATTATTTAGGGCGTGTCTGGTGAATCCATCATGATTTCCTGTTAGAATGTTCATAACAACAAAAGCAAGGA